>NZ_RAWE01000196.1 GCF_003611695.1 Corallococcus carmarthensis | reverse complement strand
GGCCGGGGGTGGTGGGCGTCTTTTCGACCTTGGGAGTGGCCCCCGTGCTCGTCGCGGGGGGTTGGGTACCGCCGCTCGAGGAACCGCCGGTGCCCCCGCCAGAACCACCGCCGCCACCACAAGCGGTCAGCCCAAGCGCCAGGGTGCAGGCAGCCAGGGAGGCCACCAGGGTGTGCCGCGTCTTCAATCCGTTGCCTCCTCGAATTCGCATGAGCAGGGCAACGCACGGCGTTGGACGTTCTATTCACTGCCGGTCATCCAGGGCGAGACGCGCTGCACTGGGAGGGAGAACCGTGACGCTCGGCCCCGTGGCGGCTACGGTGCCGCCGCCGTGTCCAAAGCCGTCCTGCTCCTGACCGCCCTGCTGCTCGCCTCCTGCGCCACGCCCGCGCCCTCCCCTGCCCCTGGCACCCGGGGGCTGGGCGAGCCGGAGGTCTCCGTTCCCGCCAGCTCCACCGCTGACGCGGGAGTGAAGCCACCCGCTCCGAGTGGCCTGGAGGATCCGCTCACGTCGGGCCTGCCCGGGCCACAGGACCTGAAGCGCCTGGACTTCCGCAATGGCGAGCCGCGCCTGCCCATCAAGCTGATGGAGGGACGCGACGTGGTGACGTTCTCGCCGCGAGGCCGGATGCGGCTGCGCTTCGGAGGACCGGGCGACAAGATGCTGGACGCGCCCGCGGGCTCGCGCTGGACGGTGCGGGTGACGCAGGGCGAAGCAGCGCAGTGGAGCGCGCGGGTGCAGCTGGGTGAGTTCCGCTTCGCGGACAAGGCAGGGCTCGCGGAGGCGCAGGAGACGTGGCGCTCGCGGGGGCTCGCGGTGCGCACGCACACGCTGGGCTCCGTGTACGGCATCGCGGGGAAGGTCATCGACAACCGGCGCTACCTCCTCCTGGGCGATGAGGCGCTGACGCCCGCCGCCGCCGCGAAGCAACAGGCGGAGCTGCTGCGCCGCTACGGCCTGCGCACCACGCTCTTCGAGGAGGTCCGCAAGCCGGCCAGCGCCATCCTGGAGCTGAAGGACGAGAACGACGCCGTGGTGGGCCTGGCGCAGGACCGGCTGGACGCGGAGACGCCGGACGGCAGCGGCTTCGACGTGCGGCAGGTGGAGTACGGCGTGGGCTACGACTTCCACGCCTTCGAGGACCGCACCTTCCGGGGCGCGCTCCAGTTCGCGGCGGACCGCGGCGGCAAGCTCGCGGTGGTGAACGTGGTGGGCCTGGAGGACCTGCTCAAGGGGCTGGTGCCGTCTGAAATCTTCGCGCGCGCGCACCCGGAGGCGCTCAAGGCCCAGGCCGTCACCGCCCGGGGCGAGGTGCTGGCGAAGGTGGGCATCAAGCACCTGGCGGATCCGTACCTGCTGTGCTCGGAGCAGCACTGCGCGGTGTACCGGGGCCGCACCGGTGAAGCGGCCAGCACCACCGCCGCGGTGGAGGCCACCCGGGGCCAGGCCCTCTTCAGCCAGGACGGGCGGCTGGTGGACTCGGTCTACAGCGCCGTGTGCGGCGGCCACACCGAGGACAACGACGTGGTGTGGGGCGGCCCGCCCGACCCCAGCCTGCGCGGACGGCCGGACCTGCTGGAGCCCGCGCCGGACGTGCCCGGACCGTCGAACCTCAAGGCGTGGCTGGCGACGTCGGACGTGCCGGCCGCGTGCAAGCTGTCCAGCTTCGCGCAGCCCACGAAGTTCCGGTGGGAGAAGCGCTTCACGCAAGGCCAGGTGGACGCGCTCACGGAGAAGCTGGGCGTGGGGGCGGTCCAGGGGCTCGCCCTGTCCGAGCGCGGGGTGTCCGGGCGCGCCCGGCTGCTCACCGTGTCCGGCACGCAGGGGGCCACCCAGGTGCGTGGGGAGCTGAACATCCGGCGGCTCTTCGGGATGCTCAACAGCAGCATGGCCACGGTGGAGGCCGAGCGGGACGCCGAGGGCCGGCTCACCGGATGGCTGTTCCGGGGCGGCGGCTGGGGCCACGGCGTGGGCATGTGTCAGACAGGCGCCATCGGCCGGGCGGAAGCGGGCCAGACTTATCCGGAGATCCTGCGCTACTACTTCAACGGGGCGGAGGTGGCCCCCATCTATTGAGGTCCAGGGAACAATTCGTGCGCACCGGCTGCCTGGCTCGTGAATCTCTTTGATGTCCCGCGTGTTACGGGCCGCACGTTCGGGACTGTAGAAGCGGTCCGGAGGTTTATCATCAGGCCGTGGGCACGGGTTCCTCGACAGACTGGCGTCAGCGGCGCGCGCGAAAGCAGCGTGGCCCCCTGCGCTATCTGGTGGCGGCCTTCCTGGCGCTCCTGGCCCAGGCCGCCTTCGTGGGCTTCGTGCTCCTGGTGTCCTCCGTGCAGGCGAACCTCCCGCATGAGAAGCGCCCCGCGCGGCCCACGTCCGTGGCGGTGAGGCCGCTCACGTCGGACCAGTGGGCGAAGAACCGGGGGGCGGTGTCCCCGCAGCAGACGAAGCCCCGCCCCACCGAGAAGCGCGAGCCCAAGGAAGAGAAGAAGCCGGACGAGACGAAGCCCCAGGGCCAGGTGGTGGACGTGGCGCCGGGGAATGATCAGCAGTCCCCGGACGCGAAGTACCTGGCCGAGCACAACAACACGGTGGAGAAGGAGACCCGCGCGCGGGACCAGACGGCCTTCTACCGCAACGCCATGCCCCAGCGGACGGCGCCCGAGAAGCAGGAGGGCGCGGCGAACGAGCAGGTGCAGCCCCCGCGCGTGTCGGGCAACAACGGCCAGGGCGCGGATGACCGGGCGCAGACCCAGGGCGGCAAGAAGCCCGTCTTCGAGATGCCGGAGACGCGCCGCAAGCAGGAGATCGCCATGAAGACGGACCCGCGCGAGCGAGGTCCGGGCATGCCGGTGAAGAACCAGTCGGAGAGCGACGCCACGCAGGGCAACGCGAAGCGCCTGCGCATCCAGCCCGGCGAGGGTGAGGACAGCGAGCAGGAGGGCTCCACGGGCCGCACCGGTTCACCGGGCCTGGCCACGCTAATGCCGTCGCAGGCGGCGATGGACCGGGTGGTGGGCGCGGCGCCCAACGACATGCTCCAGGACCAGGAGGAGGGCGACGGCACCTTCCTCAACACGCGCGAGTGGAAGTACGCCAGCTTCTTCAACCGCGTGAAGCAGAGCGTGGGCATGCACTGGAACCCCAACGAGCAGCTGCGCATGCGCGACCCGACGGGGAACATCTACTCCGGGCGCGACCGCCAGACGCTGCTCAGCATCACCCTGGACGAGCGCGGCGCGGTGAAGGACATCCAGGTGGAGAAGAGCAGCGGCCTGGACTTCCTGGACATGGAGGCCGTGGCGTCCTTCAAGCGCGCGCAGCCCTTCCCCAACCCGCCGTCCGGCCTGCTGAGCCAGGACGCGACGGTGCGCTTCCAGTTCGGCTTCTTCCTGGAGATGGGCGGCGGGCCGCGGATGCGCTTGTTCCGACAGTAGGACGCACGGAGGCCTCGCGATGGAGGGCCCCGCGGCACTACCCTCCCCCGCCGTGGAAGCCCCCCTCGTCGACCGCAGCGCCGCGCTCCAGGAGCGCAACCGGAACGTCCGCTTCGTCCTCTTGGCCATCCTCGTGGCCAACTGGGTGGTGGCCGTCGCCAAGCTCGTCTTCGGCCTGATGGCCCAGTCCGCGTCGGTGACGGCGGACGGACTGCACTCGTTCATCGACGGCAGCTCCAACGTGCTGGGGCTCGTCGCCATGGGCGTCGCCTCGCAGCCGGCGGACGCGGATCACCCCTACGGCCACGGCAAGTTCGAGGCGCTCGCGTCGCTGGGCATCGGCGCGATGATTGGCGTGGGCATGCTGGAGCTGGGGCGCATGGCGTTCGACTCGCTCCTGCACGACAAGCACCCCACGGTGTCGGTGATGATGGCGGCGGTGATGGTCTTCACGCTCGTCATCAACCTCATCGTCACCCGCGTGGAGCGGCACTACGGGGAGAAGTACAAGAGCTCGCTGCTGCTCGCGGACGCACAGCACACGCTGTCGGACGTGTTCGTGACCATCGCGGTGCTCATCTCCATTGGCCTGGTGGCGCTGGGCTTCCCGCGCGCGGACGGGCTCGTGGCCCTGGCGGTGATGGTCTTCGTGGCGCGGGTGGCCTACGGCATCGTCCGGCAGGCGGTGGGCATCCTCTCCGACACCGCGCGGCTGGACCCCGCGCAGGTGTCCCAGCACACGCTGGCGGTGGCGGGCGTGCGCTCGTGCCGCGACGTGCGCAGCCGGGGCATGGAGGAGAGCGTCTACGTGGACCTGAAGATTGAAGTCGACCCGCAGCTCACCACCGCGCAGGCCCACGAGGTCGCGGACAAGGTGGAGGAGACGCTGCACGGCGCCTACCCGCAGGTCGTGGACGTGGTGGTCCACGTGGAGCCCGCGCGGGCCCGCTGAAAACACGAGGGCCGCCTTCCGATGTGCTGGAAGACGGCCCCGGTGACTGCGGCTGTCGAAGACGAAGGCGGCTACGCGACCTTCTGCGAGGGCGTGTCGTAGTCCTCGATGGGCGGGCACGAGCACACGAGCTTCCGGTCCCCGAGCACGTTGTTCAGGCGTCCCACGGACGGCCAGAACTTGTTGTCACGCACCCACGCCGTGGGGAACACGGCCTGCTCGCGGGTGTACGGGCGGTTCCACTCCGGCGCGGTGAGGGTGCGCGCGGTGTGCGGCGCGTTCTTCAGGACGTTGTTGTCCTTGGGCACGCGGCCCTCCTCCACGTCGCGGATCTCCTGGCGGATGGCGATCATCGCGTCGCAGAAGCGGTCCAGCTCCGCCTTGGACTCGGACTCCGTGGGCTCGATCATCAGCGTGCCCGCCACCGGGAACGACACGGTGGGCGCGTGGAAGCCGTAGTCCATGAGGCGCTTGGCCACGTCCTCCACCTCCACGCCCGCGGTCTTCTTGAGCGGGCGCAGGTCCACGATGCACTCGTGGGCCACCCGGCCGCGCTTGCCCCGGTAGAGCACCGGGTAGTGGGGCTGGAGCCGCTCCGCGACGTAGTTGGCGTTGAGGATGGCCAGCTTCGTGGCCTGCGTCAGGCCCTCGCCGCCCATCATCTGCACGTACATCCAGGAGATGAGCAGGATGCTGGCGCTGCCCCACGGCGCCGCGGAGATGGCGCCAATGGCGTCCGCCCCGCCCGTCTGGATGACCGGGTGTCCGGGGAGGAACTTCACCAGGTGGGGCGCCACGCAGATGGGGCCCATGCCCGGGCCGCCACCGCCGTGCGGGATGCAGAACGTCTTGTGCAGGTTGATGTGGCAGACGTCCGCGCCCACCAGGCCCGGAGCGGTGAGGCCCACCTGCGCGTTGAGGTTGGCGCCGTCCATGTACACCTGACCGCCGCGCTCGTGGATGGTGGAGCAGATCTCGCGGATCTCCTCCTCGAACACGCCGTGCGTGGACGGGTACGTCACCATCAGCGCGGCGAGCTTGTCCTTGTGCTCGTCCGCCTTGGCGCGCAGGTCGTTCAGGTCGATGTTGCCGTTCTCGTCGCACTTCGTGACGACGACCCGGTAGCCGGCCATCACCGCGGAGGCGGGGTTGGTGCCGTGCGCGGAGGACGGGATGAGGCACACGTCGCGGTGCCCCTGCCCTCGCGCCTGGTGGTAGGCACGGATGACGAGCAGGCCCGCGTACTCACCCTGGCTGCCCGCGTTGGGCTGGAGCGAGCACCCGGCGAAGCCCGTCACCTGCGACAGCGCGTGCTCCAGCTGCTCGAAGACGACCTTGTAGCCGGCCGCCTGCGAGGTGGGCGCGAACGGGTGCAGCTTGCTGAACTGGGGCCACGTCACCGGGATCATCTCCGCGGTGGCGTTGAGCTTCATGGTGCAGCTGCCCAGCGGAATCATGGAGTGCGTGAGGGACAGGTCCTTCGCCTCCAGCCGGCGCACGTACCGCAGCATCTCCGTCTCGGAGTGGTAGCGGTTGAAGACCGGGTGCGTGAGGTACGCGCTCTGACGGCGCAGCTCGGGGGCGAGCGGGCTCTCCAGGCCTTCGGCGACGTCGTCCAGGTTCACCGGGGCGGCGGACTTGTTCGCGCCCTGGATGAAGGCCGCGAGGATGTCCTCCACGTCCTTGGCGCGCGTCGTCTCGTCCAGCGCCAGGCCCAGCGTCTTCTCGTCGATGCGGCGGAAGTTCATCTTCGCGCCTTCCGCGGCGGCCAGCACGCCCCGGACCTGGGGAGGCGTCAGCTCCACGCGCAGCGTGTCGAAGAACTGATCATGCCGCGGCTTGAAGCCCAGCTTCGCCAGGCCCCGCGACAGCACCACCGTGAGCCCGTGCACGCGCTCCGCGATGGCCTTGAGCCCGTTGGGCCCGTGGTAGACGGCGTACATGCCGGCCATCACGGCCAGCAGCACCTGCGCGGTGCAGATGTTGCTCGTGGCCTTCTCACGGCGGATGTGCTGCTCGCGCGTCTGCAGCGCCATGCGCAGCGCGGGCCGGCCCTGCGCGTCCTCGGACACGCCGATGAGGCGGCCCGGCATCACGCGGGTATAGGCGTTCTTCGTAGCGAAGAAGGCGGCGTGCGGGCCGCCGTAGCCCAGCGGTACGCCAAAGCGCTGCGCGCTGCCCACCACCGCGTCCGCGCCGAACTCGCCCGGGGGCGTGAGCAGCGTGAGGCCGAGCAGGTCCGCCGCGACGACGAGCAGGCCGCCCGCCGCGTGCACCTTCTCACCGAAGGCGCGGTAGTCGTGCACCACGCCGTCCGTGGCCGGGTACTGCACCAGCGCGCCGAAGAACTTCTTCTGGGACAGGTCCACCGTGCGGTGGTCGCCCACGACGACCTCCACGCCCAGGGGAATGGCGCGCGTGCGCACCACGTCCACCGTCTGCGGGTGGCAGGCGTCGGAGACGAAGAACGCGCCGCCCGTGCCGTCGCCCTTGGCGTGGATGGCCAGCGCCATGGCCTCCGCCGCGGCGGTGCCCTCGTCGAGCATGGAGGCGTTGGCCACCTCCATGCCGGTGAGGTCCGTCACCATCGTCTGGAAGTTGAGCAGCGCCTCCAGCCGGCCCTGGGCGATCTCCGCCTGGTAGGGCGTGTACTGGGTGTACCAGCCCGGGTTCTGGAAGATGTTGCGCAGGATGACGTTGGGGACGTGGGTGTCGCTGTAGCCCATGCCGATGAAGGACCGGAACACCTGGTTCTTCGCCGCGATGGCCTCCAGCTGCGCCAGCACCTCGTTCTCGCCACGGCCAGCGGGCAGGCGCAGGGGCTCCTGGGAGCGGATGGCGGGAGGCACGGCGCTCTCGATGAAGGCATCGAGCGAGGTGACGCCCAGCGTGGACAGCATCTGCTTCACTTCAGGGGTCTCCGGGCCGATGTGCCGGCCGGCGAAGGACTCCTGGTACTTCCAGTTGAGGGACATGGTCGGAAGGGCTCGCGTGAGGTGCGTCAAGAAGGTCGGCGTCCGAGCGGGCTCGGCGCTCCATGGAGCGTCTCTAACAACCGGGACGCCCGAGTTCTTGCGCGCGCGGTGACTACTTGGTGAACGGCTCGTAGGCGGCGGCGTCCAGGAGCTTGCCCACCTGCCCGGCGTCCGAGGGCTCGACCTCCACGATCCACCCCTGCCCGTAGGGGTCGGAGTTGATGAGGGACGGGTTGCCCGTGAGCTCGTCGTTCACCTTCACCACGGTGCCGGTGATGGGCGCGAAGAGGTCCGACACGGCCTTGGTGGACTCGATGACGCCGAAGTTCTTGCCCTCGGTGATGGTGGCGCCCAGCTTGGGCAGCTCCACGTAGACGACGTCACCCAGCGACTCCTGGGCGTGGTGCGTGACGCCGACGACCACGGTCTTGCCCGTGATGCGGGCCCACTCGTGCTCCTTCGTGTACTTCAGGTCCTGCGGGATGTTGTCAGACATGGAGGCGGCTCCTCGCAACGGGTGCGAACGGGAGGGAATCAGGACTTCTTGAGGAAGGGGGTCTTCACGACGACCGCGGGCACGGCGCGGCCGCGGATCTCCACGTCGAAGGTGGAGCCTTCGGTGGCGAGGTTCGTGGGCACGTAGCCCATGCCGATGGGCTTCTTCACCGTGGGGCCCTGCGTGCCGCTGGTGACCTCGCCCACGCGGACGCCGTCCTTGAGGATGGGGTAGCCGTGGCGCGGGATGCCGGCGCCGGTCAGCTCGAAGCCCACCAGCTTGCGAGGCACGCCCGCGGCCTTCTGCGCCACGAGCGCGTCCTTGCCGATGAAGCCGCCCGCCTTGTCCAGCTTGACGATCCAGCCCAGGCCCGCCTCCAGGGCGGTGTGCGCGTCGTCGATGTCGTTGCCGTAGAGCGCGTACTTCATCTCCGTGCGCAGCGAGTCGCGCGCGCCCAGGCCGCAGGCCTTCACGCCGTCCGGCTGGCCGGCCTCCAGGAGCGCGTCCCAGAGCTTCACCGCGTCGTTGGTGGCGCAGTACAGCTCGAAGCCGTCCTCACCGGTGTAGCCCGTGCGGGAGATGATGGACTTCACGCCGGCCACCTCCCCTTCCGTGAAGCGGTAGGTGCCCACCTGGGACAGGTCCGCCTTCGTCAGGCGCTGCACCAGCCCCACGGCCTTGGGGCCCTGGACGGCGATCTGCGCGTAGTCGTCCCCGCGGTCCACCGGCGTCACGCCTTCCGCGCGCGCCTTCATCCAGGCGAAGTCCTTCTCGCGGTTGCTGGAGTTGACGCAGATGAGGATGCGCTCGGGGCTGAAGCGGTAGGCGACGACGTCGTCCACGAAACCGCCCAGGTCGTTGAGCAGGCCCGCGTAGACGGCCTGGCCGTCCTGGCAGCGGGCGAGGTCGTTGGAGATGAGCCGGTTCACGGTCTCCAGGGCGCCGGGGCCGGTGAATTCAATCTCCCCCATGTGCGAGACGTCGAACAGGCCGACGGCGGTGCGCACGGCCTCGTGCTCGGCGATGACGGACGAGTACTGCACCGGCATGTCCCAGCCGACGAAGTCGACCATCCGGGCCCCCAGCTTGCGGTGGGCCTCGTTCAGGGGCGTACGCCGGGTCATTGACATCTCCGTGGGAAGGGGGGTGGCGAAACGGCGCGGACTATAGCGGCGCACCTTCTCCGATCAAGGCCGACGCGGAAGGGACTAAACTCCTCCTGACATGAAGATCCGCAACTGCCTCAACCCGTCCAAGCCGAGCTTCTCCTTCGAGTTTTTTCCTCCCAAGACGGACGCGGGCGTGGCCTCGCTCCTGCGCACGGTGGAGGAGCTTGCACCGCTGGAACCGGGGTTCGTGTCGGTGACGTACGGGGCGGGCGGGAGCACGCGCGACCGGACGGTGGAGCTGGTGACGCACATCAAACAGCACACTGGCATTGAGGCGATGGCGCACCTGACGTGCGTGGGACACACCCGCGACGAGCTTCGTGACGTGCTGCGCCGGCTCGACGCGGCAGGCATCGAGAACGTGCTCCTGTTGCGAGGGGATCCGCCTCAGGGCCAGACGACGTTCGAGCCGGTGCCCGGGGGCTTCCGCTACGCGGAGGAGCTGGTCCGATTCGTCCGAGAAGAGGATTTCAACTTCTGCATCGGGGGTGCGTGCTATCCGGAGGGCCACGTGGAGACGGCGTCGCGCGAGGACGACCTCAAACACCTGAAGGCCAAGGTGGATGCGGGGATGGACTTCGTGGTGACGCAGCTCTTCTTCGACAACGCCTTCTATTTCGACTTCGTGGAGCGGGCGCGACGGGTGGGCATCAATGTCCCCATCGTCCCCGGCATCATGCCCATCACCAACTACGAGCAGGTCCAGCGCTTCACGCGCATGTGCGGCGCGACGGTGCCCATGCGTCTGGCGCTTCAGATGGAGCGCGTGAAGGATCAGCCGGATGCCGTCGTGCAGCTGGGCGTCGCGCATGCCACGGTGCAGTGCATGGAACTCCTGTCGCGCGGCGTGCCGGGCATCCACTTCTACACGCTGAACAAGTCCCCCGCGACGCGGATGATCGTGGGCGCGCTGAAGGGGCGCTCATGAGCGGCCCCGGTCCTCAGCTGTCGCCGGACGATCCGCGCCTGAAGATCTTCCAGATCGTGCGCTTCCCGGCGTTCTTCCTGCTCATCGTCGGCGTGCTGCACGTCGCCTTCAGCCTGCTGGGCGCCACGCTGGCGGCGCTGAAGGTGGCGTCGCCCTTCTCGACGCCGGGGCAGGCGCCGGTGGTGCTGGAGTTCACGACGGGCTTCGCGCTGGCCATCCTGGGCGGAATCCTCTGCGGACTCCTGGCCATCTGGGGCGCGTGGAACGCGATGAACCTCAAGGGCTACGGCCTGGCGACGGTGGGCGCCATCTGCGCGATGTACACGCTGACGCCCGGCTGTTTCGTGGGCGTGCCGGTGGCGGTGTGGATGCTCTTCACGCTGCGCCGCGACGGCGTGCGCGAGGCCTTCGCACCATGAACCCGCGCGCCGTCCGCACGGTGCGCTTCCTGCTCACGGGTCTGGGGAACGTGGGCGTGCCGCTCTTGGAGATCCTCCAGTCGCGCGCGTCGCTGCTGATCGAGCGCTACCGGCTGGAGCTGCTGCCGGTGGGGCTCGCGGACTCGGGCGGCGCGGCGGTGTCGCCGCACGGGTTGGACATCGGGGCGGTGCTGGCGGTGAAGCGGGCGCGGCACTCCGTGGCGTCGCTGCCGGTGGTGGGCCGTCCGGGGATGACCGGGCGCGACCTGGTGCGCGAGGTGAAGGCCGACCTGCTGCTGGAGGCCACACCCACGAGCTTCCAGGACGGGCAGCCCGGCCTGGACATCACGCGGGACGCCCTGATGCGAGGCATGGCGGCGGTGCTCGCGAGCAAGGGTCCGCTGGTGCTGGGGTTCCAGGAGCTGGCGGGCATGAGCGACCTGGAGTCACCGGGCCGCCCTCCCCTGCGCTTCAGTGCCGCGGTGGGCGCGTCCATGCCGCTGGTGAACGTGGGCCGCCGGGATCTGGCGCTGGGGAAGCTGGGCCGGTTCGAGGGCGTGCTCAACAGCACCAGCCACCTGCTGCTGTGCCGCATGGCGGAGGGCAGGACGTACGACGCGGCGCTGAAGGAAGCACAGGCGCTGGGCATCGCGGAGACGGACCCCACGCTGGACGTGGACGGCTGGGACACTGCGGGCAAGCTGGTCATCCTGGCCAACGCGGTGATGCGCGCGCCCACGACGCTGAAGGACGTGGCGGTGACGGGCATGCGCGGCGTGACGCACGCGGAGCTGGACGCGGCACGGGCGAAGGGCGGCCAGGTGCTGCTGCTGGCGCGCGGTGAGCCGCTGGGCGCGGACCGGTGGGAGTGGAGCGTGCGGCCCACCGCCGTGGACGCGTCCCATCCCCTGGCCCGGCTGGGCGCGATGGAGATGGGCGCGGTGTTCCGCAGCGACCTGCACGGCGTGAACACCGTCATCAACGGTGAGCAGGGCGCCCGGGGCACGGGCGCGGCGATGTTGAAGGACGTGCTGGAAATCTTCCCGGACTGACGCGTCAGCCCAGCGACTTCATGAGCCGCTCCAGGAGCGGCTCCACCAGTTCCTGTCCGCGCAGCTGTGAACGCCAGCGGTGCGGGATGCCGTTCAGGCCGTGGATGAGGCCCGCGATGCCGCCCGCCACCGCGGCCGTGGTGTCCGTGTCGTGGCCCAGCCGGATGGCGGATTTGACGACCGCTTCGTAGGTCTTCCCGTTCGCCACGCAAGCACGCGCCGAGCGCAGGCAGTCCACGACGTAGCCGCCCCCCGTTCCCGGTGCCGGGTCATCCGGGCGGATGTGGGCCTCCAGCTCCTCCCGCTGCGGGAAGCCCTCCACGTACAGGTCCCGGAAGGTGGCCACGGCTTCGGCCCACGGATCCACCGCGCCCTCCAGGATGCGGCGGGCCCAGAGGCAATACAGCGCGCAGCACACCTGCGAACGCACGTGGCCATGCGTCACGCGCGACTGCGCCATGGCGTCCGAGACGAGCGCGGCGTCCTTGCCCTGGTGCCACAGGGCCAATGGCAACACGCGCATCAGTGAGCCATTGCCGTTGTCCATCGTGCCATTCGGGCCCGCGAGCATCGCGGGCGTGCCGTCGCGCAACCGGCGCAGGGCCGCGCTGGTCTGGATGCCCACGTCGAACACGTCGCCGTCCACCGCGAGGTAGCCCCGGTCCTGCCAGTTCACCAGCCGCCGGCCCAGGTCCTCGCAGTCGAGCCGCTTCTGATACGTCAGCGAATCCAGCAGGCACAGCGCATGCGCGCCGTCATCCGACCACGTGCCAGGGGGGACGCGGTCATGCGCGCGATGGAACCCCGGTGGCGGGTCGTATTCGATGGCCTCCGGGGCCGGTATCGCTTCGGGCCGGTGGAACTCGTAGGGCACCCCGAGCGCGTCTCCGACGAGCAGCCCATACAGCCCTCCCGCGATGCGCTCCTCGCGTCTCACCATGTCCCAACCTCCCGGGTCCGTGCCCTCGACCCATCGTGTACCCAGGACACCATCCATGTAAAGGCTGGCGGGTCGCGTTGTGTTCACGGTTCATGCGAAGCTCTCGCGCCCTTCATTTCCGGGACTGGCTCCCCAATCCTCACGAGAGGCGCTCCGATGCGTCGACTCACCCTGCTGACTGCCCTCTGCCTGTCTGTCCTTGCCTCCTGTTCGCCGGTGGAGCCCGAGGCGCCGGAGGTGCCCGAGACGCCTGACGTCGCGTCGCAGACCCAGGCCATTGAGTTGTTCCGGAACTTCAACGCCCGCGTGGGGTGGACGGGCGCGACCACGTGCACCATCTGCCAGCAGCCGTCCTATGCCTGCTCGGACAACACGGGGAACTGGAACGGCGGGGTGCAGAGCTTCAAGGATCCTCTCCCTGCCGGCTGGGTGGCGAGGGAGGTGCTCGTGACCGTCAACGCCCGGGGCTACGCCGGTGGCATCACCACCGCCCGGCTGAACAGTTTGGTCGTGGGGTCCTTCCCCCTCCCCGCACTGGGATCGTTTGGGTGCGGCAGCTGCATGCCGCAGAACGTCAACTACGCCGCCCCCGACTCGACGGGCGTGCCAGGCTACCAATACGGCACCCTCAATACCCTCACGCTGCGCACGGAGAAGACCAACTGCTTCAGCTCCGCCGACATCACCATCAAGGCGGGGCGGCCGGTGCTCACGTTCAAACCCACCCGGGTGTCGTTCGGCTCGGTCGCGGTGGGGGCCTCCAGCACGCAGAAGGTGACGTTGACCAACGACGGCGTCGCCCCGCTCGTCATCCGGAGCATGGATGTCCTGCGTCCCTTCGCGCTGACGCCGGTGGCCTTCCCGTTCACGCTCAAGCCCAACGCGAGCCTGGAGGTGAGCGTGACGTTCTCGCCCAAGGATGAGCGCGCCGACTCCGGGGTGCTCGTCATCCAGAGCAGCGACCCTGACCTGTCCCTGCTGCGGATTCCGCTCGAAGGGACGGGCGGCGTCGCGAAGCTCCAGCTCAATCCGACCTCGCTCGACTTCGGCGCCGTGAAGGTGGGCGTGACCAGCAGCCTCTCCCTCCAGGTGAGGAACGTGGGGAGCCTGCCGCTCACGATTCCCTCCCTCCAGACCCAGTCCCCCTTCTCCGTCAGCGGCCTTCCCACGGGAGGCGCGGTGCTGCAGCCCGGGGGCCTGCTGCTGCTCACGGTGTCCTTCAAGGCGGCGGCCGGGGAGGCGGTCCAACCGCTGTACATCCAGGCCCAGGGGTCCACCACGCCGCTCGCGGAGGTCGCGCTGCACGGCACGGGCATCGAGCCCGCCATCGCCGTCGCGGCGACCGCGCTGGAGTTCGGCGTGCACACGGCGGGCATCGCCCCGGTTCGCGAGAAGCTGACGGTGAGCAACACGGGCATGGACGACCTGGTCCTCACCGCCTTCGACGTGGGGGCGCCCTTCACGGTGGAGTCCGGCCTGCCGCTGACCCTCCAGGCGAAGGAGCAGGTGGACCTGACGGTGGCGTTCGCGCCCACGGCGGGCCGCGCCGTCAAGGACCTCATCCTGCGCAGCAACGACCCGCGCAACCCCGCGCTGAAGGTCGCCCTCTCCGGCACCGGCGTGGAGGTCCCCGCGCTCGTGATCTCCGGGCCGGATGGCGGCACGGCGCTGGAGTTCGGCTCGCGGGAGGTCAGCAGCGTGAGCGCGCCCCAGACGTTGACGCTCAAGAACGGGGGCGCGGGGACGATCGTGGTGGAGCCCATCCAGGCCCCCACGGGCTTCGCCGTGACACCGGCGACGCGGCTCAGCCTGGCGCCGGGAGCCACGACCCAGGTCCAGGTGACGTTCGAGCCTCCGTACACCGCCCAGTTCACGCAGGAGCTGACGCTGAGCGCGGATGGGCCTGGGGGCTCCACCCAGGCCGTGCCGCTCAGCGGCAAGGGCGTGGAGGGGATGGTGACCGCCACCCCCGCGGCGCTGTCCTTCTCGCGGACGGAGGTGGGGAGCAGCAGCAAGGCGGTGCAGGTGACGTTCGTCAACGCGGGGACGCAGTCGATCAGCATCAGCACCATCGCGGTGGCGGGGCCGTTCTCGGCGGTGCTCCCGGAGTTCCCCAAGGTGCTCGCTCCGCGCGACGCCTTCACGATGGAGGTCACCTTCAGTCCCCTGGAGGATGGGCCCGCGGCGGGAGTGCTCCGGGTGTTCTCGAACGCGCCGTCGTCCCCCACGGTGGTCAAGCTGGAGGGAAGCGGGCTCCAGGCCATCGCCCGGATGGCGAGCGACGTGATGGAGTTCGGCGGCCAGCGGCTGGGCGGCGTGAGCGCGCCCCGGGAGCTCACGCTGTTCAACACGGGAAGCGAGTCGCTGAACGTGACGGCGGTGACCCTGAACGGCCCGTTCCTGGTCTCGGGGCTCAACGTGGGCTCGACCATTCCGCCACTGGGGAGCCGCACCTTCCAGGTCAGCTACAAGCCCACGGAGACCACGTCGGAGAACGGCGTGCTGGAGGTCCAGAGCAACGCGCCGCGCGCCGCCCAGGTGACCCTGCGAGGCACCGGGACCACGGCTTCGATTGAAGCCTCCGTGACGACGCTGGCCTTCGGGGCACAGTTCCTGGGGGAGGCCCCGCAGCAGCTCGTGGAGCTGCGCAACACTGGGACCAGCCCGGTCACGCTCACGGGCCTGGATCCGGTGAGCGGGTTCTCCGCGTCGGGGCTGCCGCTGCCGCACGAGCTGGATCCCGGCACCAGCCAGCCCTTCTACGTGGTGTTCAATCCGCCGCGGACGGGCGACTTCGCGGGCTCGCTGGCCTTGCGGCACGACGCGTCCGCCACCCCGCTGATGATCGCGGTGCAGGGGTCCGGCGTGGCGCAGGCGCTGACGGTGACGCCCGGGGCCATCGCCTTCGGCAACCAGCGCGTGGACGCCACCAGCCAGCCCCTGTCCCTGGAGCTCGTCAACACGGGCAACGTCCCCGTCACGGTGGAGGTGACGTCCTCCGATGCCGCCTTCCAGGTGGACACGCGCGCGCTGAGCGAAGCGATTCCGGCGGGGGGCCGGGCTTCGGTGCCCGTGTCGTTCCATCCGACGCGCACGGGCACGGTGCGCGGAGAGGTCCGCGTGGTGCCGAACGGGGGCGGACTGGGGCCCACGGTCGTCCCCGTGGAGGGCATTGGCGAGGCCGTCAGCGTGAAGGGCAGCGGCTGCAACGCGGGCGGGGCTGGCGGTGCCTGGATGCTGGCGGCGTGGATGCTGTCCCTGCGGCTGGCCCGGCGCGGGCGGCGGATCCGCTAAGCCCTGGGCCCGGCGCGGCCCGAACCTGTCCGACTGTCGGACAGGTTCACGCGGTGCGCGCCGGTGCTAGGGCGGAGGCGGGGCGGGGATGCTGCGGGCTGGAGCGGGCTCGCCCAGGATCAACAGCAGCTCCGCGCGGCGGTTCTCGCCCCGGCCTGCCTGCGTTCCATTGGAGCTCGCTGGTTTACGCGCACCGAGGCCCCGGGCTTCCAACCGGTGGGCCGGGACGCCCTTTCGCAGGAGGTAGTCGCGCACTGCCTCCGCGCGGGCCAGGGACAGGCGCTGATTGGAGTCGGAGGAGCCCTCCGCGTCCGTGTGTCCTTCGATGACGACGCGCTCCACCTCCGGGTGCTCCAGGAGCACGCGCGCCACCTGATCCAGCACGCGCGAGCGTCCCGGCAGCGTCGTCGCGCCGACCTCGAAGAAGACCTGGCCATGGAGGACGAGGCGTTCGCGGGTCAGGCTGACGAGCGGGCCGCTGGACTCGGGGCAACCGCCGAACTCGCGGGTCCCCTGCTCGTGGACGCAGGCGTCCAGCACGTCCACGACACCGTCGCCGTCCGTGTCGGTTTCGGGCTCCGGCGGAGCCTCGGGCGGCGCTGGCGTGGGCTCGGGAGGCGCGGGTTCGGGCGGCGTGGGTTCGGGCTCGAGCTGGGGTTCAGCGGGGGCGCGCGGCAGTCCCTGGACGAGCTCGTAGACGATGTCCTCCGGAGGCGGAGGGGGTGGCTTGTCGAAGAGCAGTGCCATTCCCGCGAGCACCCGGAAGCGGGGCGACCCCGGCTCCGCGCCCACGCCTGCCCCGCCCATGGCGAAGAACTCCCAGGGCCGAGCGGGGGCGTATCGCAGGCCGCCCAGCAGCTCGCCGCTGGTGCGCTGCTGCCGCCAGGAGTACGCGCCGATCGCGGACACCTCCGCGCGCAGGGCGTACCCCACCGTCAGCCCCACGCCGGCCCGCAGCTCGTTGCCCACGCCGTTGAGGCTGTCCACGCCGGAGTCCGTCGACACGGCGCGACGCAGGAGCACGCCCAGCTCCAGCGCTGGAGCCACGGGCCCCCAGCGCTTGCCCATCATGATCCGCCCCTGGCCGCGGACACCCTGATCACGAGCAAGCGCGCCCGAGCCGCCCACGGGCAACCGCACGTCCAGGTCGAGCGCCAGGTGGAAGGCCTCGGGAGCGGAGGTCCCCAGCAGTCCCAGCCGGGCCGCGAGCCGCGGCGCCCCCAGTCCGCTGCGCGACGGCGAAGAGATGGACAGCACGGTGCTCACGTCCGCGCCGCTCTGGTGGATGACGCCAGGAAGCTGGGCCTGAAGCTCCAGCCAGGGCAGCACGCCGACGGCCAGCGACACCAGCCCGGTGGTCCGGGACAGGACGAGCGAGAACTCCTCCGACCCGTTCAGGATCGTCAGGGGAGCCCGCTGGTAGTGCGCCATCAGGGAAACGCGCACCGCCCCGGGCGCCAGCAGCTCTCCGCTTCCGAGCGCCAGGGGCCCCAGGCCCGGGTTCGGGTCCAGGCGCTCCAAGGAGAACGTCGGCAACGGCGTGGCGTCCTGGGCACGCGCGGGGGTTGCGAGCAGCAGCAGTCCCAGCGCGGCCCCGCCACGTACGCATCGGTGCAAGGCCGGACCCATGCATGCATCTTCCGTCAGGTCCCGCCTGGGGCGAAGGGGAATGGCGGCCTGCGGCACTCGTCGCATCGGCGGCGGAACGTGGGGGGCTCCAATTCATTATCAGTCCTCAGGATAGACTGGCGCCCGTGGTTCCCCCTCTCCTCTTGGAGACACGCTCATGCGCAGGACGACGTTGGTGAAGTCAGTTGGATTGGTGCTTGGCGCGGGAATGCTCTTCCTCGCGTGCGGCCCTGAAGCAGCGCAGGAAGCACCACCCACGCCCCAGTCAGCGAAGACAGACGACCGGGTGCGCGCCATGACGCCGCCGGACAGCTGTAATCCGGCCGAGGATCCGCACTGGTGTCCCGTTCCCAGCAACAAGTACACCTGCTTCGACGGCGTGCAGATGGACGCCATCTGGACACCGGACGGCTGGTGCCTCAACTCGGATGCGTGCAGGACGCATGGCGGCCCCTGGGGCTGCCCGGAGGAGTGGTGAACGTCATGCGACGACAGACACTCATTCTGGCATTCAGCGTGGGGATGTGGCTGACCGGCTGTGGGCCGGATGCAGCGCCTATGACGGAGGACCCGGCCACGGACGACCGGGTGCACGCCATGGCACCTCCCAACAGCTGCGACGAAAGCGTGGATACCGGGTGGTGCCGCGTCTACAGCAGCCGGGTCGCGTGCAACAGCGGCATCGAGATGTATGCCATCTGGACGCCGGACGGCTGGTGCATCCCAAGCGACGTCTGCAAGTACAACCAGGGTCCCGAACTCATGTGCCCGCAGTAATCCGCGCCCGCAACCCCTTCCATCTTGGAGTTACGATCATGCAATGGAAGAAATAACGAAGTCGATTGGAATGACGGCTGGCTCTGCGATGCTTTTCCTCGCCTGTGGACCTACCGCAGCGCAGGAAACGCCCCTGGAAACACAGACTTCACAGTCAGAAAATCGGGTAAGCACCATGCCACCCCCAGACAGTCATCCCGCCTCAACACCAGGATGAAACCACAGTAAATTTCGAGCCAATACCATTCACCCCAAAACAAAACACAAATTAACTAAACATTTCGAGAGCCAACATGAAGCCCTTGGCCAACGAGAACCACCTTCAACTACTACAGCGTCACGAGGAGTTCTTACGAAAGCTTGGGAATGACTATTCCGTGCCAATCATAGCTCGTCAACCTGAAGGACTCCCTCGCATTGTCGGAACCGGATGTTTTTTCCGATGCGAGCGAGAGTGGTTCTTGGTTACTGCCGAGCACGTTGCAAGCGACTTCTTTCCGGCCGACAAGCAAAAACCTGGCTCTCTCCCACACTCTTTTTGTCTTGTTCCTGGCACCGATGAAAGACTCACCCCAATAACGGGGAGACTTCTCCGATCAGAAGAGCACGACACAGCTGTCTTTCATATCGACAAACCCGAGGCAATCCGGGCACGTTGGAAGCCAGTGACAGTCCTCGATCTGCTTCCGGACAATGACGCAATCAAATATCCCTGGTATCATGTAACTGGCTGGCCGATCGAGTACAGCAAGCGTACGGATGGCGTCCTGGGTGCCGAGAAATTTAGCTTTAATGCTCAGGCAGAGCCTTGCGCCGAGCCCCTTGAATCCAGACATGAGTTCACATTCCCATTGCACAGAAACGAATTTGTAACGATCGACGGTGATTCGGCTCGACACCCAGCACTGCAAGGCATAAGCGGAGCCCCCGTGTGGTGCATTTTTTCGGCTGACGGCGCCTACCGTCCTCGCCTCGCAGGCATCCAACATGGATATTTGGACAGACATACAACGTGGCTTATCAAGGCCACAAAATGGGGAGCCATGCGCATGCTAATTGAGATCGCGTTCCCAGGCCTATTCAGATCAGCCGAGAAACTAGCCGGACTATAGCCAAACGACATGCAACAACAATCAGCGTCGTGTGGCGTTATAGCCACCGTCTTCTGAGCAACGCGGCAGGGCTGCTTTCCGCCTATTGTCCCACTTCACCTCCCCGCCCTCGTCACGGGCAGGGAGGTCCAACCGACCAATCACTTCCCCGCGGTATCCGTCCGGCGAGCGACGTGACCGAGCCTATTGCAGAGGGACGGGGACCGTGCTCGGCGGTGGTCGCGAGCCTGTGTGAGAGCGGGCTGACGGGGCGGACCTGAGCAGGGGGCTCAGGACGAAT
>NZ_RAWE01000195.1 GCF_003611695.1 Corallococcus carmarthensis | reverse complement strand
GCTCGGAGTGGCGCACGTCGGGCGGGGGCTCCAACCGGACGGCGTCCGCGCGCTCGCGAGCCTCCTCGGGGCCAGGCGCGTCCATCACCCACAAGCCCGCCTCCACGCCGTTCTGCCCGGTGTGGGCGTCCTGGAGCCCGGCGAAGCCCTGGTCCTTGAGGGCCTGCTCGAAGGCGGCCTTGCCCTCCGGCGAGGGCGGATGCTGGGCGGCGGCCTCCGCGTAGGCGGCGAAGAAGGCCCACAGGCGGGCCACCCGGTCCGACGAGGGCAGCGACGAGGGCCGCACCTGCGCGGCCAAGAGCGCCCCGTCCGAGGCGAAGCGCTTGCCCACGGCGAGCTGGCCCTCCAGGTCCTTCAGGTCGGAGGGGATGAGCGACTCCACGTCCAGCACCGGCCCGCGCGCCTCGCCCGCGCCCAGGTAGGGGCTGGCGGTGGTGGGGGCCGAGCCTGGCGTGCGGAAGCCGTCGCCGCCCTTGCGCCGGGGCGCAGGGGTGGCCGTGCCGGAGGACTGGAAGCCCGTGCCGGCGTCCGCGCGGGGTGCCCGCGTCGTCCCGCCGCCTCTGTCTGTGCGAGGGGGCAACGGGCCCCGGTTGGGAACGCCGACGCGGGTCGACCGCGCGCCCACGTCCGCGCCCTCTTCCGGGGAGGCGCCGGTCTCCAGACCTTCGCCGCCGGGGAGGCCTTCGCCGCCGGTCTCCATCCCCTCGCCGCCAGGGAGCCCCTGCTCACCGGGCTCCAGCGGCGCGCCGCCGTCGGCCTCCGGGGGAAGCCCCACGGGCGGGGAGCCGATGCGGGTGCGGTCGCCGGGCGAGGTGGTGGGAGTGGAGGTCTCCATCCCGTCATCGCGGAACGGAGAGGCCGGCGCCGACGGCGAGGGCCCCGAGGGTCCACCGCCGGAGCGGGGCCCACCGGAGCCGGGAGGCCCTCCTACGCGGGGGCCGCGGATGTCGCCGACGTTTCCCATCGCCGGGATTCTCTCACAACGAGAACCCGGAGTTGCATGGGGGGCTACTCCCCCTCGCGCTCCACCTCCACGGGCGTCGTCATCCCGTTGGCATCCAGACGGATCCGGTACACGGCGTTGAGGCCGTCGCCGTCCGTGTCCGCGCGGGCGAAGCAGGACACCTCCGGCTCGCCCACGGGGCTCTCCTCCACCCGCACCTCGTACTGGAGGTGAACGGCGGGGCCAGGGTCGAAGCCGATGCGCTGGAAGTCCTCGTGGTCCTTCGGGAAGGGCACGGCCTCGCCCCGCTGGGGCACGGGGACGGGATAGGGCGCGATGGGCACGTAGTCGCCGTGCTCGTCGCGGAAGCCCTGCACCGCGTCGCACAAGGCCAGCACCTGGATGCGGGCCTCGTTGGACACCTGCTCCGGCGATGCGGCCCCGCCGCCCCTCATCGCCGGGATCCGGACAATGAACAGGGCCGTGGCGGCCATCGCCGCGAACACGGTGACGGCGATGCCCACGCGCACGCCGGTGTTGCGCGGACGCGCGGGGCCGGGCTCCGGAGGCGTGGACATCAGGCCCACTCCCGGGGATTGCGCAGCGCCTCCACCAGCCGGGCCTCCGGGGTGCCGGGCTCCGGGTGGTAGTCGTAGCGCCAGCGCACGCGCGGCGGCAGCGACATGAGGATGGACTCCGTGCGTCCCTGCGTCTCCAGGCCGAAGATGGTGCCCCGGTCGTAGACGAGGTTGAACTCCACGTAGCGGCCCCGGCGCACCTCCTGCCAGAAGCGCTGCGCTTCCGTCACCGGCGTGTCCTTGTGCTTCTGCGCGATGGGCAGGTACGCGGGGATGAAGCTGTTGCCGCACGACTGCACGAAGGCGAACTCGCGCTCCAGGTCGCCGCCCATGTTCTCGAAGAAGAGGCCGCCCACGCCGCGCGCCTCGCCCCGGTGGCGCAGGTGGAAGTACGAGTCGCACGCGGCCTTGAAGCGCGGGTAGTACGTGGGGTCGTGCGCGTCGCACGCGGCCTTGTGCACGCGGTGGAAGTGGGCCGCGTCCTCGTCGTGCAGGTAGTACGGCGTCAGGTCCGCGCCGCCGCCGAACCAGGCCCTGCCGCCCTGGTGGATGAAGCGGTAGTTGGCGTGCACGGTGGGCACATGCGGACTGCGCGGGTGCAGCACCAGCGACAGACCGCCAGCCCAGAAGGTGCGTCCCTCGCCCTGGAGCTTCTTCGCGAAGGCCTCTTCCAGCTCACCATGGACGATGGAGATGTTGACGCCCGCCTTCTCCAGGACGGCGCCCTCCTCCAGCACGCGGCTGCGGCCACCACCACCGCCCGGGCGGGTCCACGCGTCCTCGCGGAAGCGGCCCTGACCGTCCAACTGCTCCAGCGCTCCACAGATGTCGTCCTGGAGCTTCTGGATGAAGGCGGCCATGCGCCCCTTCATGCCCTCCACGTCCACCGTCGCCGTCATGCCCGTTGTCTCCCTGTCTCGGGTTGAACGGGCGGACACACTACTAAGGGCCCTGGGCGGACGGGGCCTCGAAGTCCACGGGAGGCGTGGACGGCGCCAGGTTGCCCGCCGCATCGAAGGCCTCGATGCGAGCGCGGTAGCTGCGCCCGTCCTCCAGCGCGAACGCCCCACCGCAGGCCTCATGGCCCAGATAAGCGGTGTTGCCCTGCACGGGCAGCAGGTACTGCTGGGGGGACAGGCCCAGCCGGCGCGGCGACAGCTTCACCACCAGGAAGGCGGGGCTCTCCTCGCGCAGGGCCAGGTTGAGCTTCACGAAGCGCGCGATGCCCTGGGGCGAGCGGCGCACGAAGCCCTCCGACACGGCGGGGCGCTTCACCCACTTGGGGGCCTTGGCGTCCGGTCCCTTGCCGCTCAACCATGAGGCCTGCGCGCCCACCTGGCCGTTGAGGAGCGGGACGTTGGGGAGCACCTCCTGCAGGTTCAGGAAGTAGCGCTTGTCCGGCTGCATCGGCTCCGCGAGCTTGAGGATGACGGTGGCGCGGCCCAGGGTGCTCTCCCAGCCCTTGGTCACCTTGAGCTTCACCTCGTGGTCGGTGGAGACCAGCTTCAGCGGCTTGCCCACCAGTCCCAGCACCGGTGATTTCGCGGTGCCCACGCCTTCCAGCAGCAGGCGCATGTTGGTGGGGACGATGCCTCCGGGCGCGGGATACAGCTGCACTCCGTCCCCGGTGCACTGGGCGGAGGCGGTGGCGGCGGACAGCAGGGCAGCGGCGAACACGAGGGCTCGGAACACGATGCCGCGCAGTGTGCGCCGGGAACGGCCGCCAGGGAAAGTCCTTGAAGACCCGCCCTTCAGTGCCGGGGGCCTTCGTCGTCCCCCAGGGGGATGGTGCCGAAGCGCGCCTCGTAGTGCTGCACGTTGTCCTGGAGGACCTTCAAGAGGCGCTTCAGGTGGCGTGGGCTGGTGATGATGCGCGAGCGGACGCGGGCCAGGGGCTGCTGCGGCTGGACATAGAGGAAGTCCAACACGAACTCCGAGTCCGTGTGGTTCACCAGCGACAGGTTGCAGTACTGACCATTGGCCACCTCTTCGGTCATCTGCACCTGGAGCTGCACTTCAGGGGGCTTCGTCGGAGTGTCGGCCATGAGGCAGGCGGCATAGCGCCTGGGGCCCGCCGTGACCAGTGTCCTCCCCGTGAGCACTCGCTGGCGGGACATCGACGGGGAGTCCACCGCGCCCTTCGCGTTGGGGCGGGGGCCGGACGCCTGCCTGCTCCTGCATGGCTTCACCGGCAGCCCGTGGGAGGTGCGCCCCCTGGGAGAGGCCCTGGCGGCACGGGGGATGCGCGTCGTGGCGCCCCGGCTTCCGGGCCACGGCACGACGCCAGAGGCGATGCTGAAGGTGGACTACCGCGACTGGCAGGCCTGCGCGGAGGAGGCCCTGGCCTCGCTCTCCGGGTACCGCCGCGTGTTCGTCGCTGGACTGTCCATGGGCGCGCTCCTGGCGTTGCGGCTGGCCGCGCACCAACCGGAAGCCGTGCACGCGCTCGCGCTGGTCGCGCCCGCGGTGCGCTTCCGGGGCGCGCGCATGGCGCTGGTGCGACAGCTGTGCCGCACACCGCTGCTCGAGTGGACGACGCCGTGGGTGGACAAGGGCGGCACGGACATCTCCGACCCGAAGGCCCTGGCCCAGGCGCCGGTGCTGGCCGCGTTCCCGGTGGCCCGGCTGAGAGACCTGTGCACGCTGCAGGACCTGGCGGTGGTGGACGCGCCCCGGGTGCGCTGTCCGGTGCTGGTGGCCACCGCGGAGCATGACCACGTGGTCGACCCCGAGGGCGGACGCTGGCTCGCGCGGCGGATGACGGCGTCTCCGGAGGTGCGGCTCGTGGCCTACGCGCAGGGCTTCCACATCATCCCGCGCGACGTGTGCGGAGCCCGGCTCGCCGAGGAGGTGGGGGACTTCCTCCAGCCCTGGCAGGAGGAGGACTTCAGGAGCCGGCCGGATGTGCCGGCGCAAGACGCGCCACCGCCGTGAGCAGCTCCACCGCGTCGAGCGGCTTGGTGACGAAGGCGCTGAACCCCGCGCGCAGGGCCCGGTCGCGGTCCTCGCGGCGCGCGGCGGCGGTGACGGCGAGCGCGGGCACACCGCCCCCGGACTCCCATGGCAGCGCGCGCAGCCGGTACAGGAGTGAATAGCCGTCCTCGCCGGACAGCGTCACGTCCGTCACCAGCACGGTGGGCGGAGAGCGGCGCACCTCGTCCATCGCATCGGTGACGTTGGTGGCGGTGAGCACGTGCGCGCCCACGCGGGTGAGCAGCACGGACATCCACTCGCGCGCGTCCGGCTGGCCATCCACCACCAGCACGCGCTGGCCCTCCAGCTCCGGGAAGCGCGGCAGCGTCAGGCCCTCCACGGGCCGCGGCTCTCGCGAGGAACCCGGGGCCGTGCCCACGCGCGAACAGGGCAGCACGACGGTGAACGTGGCGCCCTTCCCCAGCCCGTCGCTGGCGGCCGTCACCGTGCCGCCATGCAGCTCCACCAGGTGCCGCACGATGGACAGGCCCAGGCCCAGGCCTCCGTGCTGACGGCTCACGCCGGTGTCCGCCTGCTGGAAGCGCTGGAAGAGGAAGGGCAGGAAGTCGGCCGGGATGCCTTCGCCGTCGTCGCGCACCACCAGCTCCGCGCCCTCGTCGCGCGTGCGCGCGGACACCGTCACGTGGCCGCCGTGCGGGGTGAACTTGATGGCGTTGGAGAGCAGGTTCCACACCACCTGCTGCAAGCGGTCCGGGTCGCCGAACAGCGGCACGCCATCCGCGTCCACGGAGACGTTGAGCGTCAGCTCGCGCGCGAGCGCCGTGGGCCGCACCGCGTCCAACGCCGCATCCACCACGTGGCCCAATTCCAGAGGCACCGGCTCCAGGCGCAGCCGGCCGTTGGCGATGCGGCTGATGTCGAGCAGGTCCTCGATGAGTTGTCTTTGTGCACGCGCGTTGCGTTCGATGGCCTCCACCGCGCGCTGGCGTTTGTCTTCACCCAGCAGCCCCTGCCGCAGCATCTGGGACCAGCCAAGGATGGACGTGAGCGGCGTGCGCAGCTCATGGGACACCGTGGCGAGGAACGCATCCTTGGCGCGGCTGGCGGCCTCCGCGGCGCCACGGGCCGCGCGCTCCTCGTCGTACAGCCGAGCGCGATCCAACGCCTGCGCGCACAGGCGGCCCACCGTCAGCAGGAAGGAATGCTCCGCCGCGTCGAAGTCGCGCGCATCGCCAAAGCCCAGGCCCAGCGCGCCGAACACGCGTCCACCGCTCACCAACGGAATCGCCGCCCACGCCGCCAGGGTCCGCTCGCGGGACAGTTGAGCCAGACGCGGGTAGCGCGCCATGCACTCCGTCCACGAGCCCAACGCGCAGGGCTCGCGCGTGCGGGTCACGTCCGTGAGCGGGCACGTGACGGAGACCTCGAAGCGCTGCCAGTCCTCCAGCTCACCGGGGGAGAAGCCATGCGCGGCGGCGCGCTCGAATAAGTCCAGGGCCGCCCCCGTGGGCACCACCACCAGGCCGGTGAGGGCACCCATGGCGAGGGCTCCTTCGCGCGCGGCCACCTCCACCACCTGCGCGGGGGTGAGCGCTTCGGAGAGCGCGGCGGTCATGGCCTGGAGGCGTTCGGTGCGCCAGGCCGCGGTGGTCCATGCGGCGCGGCGGGTGCGCACGAGCTCCGTCACGTCCACCGCGAAGGCGAGCACGCCCTCCACCTGGCCCTGCGCGTCGCGGCGCGGCAGCAGGGAGAGGTTGAAGAAGAGCTCTTCGTCACCGGGGCGCGCGCGGGCGGAGGCCTCGCGCAGGTGCAATGCCTCTCCACGGGTGAAGACGCGGTCCCAGGCGTCGTGCCAGCCGGGGCCGTCCAGCAGGGGACAGGCTTCGCGCAGCGGGAGTCCCACCTGGCCCTGCGTGTCGAGCAGCGTCAGGCGCGTGGAGGTGCTGAATTCGATGAGGTGGCCGGGGCCGCGATAGAGGCCGAAGAAGGCAGGGAGCTGCTGAAGCAGCTCATGCAGTCGTGGGGGCACGCCGCCGGGCGCCGCCACCCACCCGGCTTGGGCATCGTTCATGTGTGCGGCCCCCCCATCCCCGGCCGAAGGCAGAGCCTTCAGGCGAGAAGAGGTGGCCATCAAACACCGGGACGTGCCGCATGGCACGAAAAGCAACCTGGACAACCTGCCAGGTGTCATGGGCTGAGCGCTCCCTGGCGCTGCTGGCGTCCAGTAGCGGGCATCCGTCCCAGGGGGCGCGGAAACGCTCCCGGACGCCGGGCATCGGCTATGTCGGATGCCCGGCATGCCTTCCTCTCCTCCTGATTCGCGACCCCTCGTCGAACTGCGCGCCGTCACCAAGTCCTACGCGGAAGGCGATTCCGTCCGCGAGGTGCTCTCCGGCACGTCGCTCGCCCTGCACCGGGGCGAGTTCGTGGTGCTGCTGGGCCGCAGCGGCTCCGGCAAGTCCACGCTGCTCAACCTCATCAGCGGCATCGACCAGGCGACGCACGGCGAAATCCTGGTGGAGGGCCGCGACCTGGGGCGCCTTCCGGAGCGCGACCGCACGCTGCTGCGCCGCGAGCGCATCGGATTCATCTTCCAGGCGTTCAACCTGCTGCCCACGCTGACGGTGGAGGAGAACGTGCGGCTGCCGCTGGAGCTGCTCGGCCGCTCGGGCGCGGAGGCCAGTGCTCGGGCGCGGGAGCTGCTGGGACGTGTGGGGTTGGAGACCCGCGCGAACAGCTTCCCGGACCGGCTCTCCGGAGGCGAGCAGCAGCGCGTGGCGGTGGCGCGAGCGCTGGCCCACTCCCCGCCGCTGCTGCTGGCGGATGAACCCACGGGCAACCTGGACGAGGAGACGGGCGGCCAGGTGCTGGACCTGCTCGAAGGTCTCACGCGGCAGGGCAACGCCTGCGCGCTCATCGTCACGCACGAGCCCGCGATGGCGGCGCGCGCGGACCGCGTGCTGACCCTGGAGCACGGACGGCTGGTGGACCGCCCCGGCGGCGCGCGCGGCCGGGGGACGACATGAGGACACTGCTCGCACGCTCCAGCCTGCGGCACCTGGGCGGGCACCCCTGGCTCACGGCGCTGTCGCTGCTGGGCATCGCGATGGGCGTGGCGGTGGTGGTGTCCATCGACCTGGCCAGCGGCAGCGCGCTGCGCGCCTTCGAGCAGTCCACGGACGTCGTCGCGGGCCGCGCCACGCATCAAATCGCCGGCGGCACGTCGGGCCTTCCAGAGGGTGTCTACACGGCGCTGAAGCTGCGGCCGGACGCACCGGACGCGGCGCCGGTGGTGCAGGGCTTCGTGCAGGTGGAGGGCGGCAACCACCGCACGCTCACGCTGCTGGGCCTGGACCCGTTCGCGGAGGCGCCCTTCCGGGACTTCTCCACCGGAGGCGCGGTGGGTGACGTGGGCACGTTGCTCACGCAGCCCGGCACGGTGGTGATGGGCGCGAAGACGGCGCGGGCCCTGGGCGTGAAGGCCGGGGACACGCTTCCGGTGATGGTGACGGGGCTGCGACGGGAGCTGCGCGTGTCGGCCCTGCTGGAGCCGGCGCAGGAGACGACGGAGCGCGCGCTGGAATCGCTGCTCCTCGCGGACATCTCCACCGCGCAGGAGGTGCTGGGCATGGAGGGCCGGCTGACGCGCGTGGACCTGCGCTTGAAGGGCGGAGAGGCGCAGGCCGCGACGCTGCGGGCCGCGCTGCCGCGGGGCGCGGAGCTGGTCCAGACGTCCGGGCGCGCGGGCACGGTGGAGCAGATGACGCGGGCGTTCCGCACCAACCTCACCGCGCTGTCGCTGCTGGCGCTCGTGGTGGGGATGTTCCTCATCTACAACACGATGACGTTCTCCGTGGTGCAGCGGCGCGGGATGCTGGGCCGGCTGCGCGCGGTGGGCGTGACGCGCGGGGAGCTGTTCGCGCTGGTGCTGGGGGAAGCCCTGATGCTGGGCATCGTGGGCACCGCGGCGGGGCTGCTCCTGGGCATCCTGATGGCCAGCGGCCTGGTGGGGCTCATCACCCGCACCATCAATGATTTGTACTTCGTGGTGAACGTGCGGCGTCTGTCCTTGGAGCCGTTCACGCTCATCAAGGGGCTGAGCCTGGGCCTGGGCGCGACGGTGCTCGCGGCGCTGGTGCCCGCGTGGGAGGCGGCGCGGGCGGCACCGGTGACGGCGCTGCGGCGCTCGACGGTGGAGGACGTGTCGCGCGGCCGGGCGCCCCGGCTGGCGGTGCTGGGGTTGATCATCCTGGCCGTCGCGGCGGCGGTGCTCGCGTGGCCCACGCAGGCCCTGCTGCCGGCGTACGCGGGGCTCTTCGCCGTGCTGCTGGGCAGCGCGCTGCTGGTGCCCTGGGTGACGGAGAAGCTGACGGTGGCGTCGGCGCGGCCCCTGGGTGCGTTGTTCGGTCCGCTGGGGCGCATGGCGGCGCGCGGCGTGACGGCGAGCCTGTCGCGCACGGCGGTGGCGCTGGCGGCGCTGATGGTCGCGGTGGCGACGACGGTGGGCGTGGGCCTGATGGTGTCCAGCTTCCGGGGCACGGTGGCCGCGTGGCTGGAGTCCGCGTTGCAGGCGGATGTGTTCGTGTCACCGCCGTCGCTGGTGGCTCGGCGCGGGGACTCCTCGCTGGTGCCGGGGCTCGCGGAGAAGCTGCGGTCCACCCCCGGCGTCGAGGCGAGCGGATCCATCCGGGTCATTCACGTGCGCATCAACGACGTGGACACGGACCTGCTGGCGGTGGACTTCGCGAAGGGCCATGAGCGGACGTACCGCTTCAAGGAAGGGCGCGCGGAGGACGTGTGGCGGCAACTGGAGGCGTCACCCGATGCGCTCATCGTGTCGGAGCCCTTCGCCTTCCACCGGAATGTGCACGCGGGCGACACGCTGCGCGTTGCGACGGACAAGGGGCCGCACGACTTCCGCGTGGCGGGCGTGTACTTCGACTATGGCTCGGACGTGGGAACGGTGCTGATGCCGCGCGCCACGTATGAGCACTGGTACGAGGACCGGGGCGTGTCGGGCCTGTCCCTCTTCGCCGCGCCCGGACAGGACGTGGACGAACTGGTGGCCCGGGTGCGCGACCGCGCGGGCGGTGAGCAGGCGTTGAACGTGCGCGCGAACCGGGCGCTGCGGCAGGCGTCGATGGAGGTGTTCGACCGAACCTTCACCATCACGCAGGTGCTGCGCTTGCTGGCGATTGGCGTCGCGTTCGTGGGCGTGCTGAGCGCGCTGATGTCCTTGCAGCTGGAGCGGGCGCGCGAGTTCGCGG
Source organism: Corallococcus carmarthensis (assembly GCF_003611695.1). Lineage (GTDB taxonomy): Bacteria > Myxococcota > Myxococcia > Myxococcales > Myxococcaceae > Corallococcus > Corallococcus carmarthensis. The sequence continues at coordinate 9,863 of NZ_RAWE01000195.1, read as the reverse complement.
TGCTGCGCGCGACAGGGCTCACGCCGGGACAGCTCTGGGGCATGGTGTCGTTGCAGACGGGGCTGTTGGGATTGCTCGCGGGGTTGTTCTCCATCCCGCTGGGATTGGCGTTGGCCTACGTGCTGGTGCACGTCATCAATCAGCGCTCGTTCGGGTGGACGTTGCAGCTGGTGGTGGCGCCCGGCGTGGTGGGACAGGCATTGGTGCTGGCGCTGGTGGCGGCGGCGCTCGCGGGGCTGTACCCGGCGTGGCGCATGGCGCGCGCGAACCCGGCCATGGCGCTGCGGGAGGAGTGAGGCATGGGTCGGGGACTCGTCATCGGAGTGGTGCTGGTGCTCGCCGCGCTGGGCGTGGCGGTGGGCGTGGTGTTGCGGGACACGGAGGACGCCGGGCCCGCGAACACCGGCGGCATGACGGTCGCGTCCGCGATGGGCGGCGACGGCGGCACGGAGGGCTATGCCCGCGCGATGGAGCCCCGGCCCTTCCACTTCCCGGAAGACCACGGCCCCCACCCCGACTTCCGCACCGAGTGGTGGTACTGGACGGGCAACCTGGAGACGCAGGACGGACGCGCCTTCGGTTACCAGTTCACGCTGTTCCGCAGCGCGCTGTCGCCCGAGCAGTCGAAGCGGGAGTCCGGCTGGGGCACGCGGCAGGTGTTCATGGGGCACTTCACGCTGTCGGACGTGAGCGGCGGGCGGTTCCACGTCACCGAGCGCTTCAGCCGCGCGGCGCAGGGGCTCGCGGGCGCGGACGGAGCGCCCTTCCATGTCTGGCTTCAGGACTGGGACGTGCGGAGCGAGGGCACGGGCGGCACGTGGCCCATGCACCTGCGCGCACAGGGTGACGGCGTGACGCTGGAGCTGACGCTGGACGAAGGCAAGCCGCCGGTGCTCCAGGGTGACAAGGGGTTGAGCCAGAAGGGCCCGGAGCGGGGCAACGCGTCCTACTACTACTCCCTGCCGCGCATGCCTTCGCGGGGCACGGTGTCGGTGGATGGGCAGACGGTGCAGGTGAAGGGCGACAGCTGGATGGACCGCGAGTGGAGCACCAGCGCGCTGAGCGGCGACCAGGTGGGCTGGGACTGGTTCGCGCTCCAGCTCTCCGACGGCAGCGAGTTGATGCTCTACCAGCTGCGCAAGAAGGACGGGACGAAGGATGCGTTCAGCGCGGGCACGTACGTCCCCGCGACGGGCGAAGCCGTGCACCTGTCCGCAGAGGACATGCAGCTGGAGCGGCGGGGCAGCTGGAAGAGTCCTCGCGGCGGCGAGTACCCGGCGGGCTGGCGCGTCCAGGTTCCGAAGGTGTCCCTGGAGCTCACCGTCACACCGAAGCTCCCGGACCAGGAGCTGCCGGTGTTGGTGCGCTACTGGGAGGGCGCGGTGTCCGTGGACGGCACGCGCGAAGGCCAGCCCGTGCAGGGGCGCGGCTACCTGGAGATGACCGGGTACGCGGACGCGCCCCGGAACGAGCAGACGGTCCGCAGCCGCACGCCGTGACTCAGCCCCGGGCGGTCCGCAGCGCCTGGAGGTCGTAGGCCTCGCGCAGGTACGGGCGCAGCACGTAGAACGTCTCGTGGCTGGGATTGAGCACGCTCAGCCAGAACATCCGCGCATGGACCGGGTGCGGCAGGAGCACGTCCAGCGCCGTGAAGTCGACGTTCGGGCCGGGCTCGGGGAACAGCTTCTGGAAGCTGTCCTTGCCCACGCACAGGTTCAGCCGGAACACACCCGGGCGGTCCAGCCTCGAGTGGTGGTCGAGCTCGGTGTCCCGCGTGACGATGGTCGCGAAGGGGTGCTGCCGCTCGTCTCCCGCGAAGAAGAAGACGTCCGGCGTCCGCGCATCCATGTGCACGTCCTTGAACGCATCCCGGATGTACGCCGCCAGGGCTTCCAAACTGATGTCTCCCGTCATGACGTCCTCCCCCGAAGTCGAACTGGCTTTGGTCTAGCACGCGCGGAAACGTCTGGGGATGGGGCGCCTGCGGATGCCGCGCCGTCAGCCCTGAAGCCGGAGATCGGGGATGGCGGCGAGCAGCGCGGCCCATTCGGGGTCCCCCGCCATCTTCTCCGCGTGCATCGCCTGGATCTTCCCGCCCAGCGCGGGGTCGGCGTCGTCGGTCAGGGCCATGCGCCAGAGCCTTCCCACGAGCGGCAGGAAGAGCAGGTCCCCCGCGCGGTGCAGCGGGTCATCGAAGTACCGGCGCAGGGCGGACAGGTCCGCGATGCCCACGCAGTAGGCGTGGGTGAAGCCGTCGACAGGGTTCCCCAGGTCCCTTCCGACGACGGAGAACGAGACCGCCTCCGACTTCGCCGTGAGGGAGATGGCTTCGAGGGCCCGGGCCTTCTCCGCCTCGGACACACCGTCCTTGAAGCGGAAGCGCAGCAGGTTGATGAACATGGTGTCACCTCTCGCTGGAGAGGATAGCGACGCGCTCCCGACAGGACAGGCGGTAACCTTGGGTAACCACCACAATGTGGTTTCCCATGGGTTACCCATGCTCCGCCGCCGCAAGAACAAGACGCCGCCGCTGCCGCCCCTGTGCCCCCTCACGACGTGCATGAGGCTCCTCGGCGGCGCGTGGACCGCGAACATCGTCTGGCGTCTCAGCGGGGACCCTCGCCGCTTCAGCGAGCTGCGCTCCGACATCCCGCGCATCTCCGCGAAGGTGCTCAGCGCGAAGCTGCGCGCGCTGGAGGAGAACGGCGTGCTCACACGTCACGCCGTCGCCAGCTCACCGCCGTCGGTCGAATACGCGCTGACCGCGCTGGGCCAAGAGCTCCTCCCGGTCATCGAGACCATCGTCCAGGTGGGGATGAAGCTCCAGCGCATGCAAGACGCTACGCCGCGAGCCGCTCCCGGAGCGCCGCGGCGCCCCCGCGCTCCAGCCATGAATCGAACGTGAGCAGGCCCGGCGCCAACCGCCGCAGCGCCGGGATGTCCGCGCTCTCGGCCGCCCATCCGTCATCGATCATTTTCACGAGCTTGCGCAGGAGCGGGTTCGCCTCGAGCACCTCGGGTGGGAACCTCGAGTAGGTGATGGACGTCCCGGTGGCCCGGCTGATCTTCTCCGCGAGCGCGTTGCCGGTGAGCGAATCCCCCGCCAGCTCCAGCGTGGTCCCCACGTGCGTGCGCGGATCCGCGAACACGCGCGCGGCGAGCACGCCGATGTCCTCCCCCGCGATGAACTGCATGGACTGGTCCGGATGGACGAAGAACTGGAGGCCCCCCGGCCTCAGGCCGAAGTGCGGCTCCAGCAGCAACTCCATGAAGGTCCCCGGCCGGACGATGGTCGCGCGAAGGCCGCTCGTCCGGACGTGCTCCTCGATGCGCCACTTGCTCTCGAAGTGGCCCACGCCCGTGCCGGCACGCAGCCCCAGCACCGACGTGTAGACGAAGTGCTCCACACCCGCCGCCTTCGCCGCGTCCGCGATGGACGTGCCGAAGCGGACCTCGTCGTCATCCGTGACGCCGTAATGCTGCTGTGGGGAGCTCGGCTGGATGCTGAAGACGCCGTACGCCCCCGCGACCGCTCGGTCGAGTGACGCACGGTCCCCCATGTCTCCGCGCACCAGCTCCACGCCCGCCGCTTCCAGCTCCCGAGCCTTGGCACTCGACGGGTCCCGCACGAGCGCGCGGACCCGCCAGCCATCCTTCACCAATGCCCGCGCCGTCGCGCCTCCCTGCTGCCCGGTCGCTCCCAGCACCACCACGGTCTCGCTCTTCGTCGCCATCAGGTCCCGCCTTTCCCTTGCTAAGCGGAGGGTTGCTCCGGTTAAATACGGAGCTATCCTCCGTTTCGCAAGTGACAACGAAGCCATCGAAGAAACCGCCGGTGGAGGACGCGACGGGCGGAGCCTTGCGTGCGGACGCGCGGCGCAACCGGGAGCGGCTGCTCGTGGCCGCGCATGCCGTGTTCTCCGAACGCGGCGCGGACGCGTCGCTCAACGACGTGGCGAAGCGGGCGGAGGTCGGCATTGGCACGCTCTACCGGCACTTCGAGTCGCGGGAGGCGCTCCTCGCCGCGACGTGTGACGAACAACTCCTGACGCTCGCGAAGCAGAGCCGCGAACGCTCGGAGGCCCTGCCCCCGCTCGAAGCGCTGCGCGTCTTCCTGGCGGAGCTGGTGCACTCCGCGGGCATGTACAAGGGGCTCGCGGCGTCGCTGGGCATCGTCCTCAAGAACCACACCAAGGGCTGTGACGCGACGACAGCCGAGGGGCAGCGCCTGCTGGAGACCGCCCAGCGCGCGGGCGAGGTGCGCGGCGACATCCTCCTGGATGACGTGGTGTGCATGGCGATGGCCATCTCCCTCGCCGCCGCGGAGGACGGCGCGGACCCCAAGCGCGTCCCCCGCCTCACCGGGATGTTCTTCGACGGGCTGCGCTCCCGTCCCGAGCCTCGCGGCGCGCGGCACCGGTGACTCCGGCTAGATTGCCGGCCCATGAACGTCCTCGTCACCGGGGCCACCGGCCTCATCGGCAACGCCATCGCGCAGCGGCTCGTGAAGCAGGGGAACACCGTCCGCGCGCTCGTGCGCGACCCGGCCCGCGCCGCGAAGCTGCTCCCGCCCTCCGTGCAGCTCGTCCAGGGGGACGTCACGTCCCCGGGCACCCTGCCCGCCGCGCTGCATGACGTGGAGCTCGTCTTCCACGCCGCGGGCATGCCGGAGCAGTGGCACCGGGACGACGCCATCTTCGACCGCGTGAACCGCCAGGGCAGCGTGAACGTCCTGTCCGCCGCGCACGCCGCGAAGGTGCGCCGCGTGGTCTACACGTCCACCATGGATGTCTTCGCCGCGCCCCGGGGCGGCGAGCTCACCGAAGCGAACATCGACCCCCACCCCAAGCCCACCGTCTACGAGCGCTCCAAGCAGGAAGCCGAGCGCGCCGTGGAGGCCATCCGCCAGCAGGGCCTGGACGTCGTCTACGTGAACCCGGCCGCCGTCTACGGCCCCAGCCCCGTGCACGTGGGGCTCAATTCCTTCTTCATCCAGCTGCTCAACAAGAAGGCCCCGCTGCTCCCGCCGGGCGGCATGTCCGCGGTCTACGTGGACGGCTGCACCGACGTGCACCTCGCCGCCGCGAAAACCGGCGTCAACGGCGAGCGCTACCTCGTCTCCGACCAGTACGTCAGCAACGCGGACCTCGCGCTCGCCATCAGCCAGGCCGCCGGGGCTGGCAAGCCTCCCGCCGTCGCGCCCGTCTTCCTGATGGAGGCCCTGGCCCGCGTGTCCGCGCCGCTCGCGCGCGTGTTCCCCTTCACGCCGCTCGTCGCGCCCGGCCAGCTGTCCTTCATGCGCTGGGAGGCCCGCGTGAACGCGGCCAAGGCCCAACGGGAGCTGGCCTTCCTCCCCACCCCGCTCGCGGACGGCGTGGCACGAACGGTCGCCTTCCTGCGTGAGCAGGGACTCGTCCCGCGCGCCTGAAAAGAACATGGGGGTCCGTCCCACAGGGATGACGGACCCCCACGCGTGTTGCCGCCTGCTACCGCCGGACTACTCCTTCACAGGCTCCGCCGTGCCCGAGCCGCCCATGCCCGTCTGCGTGGCCGGCGCCGCCTTGAACGCCTTCTGCAGCGCCATGCCCGCGTCCGCCTGCGCCTTCTTGGCCACGTCCAGCACCGACATCCCGACGGTCTTCTTCAGTCCGAGCATCTTCCGTATCCCTTCGCGTCCAACGCATTGACTGTGATTGGGGCCGGGGCGCCAGGGGGGCGCCCACCTGGACCGCAATCTGGAGACGCACTCCAAGGCAGGGAACCGGGTGACCCACGCCTCACCCGGCCGGGGCTTCCGTTCGATGGGCAGGCGGCCATGGGCCGGACATCCAATGGCATGCATCCAGATTCCGCCCGTGCCCGTAGCGGTCACCATTCGCGTCCCCAACCCGCCTGCCTGCCCTCCGGCCCGGGACACGGCCCTCCGCGAGCCATGCCCGACACGGGGTGTCGTCACGCGGCGTGAGGCCCACCTTTCAACGCACGCGCCTCCTTCACGGGTCCGACCCCCGGAAGGACGCGCGGGCCCCGTACCCCTCACCACGGAGTGACACCATGGCTTTGTTATCGAACCTGCTGGGCGCGCTGGGCGCGTCTCAACGGAGCGTCTTCAGGGGCAGTGGCTGGAACCGGGGACGCAGCGCCTATGGCCGCCGTCCCATTGGCTACGGGTACCGGGGACGCCAGTCCAGCGGCCTGGGCGGTTCGCTGGGGCGGATGATCCTCGCGGGCCTGGGCGCCTACGGCCTGCGCCGCATCATGAACAACCGTTCACGGACCACGGGGTATTGAGCGGGCCGCCGTGAACGGTGGCGCTGGGAAGTACCGTGGACTTCCCCCGGCAAGGCCCACCGCCCATGGCACCCCTCACAGGCACGGGAGCGTTCCGCGGACAGCTCCCGGTGCCTGACATCCCGCACGCTCCGTGGGTGCGGGCGCCTCCGCTTGGAGTAGGGTCTCCTTCCGTGTCCGGCCACTGGCCGACGAAAGAGGCTCCGCACGCATGGCGAAGGCGAAATACGTCCTGGCGCTGGACCAGGGCACCACGGGGACCCACGTCTCCATCCTCGACTCCCGGTTGCAGGTGGTGGGCCGCTCCTACAAGGAGGTGCCTCAGCACTTCCCCAAGCCGTCGTGGGTGGAGCACGACCTGATCGACATCTGGAACACCAGCGAGTGGTGCATCGCTCGCGCGCTCAAGGACGCGGGCCTCACCGGCCGCGACATCGCCGTGGTGGGCATCACCAACCAGCGTGAGACGACGGGCCTGTGGGACCGTGAAACGGCCGAGCCCCTGGCCCGCGCCATCGTCTGGCAGGACCGCCGCACCGCGGACATCTGTCAGCGGCTCAAGGCCGAAGGCGTGGAGCCCCGCGTGCGCGAGATGACGGGTCTGGTGCTGGACCCCTACTTCTCCGGCACCAAGCTCACCTGGTTCTTCCACCACCTGAAGGGCGCGAAGAAGCGCGCCGAGCGCGGCGACGTGTGCTTCGGCACCATCGACTCCTGGCTGGTCTTCAAGCTCACCGGCGGCACCGCCCACGTCACGGACGTGTCCAACGCCAGCCGCACCCTGCTCATGGACCTGCGCACGCTCAACTGGGACGACGAGCTGTGTTCGCTCCTGGGCGTGCCGCGCGCGTGTCTGCCGGAGATCCGCGGCAACGCGGAGGTCTATGGCACCACCCGCGGCATGCGCAGCCTTCCGGACGGCATCCTGGTCGCGGGCATGGCCGGGGACCAGCAGGCGGCCCTCTTCGGGCAGGCGTGCTTCGCCCCCGGCGAATCCAAGTGCACCTATGGCACCGGCGCCTTCCTGCTCATGAACACCGGCACCCAGCCGGTGCGCTCCACCGCGGGGCTGCTCACCACCGTGGCGTGGAAGCTGGGCAACACCACGCACTACGCGCTGGAGGGCAGCTGCTTCATCGCGGGCGCCGCGGTGCAGTGGCTGCGCGACGGCCTCAAGGTCATCAAGAAGGCCCCGGACGTGGAGGCGCTGGCCGCCAGCGTGAAGGACTCCGGCGACGTCGTCTTCGTCCCGGCGCTCGCGGGCCTGGGCGCGCCGCACTGGCGCCCGGAGGCACGCGGCCTGTTCGCCGGCATCGACCGCTCCACCACCGTGGCGCACCTGGCGCGCGCGACGCTGGAGGGCGTGGCCCTTCAAATCCACGACCTGGCGGAGGCCATGCGCCGCGACAGCGGGCGGGACATCCCCACCTTCAAGGCGGACGGCGGCGCCGCGGCCAACAACCTGCTCATGCAGTACCAGGCGGACCTGCTGGGCGTGCCGGTGGTCCGCCCGCGCAACCTGGAGACCACGGCCCTGGGCGCGGCCTTCCTGGGCGGCCTGGGCGCGGGCGTGTGGACCAGCCCGGACGCCATCCGCCGCGCGTGGAAGGCGGACCGCACCTTCAAGCCGAAAATGAAGCCCGAGGTGCGCGCGCGCCACCTGGAAAAGTGGAAGCGGGCGGTTGCGCGAGCGTGAAATGAGACACCGGAGCCCGGCGGCTCGGACTCGCCGGGGCTTCCATCGGGCGGGGGAGCGGGTAGAACGGCCACCATGGCCTACGACCGCACGTTGCTCTCCCCGGATGCGCTCCAGACCTTCCTCACCCAGCACCCCGCCTGGAAGCACGAGGGCGGGATGATCCGCCGCACCTATGAAGCGCCGTCGTTCCTGGACGGCATCGCCTTCGTGGAGCGCGTGGCGAAGGCGGCGGAGGCCGCGGACCACCACCCGGACATCGACATCCGGTGGCGCAAGGTGACGCTGGCGCTGGTCACCCACGACGCGGGCGGCCTCACGGCCCGCGACACCGGCCTGGCGGCGGAGGCGGACCGCCTCTTCACCGAAGGGGCTGCTGTCCGGTGATTCACGGCGTGCGCGGGACCCTGGCGGCCCTGGTGTGCGCGGTGTGTCTCACCGCGCTCCCGGCCCTGGCCCAGGACGACATCCCCACGGAGCCCCGCCCGGAGCGGCTGTACTTCAACTCCGGCGCGCTCCTGGGTTCGGCGCGCATGGTGGGCCTGGGCGGTGCCTACGTGGGCATCGCCGAGGGCGCCGCGGGCGTCTCCAGCAACCTCTCCGCCCTGGCCCAGCGCAGCCCTTCACTGGAGCGCGACTGGGACCTGGGCGTCACCCTGTCCTGGCTGGACCTGCCCTTCACCGGCACGAAGCGCCGGGACGTGGACAACGACGGCCTGGCCGACGAATCCGTGGACAGCCGCCAGCTGCTGGGCGCGCTGATGTTGCAATACAAGCGCTTCGGCATCGGCTTCCTGTGGCGCAACAGCCGCACGGGCTACTGCATCACCCAGGGCTGCCGCGGCGAGGGCGAGAAGCTGCGCGTCTCCCTCACCCAGTCCGTGCTCGCGGGCTCCGTCGCCTTCGGCCAGGACGACTTCATCCTGTCCCTGGGCATCTTCTCCGCGCAGGCGAGCTTCAGTGAGATGGGCGACCAGTCCTGGCGCTACGGCGACACCGGCGTGGCGGTGGACATGCTCTTCCGTCCGCACGGGCGGCCCTACCGCATTGGCGTGGCGGTGCGGCCGGAGGTGGTGGCGGGCTGGCGCCGCGACGACAACCAGAGCCCCTTCATCGCGGGCCGGCAGATCTACGCCGCCGTGGTGTCGCCCGCGGTGCTGTCGCTGGGCGCCAGCTGGCGGCTGGGCGAGGGCGCGCATCGCTACAACCGGCTGTCCCCCGCCGCACGGCGGCAGCTGGAGGTGGATGGGGACGCGCTGCCGGTACCGGAGGAGGAGCCTCGCGACGCGCTGGCCGGCCGGTGGCTGGTCACCGCGCAGGTGGACCTCATCTCCAGCGTGAGCAACGCGGTGCCGTCGCGGTCCTTCGCCACCACCGCGGAGCCGCAGACCGTGGGCGACACCGCCATGTTCCAGCCGCGCCTGGGCGCTGAATGGGACACCTTCCCCGGCCTGCTGCGCCTGCGCGCGGGCACCTGGCTGGAGCCGTCCCCCTTCCCGGACCGGAATCCCCGGCCGCACCTCACCGGCGGCTTCGAGCTGTTCGTGCTGCGCTACTGGGAGGACTGGGCCATCACCGCGTCGTTCGACCTGGCGAGCCGCTACTCCAACTGGGGCGTCTCCATCGGCTTCTGGCGGTAGTGTCTGGCTTTGATCGCCGGGTGGGTAAACGCGAGGACCATCCTGGGTGCTCGCGTCCCCCATCCACGGCGCCCGGAACCCCACGCGTAGCGTCCCGCAGCGGGCGGCCGAGCAACCTTTCGTGCCGCATTTGCGGGTGTGGGATGGCGTGCGAACCCTGCCGGAGACGGAGGGGGTTCCATGTCTCTGGGGCGGGGTTGGCGCCAGACTGTCGTGAGTGCGACGGTGCTGGGTTT
>NZ_RAWE01000194.1 GCF_003611695.1 Corallococcus carmarthensis | reverse complement strand
GACGGGAAGGGCGGGGTGGCCGGAGTGGGGCTCACCTACGACCTGATTGAACGGCACCGGGACACCCAACCCTGGACGGTGTCGGTGGTGGTGCGCAGGACGTGGACGGACGCGGGGGCTCGCACGGACGTATCCTTCGACGTGACGGTGCCGCTGGCGATGTTCTTTGGGACCCGGATCCCCGCCCCCGAGGACGGAGGGGCGTCTTCGGAGTAGCCCCCGGGCGGACCCCGTACTATGGGAGGTCCACCATGAACTTCGAGCTGACCGACATCCAGCGCGAGATCCAGCGGCTGTGCCGCGAGTTCGCCGCCAAGGAGCTCATCCCCAACGCCCGCAAGTGGGACGAACAGCACGCGTGGCCCACGGACGCGGTGAAGAAGCTGGCGGAGCTTTCGCTGCTGGGCATCGCCGTTCCGGAGGAGTGGGGCGGGGCGGGCCTGGACAACGTCTGTTACGCCATCGCGATGGAGGAGATTTCGCGCGGCTGCGCCTCCACCGGCGTGATCATGAGCGTGAACAACTCGCTCTACTGCGACCCGGTGTCCAAGTTCGGCACCCCCGAGCAGAAGGAGCAGTTCCTCAAGCCCTTCGCCAGCGGTGAGAAGCTCGGCTGCTTCGGCCTCACGGAGCCGGAGGCTGGCAGCGACGCCGCCGCCCAGAAGACCGTCGCCGTGAAGCGGGGCGACGAGTACATCATCAACGGCTCCAAGAACTGGATCACCAACGGCCCCAAGGCCGACGCCATCGTCCTCATCACGATGACGAACCGGGAAGCGGGCAACAAGGGCATCACCGCCTTCCTCGTGCCCACCAACACCCCCGGCTTCACCCGCGCCGAGCCCGACAAGAAGATGGGCATCAGCGCCGCGTGGTCCTGCTCCATGTTCTTCGAGGACATGCGCGTGCCGGAGAAGTACCGCCTGGGCAAGGAGGGCGAGGGCTTCAAGGTCGCCATGTCTACCCTGGACGGCGGCCGCATCGGCATCGCGTCCCAGGCGCTGGGCATCGCGCGCGCGGCCTTCGAGGAGGCGGTGCGCTACTCGGGTGAGCGCAAGACGTTCGGCAAGCCCATCCGCGACCACCAGGCCATCCAGTTCATGATCGCCGACATGGCCATGGAGATCGACGCGGCCCGCCTGCTGGTGTGGCGCGCGGCGCTGATGAAGGACAAGGGCGTGCGCCACAGCCCTGAGAGCGCCATGGCCAAGCTCTACGCCAGCGAGATGGCCAGCCGCGTGGCCAACAAGGCCCTGCAGATCCACGGCGGCATGGGCTACAGCAAGGAGATGGACGCCGAGCGCCACGTGCGCGACGCGCGCATCACCGAAATCTACGAGGGGACGAGCGAGATCCAGCGCATCGTCATCTCCGCCAACCTGCTGAAGGAGTAGTCACCCGGCCATGAAGCGCGCACTCCTCCCCGTGCTGTTCCTGTCCCTGGGCCTGGCGTCCCCACTGGCGCTCGCCCAGGGCTCGTCGAAGAAGAAGTCCTCGGCTCCGGCCAAGACCCAGGCGGCGACCCAGTCGGATCCGGAGTCCGCCCCGGCCAAGGCGCCCGCGCCCAAGAAGGACGACGGGCTGGACGTCAGCAAGCTGCCCTTCACCCCGGACTCCATCCGCCAGGTGATGGCCCACCACACGCCTCGCATCCAGGAGTGCTACGAGGACCACATGGTGGAGAAGGACAAGAAGGTGGAGGGCGTGCTCCGGACCACCTTCACCATCACCGCCGAAGGCACCGTGCGCAGCGCCAAGGTGGACAAGTTCGGCAGCACGCTGAAGGACGCGGGCCTCAACGACTGCGTGATCGCGGTGCTGTCGTCCATGGACTTCCCCAAGCCCCCGGACGGCCGCGACCACCCCATCGAGTACCCGTTCAACCTCAAGGCCATCGATTAGCGCCCGCAGCGCTCTTCAGGACACCGCGCCCGTGAACTTCGACCTCAGCGAGACCCAGACGCTCATCCGCGACACCGCGCGCAAGTTCGCCCGCGAGCGCGTGGCCCCGCACGCCCGCGCCGCGGACCGCGAGGAGCGCTTCGACCCGGAAGTCTTCAAGGCCCTGGCCGAAGTGGGCCTGCTGGGCGTGAACCTCCCGGGCCGCTACGGCGGCGCGGAAGCGGGCGTCGTGTCCTACGCGCTGGCCATGATGGAGATGGCCGCCGCGGACGCCTCCGTGGCCGTGGCCATGGCCGTCACCAACATGTGCGGGGAGCTCATCCACGCCGTGGGCACCGACGCGCAGCGGGAGAAGTTCGTCCCGAAGATCACGTCGGGTGAGGCCATCGTCGGCGCGTTCGCGCTGAGCGAGCCGCACGCGGGCTCCGACCCCGGCGCCATGCGCACCACCGCCGTGAAGCGCGGCGACGTGTACGTGCTCAACGGCAGCAAGCAGTGGATCACCTCCGGCGCCTACGCGGGCGTCATCGTCGTCTGGGCCCGCACGGGACAGTCCGGCAACAAGGGCCTGTCCTGCTTCATCGTGGAGGGCGGCGCGAAGGGCCTCCACGTGGGCAAGCACGAGGACAAGATGGGCCTGCGCGCGTCCAACACCGTGGGGCTCACCTTCGAGGACTGCGAAGTGCCCGCGGCCAACCTCCTGGGCAAGGAGGGCGACGGGTTCCGCCTGGCCATGATGGCGCTGGACGGCGGGCGCATTGGCATCGCGGCGCAGGCGTGCGGCACGGGCCGCGCGGCGCTGGAAGCGGCCGTGTCCTACACCAAGGACCGCAAGGCCTTTGGCCAGGCCGTGGCGGACCTCCAGGGCCCGCGCTTCATGATGGCGGACATGCGCACACAGCTGGACGCGGCCGAGCTGCTGACCCTGCGCGCGGCCGCCCTCAAGGAGGCCGGCCAGCCGTTCACCCGCGAGGCCTCCATGGCGAAGCTGTTCGCCAGCGAGATGAGCAACAAGGTCGCGGACAAGGCCGTGCAACTGCACGGGGGCTACGGTTACATCGACGAGTTCCCGGTCGAGCGTTACTTCCGGGATGCCCGCGTGCAGACCATCTACGAGGGCACCAGCGAGGTGCAGCGGATGGTCATTGCCCGGGAAACATTCCGGCAACAGGGGTAGGCGCTCCGCTTGTCCCACCTGGGGCGAGCGGGCAGGGGGCACCGGCAGGGTAGGACAGATGCGGACGCTGCCGGGCGTTCATAGAACACGGATCACCATCCTGGTGCGGCGCCCCTCTTGACTCCTGGAAACCCAGGTGTCTAGGGTGCGCGGCTTCCAACCAGCCTTGCGTCCCTGTTCGAGGGACAATCGCGGTTTCCCGTCGCTCCCCGCAGGCGGCCGCGCACCCATTCCAACAGGGGGCAGTTGTACCGTTCCAAGGACTTCCACTTCATGCAGCAGAACGTGAACCAGCAGATCGACGGCGGTGACGAAGACTTCGCGGCGATGTTCGAGGCCTCGCTCAAGGAGCGTGGCGGCGACGGAATCCTGAAGGAAGGCGAGATCGTCAAGGGCACGGTCGTGCAGGTGACGAAGGATTTCGCGATCGTGGACATCGGCTACAAGTCCGAGGGTCAGGTCCCGATCTCCGAGTTCACCAATCCCCGCGGGGAAGTCACCGTCAAGGCCGGTGACCCCGTCGAGGTCCTCCTGGAGAGCCGCGAGAACGACACCGGCATGGTCGTCCTCTCCAAGGAGAAGGCCGACAAGATGCGCATCTGGGACGAGATCTCCGCCGCGTGCGAGCGTGATGAGATCGTCAAGGGCACCATCGTCGGACGCGTGAAGGGCGGCCTCTCCGTCGACATCGGCGTGAAGGCGTTCCTCCCCGGCTCCCAGGTCGACATCCGCCCTGTGCGCAACCTTGATCAGTACATCTCGAAGGAATTCGAGTTCAAGGTCATCAAGTTCAACAAGAAGCGCGGCAACATCGTCCTCTCTCGCCGCGTGCTGCTGGAGAAGCAGCGCGAGGAGATGAAGAAGGAGACCCTCAAGAACCTCAAGGAGGGTGCGGTCCTCAAGGGCGTCGTCAAGAATCTCACGGACTACGGCGCCTTCATCGACCTCGGCGGCATCGACGGCCTGCTGCACATCACCGACATGTCCTGGGGCCGCATCGGTCACCCCAGCGAGATGTTCAACGTCGGTGACGAAGTGCGCGTCGTCGTCCTCAAGTTCGACCCCGCGCAGGAGCGCGTCAGCCTGGGCCTCAAGCAGATCCAGGAGGACCCGTGGCACCGCGCCGACGAGAAGTACCCCGTCGGTACGCGCGTCGCCGGCAAGGTCGTGTCCATCACGGACTACGGCGCGTTCATCGAGATCGAGCAGGGCGTGGAGGGCCTGGTGCACGTGTCCGAGATGTCCTGGACCAAGCGCCTCAAGCACCCGTCCAAGATCCTGGAGGTCGGCCAGACGGTGGAGGCCGTCGTCCTCGACATCGATCCGAAGGCCAAGCGCATCGCGCTGGGCATGAAGCAGATCGAGCAGAACCCCTGGACGCTGCTCGAGGACAAGTACCCGATCGGCTCCGTCATCAAGGGCCAGATCCGCAACGTCACCGACTTCGGCGTGTTCGTCGGCGTCGAGGAGGGCGTGGACGGCCTGGTGCACGTGTCCGACATCTCCTGGACCCAGCGCATCAAGCACCCGGGCGAGATGTTCAAGAAGGGCGACGAGGTCGAGGCGGTGGTCCTCAACATCGACGTCGAGAACGAGCGCTTCAGCCTGGGCATCAAGCAGCTCCAGCCGGACCCCTGGGAGACCCTCTCCGAGCGCCTGCCCGTGGGCAGCCGCGTGAAGGGCAAGGTCACCAAGGTCACCGACTTCGGCGCGTTCGTGGAGATCGAGCCGGGCATCGAGGGCCTCGTCCACGTCTCCGAGCTGAAGGAAGAGCGCGTGGAGAACCCCCGCGACGTGGTGAGCGAGGGCCAGGATGTCGAGGTGAAGCTCATCGACATCAACACCCCGGACCGCAAGGTGGCGCTGTCCATCAAGGCGCTCATCGGCGAGGGCGAGGACTACCGCGAGTACCTGCGCAAGCAGGCCGAGGGTTCCAAGGCCCGCCTGGGCGACGTCATGGCCTCCAAGCTGAAGAAGTAATCAGCCCAACGTCCTGACGTGAATAGCGGCCGGGTTCCCTGCGGGGAGCCCGGCCGTTTCCATTTGATTCGGCCGAAACCGCCCGTGATAAGTGCCTTCCGGCGCTTTTCTCTTTTACAGATGGTCCCCCTCTCCAGGAGGCAATTCCATGGCTCGTGAAGTCGTCATCGTGGGCGCGGCCCGTACCCCCATCGGCTCCTTCCAGGGAGCGCTGTCCAAGCTCACCGCTCCCCAGCTGGGCGCCATCGCCATCAAGGCGGCGCTGGAGCGCGCGGGCGTGAAGCCGGAGGCCGTGCAGGAGGTCATCATGGGCTGCGTCCTGCAGGCGGGCGTGGGCCAGGCCCCGGCGCGTCAGGCCACCATCTTCGCGGGCCTCCCGGACACCGTCCCGGCCGTCACGCTGAACAAGGTCTGTGGCTCCGGCCTCAAGGCCGTGATCGCCGCGGCGCAGTCCATCGCGCTGGGTGACGCGGACGTCGTCGTCGCGGGCGGCATGGAGTCCATGTCCAACGCGCCCTACCTGAGCCACACCATGCGCGGCGGTTCCCGCATGGGCAACGTGGAGTTCAAGGACGCGATGATCAGCGACGGCCTCTGGGACGTGTACGGCAACGTCCACATGGGCAACTGTGCCGAGGAGTGTGCCACCTCCCAGGGCATCAGCCGCGCGCAGCAGGACGAGTTCGCGCTGGAGTCCACGCGCCGCGCCATCCAGGCCCAGAAGGAAGGCCTGTTCGCCGCGGAGATCGTCCCCGTGCAGATTCCCGGCAAGAAGCCGGATGAGTTCACCACCGTCTCCGAGGACGAAGGCCCCAAGAACGCCAAGCCGGACAAGATCCCGGGCCTGAAGCCGGTGTTCAAGAAGGACGGCACCGTGACGGCCGCCAACGCGTCCTCCATCAACGACGGCGCCGCGGCGCTGGTGCTGATGAGCGAGGAGAAGGCGAAGGCCGAAGGCCGCACCATCCTGGGCCGCATCAAGGGCTACGCGCAGGCCGCCCGCAAGCCGGTGGAGTTCACCATCGCGCCGGCGGACGCCATCAACACGCTGCTCAAGAAGCAGAACGTGACGGCCAAGGACGTGGACCTCTGGGAGATCAACGAGGCCTTCTCCGTGGTGTCCATCGCCAACAACAAGATCCTCGGCCTGGACCCGTCCAAGGTGAACGTGCGCGGCGGCGCGGTGGTGCTGGGCCACCCGATTGGCGCTTCCGGTGCGCGCGTGCTCGTCACGCTGCTCCAGACGCTGAAGGACCAGGACAAGAAGCGCGGCGTGGCGTCGCTGTGCATCGGCGGCGGCGAAGGCATCGCGCTGATGGTCGAGCGCTGAGGACACGGCCCGCATGAACAAGGTCTACGCGAGCGCGGATGAGGCGGTCGCCGACATCCCGGACAACATCACCCTCATGAGTGGTGGGTTCGGGCTGTGCGGCAACCCCGAGAACCTCATCACGGCCCTGCACAAGAAGAACGTGAAGGGCCTCACCATCATCTCCAACAACTGCGGCACCACGGAGCTGGGGCTGGGCATCCTCCTGCAGAACAAGCAGGTGAAGAAGATGGTCGCCAGCTATGTGGGGGAGAACAAGGAGTTCGAGCGGCAGTTCCTCTCCGGTGAGCTGGAGGTGGAATTGAATCCGCAGGGCACGCTCGCGGAGCGCATCCGCGCCGGGGGCTGCGGCATTGGCGGGTTCTTCACGCCGACGGGCGCGGGCACCCAGGTGGCGGAGGGCAAGGAGTCGCGCATGATCGACGGGCGGCTCCACGTCCTGGAGACGCCGCTGAAGGCCGACTTCGCCATCGTCCACGCGTGGAAGGCGGACACCTGGGGCAACCTGGTGTTCCACAAGACGGCGCGGAACTTCACCCCCATGATGTGCATGGCCGCCAAGGTCACCATCGTGGAGGCGGAGCACATCGTGCAGCCGGGCGAGCTGGACCCGGACCTGGTGCACATCCCGAGCATCTTCGTGCACCGCATCGTGCAGGCGCAGAACCTCCAGAAGTGGATCGAGCGGCGGACCGTCCGCAAGAAGGCGTCCTGAGCCATGCCCCTGACTCGTGAACAGATCGCGCAGCGCATCGCCCAGGAGCTCAAGGACGGCTTCTACGTCAACCTGGGCATCGGCATCCCCACGCTCGTGCCGAACTACATCCCGCCCGGGGTGGAGGTGGTGCTCCAATCGGAGAACGGCCTGCTCGGCATCGGGCCGTATCCGGAGGAGGGGAGCGAGGACCCGGACCTCATCAACGCGGGCAAGGAGACGGTGACGGTGGTGAAGGGCTCCGCCTTCTTCGACTCCGCGCTGTCCTTCGGGATGATCCGCGGCGGCCACATCGACCTGGCCGTGCTGGGCGCCATGGAGGTCAGCGAAGAAGGCGACCTGGCCAACTGGATGATCCCCGGCAAGATGGTGAAGGGCATGGGCGGCGCCATGGACCTGGCCGTGGGTGCCAAGCGCATCTACGTGGCCATGGAGCACGCCAACAAGGACGGGCAGCCCAAGATCCTGAAGAAGTGCTCGCTGCCGCTGACGGGCCTGAAGTGCGTGCACCACATCGTCACGGACCACGCGTTCATGGACGTGACGCCGGAGGGGCTGGTCCTCCGCGAGCTGGCACCCGGACTGACGGTGGAACGGGTGCAGCAGCTCACCGAGCCGAAGCTGAAGATCGCGCCCGACCTGCGCGAGATGAAGTTCCAGGCCTGACGTTGGGTGCTAGGGTGCGCTTCCGTTTCCCCCTCCAGTTCTGGAGGCGGGCGGAAGCCACCTTCCCCCGGGGAACGGAGCCCATCATGGCCGACACTTCGGAGAAGCCCGTCCCCGCGCCTCGCGCGCACCGCATCGACCATGAGCTGCCCGTGGCGTACCGCACGGTGGCGGGCTTCGTGACGGACTGGGCGGTGAACCTGTCGCGCGGAGGGCTCTACATCAACACGCAGCAGCCCCTGGCGGTGGGCACGGTGGTGCGCCTGCTGGTGTCGCTGCCGGGTGCCAGCTTCCCGGTGGACCTGTCGGGGAAGGTGACCCGCACCAACGCCCAGGGGACGCCGGGGTCCGAGGTGCCGGGGATGGCGGTGGAGTTCCTGGACGTTGACGACGAGAAGCGGTCGCGCATCGAAGCGTTCGTGGAGCGCCTGCGGGAAGCCCTGCCGGCGGACGAGCGTGGCAGTGCGACCCGGAAGTAGGGCGGCCCCACCCAGGCGGCCCCCGCGAGTGCGCCTGCGATGACGACGCTGCCCGAAGCCCCCATTGAACTGACGATTGAACGGCTGGGCCAGCTCGGGGAGGGCGTGGCCTCGTGGGAGGGGCGCACCGTCTTCGTGCCCGGCGCCTTCCCCGGCGACACCGTGCGCGTCCGCCTGGAGGTCCAGGGCAAGGTCCTGCGCGGGCTCCTGGGCCAGGTGCTGGCGGATGGGGCGGAGCGCGTCACGTCGCGCTGCGTGTACTCCGACGCGTGCGGCGGCTGTGACTGGCTGGAGCTGTCCGTGCCGGCGCAGCGCTCCGCGAAGCAGGAGATCGTCCTGTCCACGCTGGAGCACCTGGGCCGCCTGAAGCGCTCGGCCTTCACCGTTCGGCCGTTGATGGTGGCGCCTCGCGACTGGGGCTATCGCCGCCGCGCGGTGCTGCACGGGGCGGGGAAGGGAGCGCTCGGCTACTTCGGCCGGCGCACGCACGAGCGCATCCCCGTGGACGTCTGCCCCGCGTTGACGCCGGTGCTCACGGCACTGCCCGGGAAGCTGGCCCCGCTCCTCAAGCCGCTGGCCAAGGACACCGAGGAGGTGCTGCTGCTGGCTGAGGGCGACAAGGCCGCGTTCGCGGTGAACATGAGCGGCTCCGTGACGGCTCGGCACCTGGAGGCCGCGGAGGCCGCGGTGCGCGCGCTGCGGCTGGAGGGCGCGGTGCTGGTGCCGAAGGAGGGCTCGGCGCGGCTGATTGGCCGGCCGGTGCTGCGCTCGCTGTCTCCGCTGCGTCCCGAGGTGCCGGTGTACCTGCGGCCGGATGCGTTCGCCCAGGCGCACGCGGAGGCCAACGTGGGGCTCGTCACCGCGGCCCTGTACGAATTGGGCGCGAAGGAGACGGACTCCGTGCTGGAGCTGTACTCCGGCAACGGCAACTTCACGTTCCCGCTGGCCGGGACGGCCGGGGCGGTGCTGGGCGTGGAGTCGTCTCCGGTGGGCGTGGAGCTGGCGCAGCGGAGTGCTCGCGAGGGTGGGGTGGCCAACGTGCGCTTCGTCCAGGGCGATGCGCGCAAGGTGTGCGACGGGCTGGTGGCGGAGGGGCGCTCGTTCGACCTGTGCCTCGCGGATCCGCCTCGGGCCGGTGCGCCGGGCCTGGCGAAGTGGATGCGCGCGTTGAACGTGCGCCGGGTCGTGTACGTGGCGTGCGACCCGGCCTCGCTGGCGCGCGACGCGGCGGGGCTGGTGGAGGCCGGTTACAAGCCCGTGGCTCTCCAGGTGGTGGACATGTTCCCGCAGACGCACCACGTGGAAGCGGTGATGTCCTTCGAACGGGAGGCCTGACGCCATGGACGCGCGCATCGTCGAGTTCGCGGAAGTGCTTCGCCAGAACGGTGTCCGCGTCAGTACGTCCGAGGTGCAGGACGCCCTGCGCGCCACCGCCGAGGTGGGCGTCCAGGACCGCGCGCTGTTCCGCTCCGTGCTGCGCACCACGCTGGTGAAGCGCGAGCTGGACGTGGAGACCTTCCGCCGCGCGTTCGACTTCTACTTCTCCGGCGCGGCCCGCACGTTCGAGGCCATTGACGCATCGCTGGCGAAGCAGCTGGAGGACGAGGGCTATCTGGAGGGCGACCTGCTGAAGATGGTCATCTACCAGATGAACCTCCTGGCTCCGGAGATGTCCCCGCTGGCGCAGGCCATCCTCGCGGGCGACCGCGCGCGGCTGGCGCAGATCTTCCGTCAGGCGTCGCTCCAGCTGGACATGGGCCAACTGGAGAGCCCGCTGCAGACGGGGTTCTTCACGCGGCGGATGCTCGCGGGCGCGGGCATGGAGCGGGCGCGCTCCGACCTCAAGTCGCTGGAGGACGAGCTGAAGGCTCGCGGGCTCCATGCGGAAGGGGTGGAGATCGTCTCGCGCCACGTCGCCGCGGCGATGCGCAAGATTGAAGACGCCGCGCGCGCGGAGGTGAAGCGCCAGTCCGAGGCTCGCATCCGCCGGCGCACGGACTCCGTCACGGAGAAGCCGCTGCACCTGCTCACGCAGGCGGAGGTGGACCAGATGGAGGCCGCCGTCCGCACGCTGGCGGAGAAGCTCAAGAGCCGGATGATCCGCAAGCAGCGCTCGCACCGGCGCGGGTCGCTCAACGTGCAGCGCACGCTGCGCCGGAACATGCCCTGGGACGGCGTGCCCATGGTGCCCGTGTTCCGCACCCGCCGGCCGGAGCGCCCGGAGCTGGTGGTGCTCTGCGACGTGTCCGACTCCGTGCGCAACGCATCCCGGATGATGCTGCTGTTCATGCACACGCTGCAGTCGCTGTTCGTGCGCGTGCGCTCGTTCGTCTTCGTGTCCGACGTGGGCGAAGTGACCCCGTTCTTCAAGGACCTGGACGTGAGCGAGGCCATCGACGCGGCGACCGCCGGGCGCACCGTGTCCATGAGCGCGAACTCCAACTACGGCCGTGCGCTGGCGGACTTCTCGCGCGACCACCTGGGCAGCATCACGCGCCGCACCACCGTGATGATCATTGGCGACGGCCGCAACAACTACAACGCGAGCAACGCCTGGGCCCTGAAGGACCTGAAGCGCAAGGCCAAGCGCGTGCTGTGGATCTGCCCCGAGGACCGGGGCAACTGGGGCATCGGCGACAGCGAGATGCTCACCTACGAGAAGCACTGCACCCAGGCCGTGGTCGTCACCTCCGTGTCGGACCTGGCCCGCATCGCGGAACAGCTCGTCCCCGTCTGAAAACCCCTTCGCTCCAAAGTTTCAGAGGAGAGCCCCATGGCCCCGTCCTTCTTCGACGACTACCAGGACGTCCCCAACGTGGAGACCGGCGCGGACTTCGACGCCGCCGACGACCGCACGCTGCGCATGGCGTCCCGGCCGGTGGACAAGGCGCTGCTCGACCAGCTGGTCCGCTACCAGGAGACCTTCCTGGCGCACGTGGAGGCGGACGCAGGCCCCGAGGCCATGGCCCGGGCGCAGACGGCGGCCCTGGGCGCCAGCGGCCTGGACGTGAAGGCGGCGGAGTGGGGGAGCGCGGTCCTCCGGGCCTTTGGCGGGCGGCGGTGGACGCTGCAGCGGCTGCGCTCGAAGCTGACGGAGCTGGAATCCCGCTCCGGGCCGGAGGCGGAGGAGGTGCGCAAGCGCGTCCGGGACGAGCTGGTGAAGCAGGAGCGGGAGACGGACGCCCTGGGCCGGCGGTACGGCGTGGAGACTCTGGCCCTGCTCCGGGAGCGCGAGGCGGAGGTGGTGGCCCTGCACACCCGGCTCACGAAGGTGCTCAGCCGGGGATGACCCGGCGTGTCCGCCCGGTTGCATTCCGCGTCCGGGCGTCGCATAACGGCCCGTTTTCCTTCAAGGCCTACCCATGAAGCGCTACTTCATCCACACCTTCGGCTGCCAGATGAACGTCAACGACTCGCTCCGCATGAGCGAAGCGTTGTCGAAGATGTCCTACGTCCCCACGCCGGAGCCGGACAACGCGGACCTCATCATCCTCAACACCTGCTCCATCCGGGAGAAGGCCGAGGACAAGATGCTGTCCGCGCTGGGGCGCTACCGCGCGGTGAAGGCCAGCCGCGGAGCCATCCTGGGCGTGGGCGGCTGCGTGGCCCAGCAGGAGAAGGACAAGCTGCTGAAGAAGGTCCCGTACCTGGACTTCGTCTTCGGCCCGGACAACATCGCGAAGCTGCCGGAAGTCATCGCCCGCGTGCAGGACGCCCGCGAGCGCGTGGTGGAGACGGCCTTCGTGGACTCCGAGGAGTACGTCTTCCCGCGCGCCGACGCGGAGACGTCCCGCGGCAAGGTGACCGAGTTCGTCACCGTGATGAAGGGCTGCGACAACGTCTGCTCGTTCTGCATCGTCCCGCACACCCGTGGCCGCGAGGTGAGCCGCAACTTCCCGGAGGTGCTCAACGAGGTGGCGGACCTGGCCGGCGTGGGCCTGCGCGAAGTCACGCTCATCGGGCAGAACGTCAACTCGTACCTGGGCGGCATCAGCTTCGCGCAGCTGCTCCTTCGCACCGCGGAGGTGCCGGGCATCGAGCGCGTGCGCTTCACCACCAGCCACCCGCATGACCTGTCGGACGAGCTGATCGAAGCCTTCCGCGTGCAGCCGAAGATCGCCCCGCACTTCCACCTGCCGGTGCAGTGCGGCAGCGACCGCATCCTGAAGATGATGCGCCGCGACTACACCGTCGAGCAGTACATGGAGCGGCTGGAGAAGCTGCGCGCCGCGCGGCCCGGCATCGCCATCACCACGGACATCATCGTGGGCTTCCCCGGAGAGACCGAGGAAGAGTTCGAGATGACGATGCAGCTCACGGAGCGGGTGAAGTACGACAACCAGTTCTCCTTCGTGTACAGCCCGCGCCCCAAGACGGGCGCCGCGCTGCGCGAGAAGGACTGGGGTCCCATCCCGCACGAGGTGAAGGTGGCCCGGCTGGAGCGGCTGCAGAAGCTGCAGCGGCGCATCAGCGGCGAGTACACCCAGGCGCAGGTGGGGCTGGACGTGGAGGTCCTGGTCGAGGGGCGCTCGCGCTACGACGCCACCAAGCGCTTTGGCCGCACGCCGGAGAACCGCACCGTGAACTTCGAGGGCGACGCTCCCGCGGGCTCCATCGTGAAGGTGCACGTGGAGCGCGCGACGCCGAACCAGCTCGGTGGCAAGCAGGTGGCGGTGCTTCAGTCCCCCACCGTGGCGCCGCTGCCGGTGGAGCTGCCCGTGCCGCTGCATGTCCCGGCGGAGGCCTGACGCCTCCCGCCGCTGTCCCGCCGTCGGAGGTACCACCATGGCGTTGAGGCCGTTTCGCGGGGTCTCCCCCCGCGTCCACCCGAGCTGCTTCGTCGAGGACTCCGCCCAGGTGGTGGGCGATGTGGAGCTGGGCGAGGACTCGTCCATCTGGTTCAACTCTGTGCTGCGCGGGGACGTGAACGCCATCCGCATCGGCAAGCGCACCAACATCCAGGACCTCACCATGGTGCATGTCACCAGCCAGGGTGACTCCACGACGGTGGGGGACGACTGCACGGTGGGCCACCGGGTCATCCTCCACGGGTGCCTCGTGGGCCACCGGGTGCTGGTGGGCATGGGCGCCATCCTGATGGACGGCGTGGAGGTGGGGGACGACTGCATCATCGGCGCTGGCACGCTGCTGACGCCCGGGACGAAGATTCCCCCGGGGACGCTGGTGGTGGGCTCGCCCGGCAAGGTGAAGCGCCCCATCCACGACGGCGAACGCGAGTTCCTGGTGCAGTCCGCCCTCCACTACGTGCACACCGCCGCCGAACACCGCGCCAGCCGCTGACGCTGCCGCGTTGTGCGTGTTAGGAACACCCCATGGCTCTCGTGCCCGAGACGACCCTGAAGGCCTGTCCGCTCTTCAAGGGCTTCACCGACACCGGCATCTCCATCTTCGCGGCGGCGTCCGTGTCGCGCGCCTTCCCCAAGGGGACGGCGCTGTTCACCGAGGGCAAGCCGGGGGACTCGCTGCTGATCGTCGGCGAGGGCACCGTGCGGCTGAGCGCCCGGAGCCCCTCGGGCGAGGACGTGGCCCTGGGTGAAGTCACCGTCGGGGAACCCCTGGGCGAACTGGCGCTCGTGCAGAAGGGGGAGCGGCTGTGCTCCGCCACCGCGCAGACGGATGTGATGGCGCTGGAGATCCGCTCGGCGGACTTCCAGAAGCTGCTCGCCGCGAAGCCGCAGGCCTGCATCAAGCTGTTGATGGGCATCGTCAGCCACTTCGGGGCGAAGGCCCGGGACAACCGGGACATGCTGCGCACGCTCGTGGCGCGGGCTCCCGGAACCTGACCGACTGTCGGACAGGTCGCGCGGGGATCCTGCTGGGAGGCCGGACGCACGGGAGTTCCTGCCACCCGCACCCGGGGTGGTTACTGTCCTCGCCTGGAGGCCCCCCGGGCTCTTACGGTGTCGCACACCGTAGGTGTGGGTAGACAGAAGGCCGAGGGCTTTCGTGATGGGGCGCGGACGCTTGAGGTGGGAAGCTGGGCGGCCGGAGTTTTCAACTGTCGCACCCGGTTGATGGCTGGGTGATGGACGGGCTGGCCCGGGTGGTTGCCGAGCGGCCCTTCGGAAGTGATTGGACGGAACGACGCGTGGAAGAACTGCTCACCAACCTGCTCGGTAACTCCCAGGGCCTCTTCGCCTACCTGACCGTGTTCGCCATCCTGGTGGCGTGCGGTCTGGGCGTGCCGCTGCCGGAGGACATCTCGCTCATCCTCGGTGGGTTCCTGGCGCACAAGGGCGCGGCCCACCTGCCGGTGATGATGGCGGTGGGGTTCTTCGGCATCCTGGTGGGTGACAGCCTCATCTACCTGGCGGGGCGCCGGCTGGGCACGCGGCTGGGGCGCGACCCGGGGGCGAAGGGTGGAGGGTTCTTCTCCAAGATCGTCACGCCGGAGAAGCGGGCGAAGGTGGAGTCGCTCTTCGTCACGCACGGCCAGAAGATCGTGATGATCGCCCGCTTCATGCCGGGCGTGCGCGCGGTGACGTACTTCACCGCGGGCTCCGTGCACATGCCCTACTGGCGCTTCATCCTGTGGGACGGGCTGGCGGCGCTCCTGTCCGCGCCGGTGTTCGTGTGGCTCGGGTTCCACTTCGGTGGCGAGCTGGACATGGTCATCCGCAAGCTGAAGGACGGCCAGGTCGTGGTGATGGGCTCGCTGGCGGTGCTGGCGGTGGGCTACTTCCTCTACCGCCGCCGTAGGAACGCGAAGCTCGAGGCGGAGGCGGCCGCCAAGGCGCAGATGACGCCGGTGGCCCTGCCGCCCGTGCCGGAGACGCTGGACAACAGCGTGTCGGCGACGCGCGCGCCCAGCCCCAGCGCCTTCTTCGACGTGCCCGCCGACAAGGCGCCCGCGTCCGAACCGGACCTGAACGCGCACAAGTAGCGGCTGCGCTTCGGTGACGCGGTCCACGGACCCCGCCCCCTCGAAGGAGGGAGCGGGGTTCTTCGTTGCGGGGCGCGGGTTACGCCTTGCTCGGGTCGCGGAGCGCCTTCGCCAGCAGCTCCGCCACCGCCTGCACCACCGGCTCGCGCAGCAGCGTGTAGTGGTTGCCCGGCAGGCGGTGCGACTCCAGCCGGTCTCCCACGAGCGCCGTCCAGCCGCCGTCTCCCGTGCCTGTGTCGTCGGCGGGGTCGTCCGCCTGGATGCGCAGCACCCGCTGATCCATCGCGGGCGGGTGATAGCGCCGGGCTGCTTCGAGGTTGGCCTCGAAGACCTGGAAGAGGGCCGTGGCGTTCACGGCGTCCACGCCGGGCGGCAGGGCGCCAGTCCGGGCCGAGGCCTCCAGCACCGTCGCGAGCGCCGCGTCGGGCTCCTGGGTCGCCAGCTCCGCCGTGTCCACGTCCAGGTCCGCCAGCGACACGCCCATCAGGTCCTGCGCGAACAGGCCTACCGCCAGCGTGCGGTCCAGGTTCGGCTCCGTGTCCGGCACCGTCTCCGGCACGTACGAGTCGATCATCGCCACCAGCTCCACCGCTTCACCCGCCTCGCGGAGCTGGTACGCCATCTCGTACGCGATGACGCCGCCCAGGGACCAGCCGCCCAGGTGGTACGGGCCCGTGGGCTGGACCTTCCGCAGCGCCCGCACGTAGCTGGCGGCCAGGGCCTCCACGGTGTCCAGCGGTTCGGTTTCGCCGTCCAGGCCCCGGGCCTGGAGGCCGTAGAAGGGCTGATCCGGTCCCAGCCTCCGCGCGAGCTCCGCGTAGGCCAGCACGTTGCCGCCCACAGGGTGCACGCAGAAGAACGGCGTGCCAGTGCCCGTGCCTTCCTTCGTGAAGGGCACCAGCGGAGTGAAGGGCTTCGGCTCCTCGGGCTCGACCGCGACTTCGCCCAGCAGTACCGCGAACCGCTCCACGCTGGGGGCTTGGAAGAGGGTGGAGAGTGGGAGCTTCCGGCCCGTCTCCCGGGCCACCGCCGCCATCAGTCGCACCGCGAGGAGCGAGTGCCCGCCCAGCTCGAAGAAGCTGGTGCGCACGTCCACCGCGGCCACGCCCAGCGCTTCGGCCCAGAGGCGCTCGAGCATGGCTTCACGCTCGTCCCTGGGGCCGACCCGCGCTTCGGTGCTCGTGGCTTCGTCCAACGGAGCCGGGAGCGCCGCGCGGTCCACCTTGCCGTTCGGTGTCAGCGGGAGCACCGGCAGCGCGACGTAGACGGCCGGCACCATGTAGTCCGGCAGCGAGCGCTGGAGGTGGCTTCGGAGCGGGGCGGTATCCACTTCCGGCGCCACGTACGCCACCAGCCGCTGCACGCCCGGCACGTCCTCGCGCACCAGCACCATCGCGTCGCGGATGCCTGGATGCGTGCGCAGCGCGGCTTCGACTTCACCCGGCTCGATGCGGTAGCCGCGCAGCTTCACCTGGAAGTCCACGCGCCCCATGAAGTCGAGCGTCCCGTCCTGCTTCCAGCGGACCCGGTCGCCCGAGCGGTACAGGCGGGCTCCACGCTCCGTGCTGAAGGGGTGGGGGATGAAGCGCTCCGCCGTGAGGTCCGGCCGGTTCCGGTAGCCGCGCGCCAGGCCTTCGCCCGCGATGTACAGCTCACCCGGGACGCCCACGGACACGGGATTCAGGTTCGCGTCCAGGACGTACACGCCCACGTTGAGCATCGGCCGGCCGATGACCGGTGCCGGCAGCGACGTGCCCTGGATGCACTCGGTGGTCGATGCGACGGTGCCTTCGGTGGGGCCGTAGGCGTTGTAGGCCCGCGTACGTCCCGTCGCCGCGAGCCTGCGCCACGTCACCTCGTCCATCGCCTCACCGCCGATGAAGCAGATGGACGGCACGTGGGGCTGCTCCAGGAAGCCCGCCTCCAGCAGCAGCTTGAACAGCGACGGCGTGCAGTCCAGCGCGTCGATGCGCCGCTGCTCCAGCCACGCGAGCATCGCCTCCGGATCCTGCCGCACGGCCTCCGGGACGATGCACAGGCAGTGGCCGTCGCCCATCAACAGCAGCTGCGTGACGGACGCGTCGAAGTAGAGCGGACCGTTGAGGCTCACCCGCATCACCTTGGGCGCCTGCGTGTAGCAGGCCTCCGTCAGCGAACGCCGCAGGTGCGCCAGCGAGCGATGCTGGATCATCACGCCCTTGGGCATGCCCGTGGAACCCGACGTGTAGATGACGTACGCCAGATGCTCCGGCCGCACGCCCGAGCGCGGGTTGCCCGGCGAGGACGACTCGATGCGCCGCGCGTCCGTGTCCAACCGCACCACGTGCCGCACCGCTGGCTGCCATGCCTCCACCAGCGCCTGGGTGGTCAGCAGCACGGATGCGCCGCTGTTCTCCAGGATGAAGGCCTTGCGCACTTCGGGGGCCGCCGGGTCGAGCGGCACGTACGCGCCCCCCGCCTTGAGGATGCCCAGGATGGCGACGATGGCCTCTGGCGAGCGCTCCAGGCAGATCGCCACCAGCACGTCCGGGCCCACGCCCAGGTTCCGCAGGGAGTGCGCCAGCTGGTTCGCACGCACGTTGAGCTGGTGGAACGACACCGTCGTGTCGCCCATCACCACGGCGGGCGCCTTGGGCGTGCGCGTCACCTGCTGTTCGAAGCGCGTGTGGAAGGGCACGTCCGCTTCGAAGGGGGCTGTCTCGCCGCTCCACTCCTCCAGCACCCACTGGCGCTCTTCCGCCGTCAGCAGGGGCAGGGCATCCAGCGCGGCGTCCGGCTTCGCGACCGCGCCTTCCAGCAATTGGACGAGGTGCTCCGACAGCCTGCGGGCCGTGGCGGGCTCGAAGAGGTCCGTGGCGTAGGAGAGGGCGCCCTCGAAGCCCCGCTCCGTGCGGCCCAGCGTCAGGTCCAGGTCGAACTTCGTCGTGGGCAGGTCCACTTCCACCGGCAGCAGGGTCAGCTCCGGCAGGCGTACCTCCGCGTCCGGCACGTTCTGGAGCGCGAAGAGGGCCTGGATGAGCGGCGTGCGCGACAGGTCGCGAGTGGGCTGCACGGCTTCCACCAGGCGCTCGAAGGGGATGTCCTGATGCTCGTACGCGCCCAGCGTCGTGGTGCGCACCTGCGAGAGCAGCTTGCGGAACGACGGGCGTCCGTCGAACCGTGCACGCAGCACCAGCGTGTTCACGAAGAAGCCGATGAGGCCCTCCGTCTCCGCGTGGCGCCGGCCCGCGATGGACGTGCCCACCAGCAGGTCCTCCTGCCCGGAGTAGCGGTGCAGCAGCGTCTGGAACGCCGCGAGCAGCACCATGAAGGGGGTGGCGCCCTCTGCCTGTGCCAGGGCCTCCACCGCCTCACTCAGCTTCAGCGGCAGGCGCACCGGGAACGTCGCGCCCCTCGCGGAACGCTGCGGCGGACGCGGCTTGTCCGTGGGTAATGCCAGGGCTTGCGGGGCCCCGGCCAGCTGCTGCGTCCACCACGCAAGCTGCGCGTCCAGCACCTCTCCCTGGAGCCAGCCGCGCTGCCAGACGGCGAAGTCCGGGTACTGCACCGGCAACGGAGTCAGCGGCGAGGGCTGGCCCTGCCGGAAGGCTTCGTAGAGCGCGGTGACTTCGCGCACCAGGATGCTCATGGACCAGCCGTCACCAATGGCGTGGTGCATGCACAAGAGCAGCACGTGCTCCTCTGCGCCCAGCGTCAGGAGCGTGAGCCGCGCCAGCGGACCCGCGGCAAGGTCGAAGGGCGTCAGTGCGTCTTCGCTCGCGAGCCGCACCGCCTCCGCCTCACGTGCGTCGTCGGGGAGCCCCGTCAGGTCCACCACCGACAGCACTCCGGTGGGGGCAGGGTGCACGTGCTGGCGGGGTTCACCGTCGTGGGCTTCGAAGGTGGTGCGCAGCGCTTCGTGGCGCTGCACCAGCGCGTCGAAGGCCTGCTGGAGCGCGGGCACGTCCACCGCGCCGGTGAGCCGCAGCGCCGTGGGCATGTTGTAGAGCGCACTGCCAGGGTCGAGCTGATCGATGAACCACAGCCGCTGCTGCGCGAACGACAGCGGGTGCGGTCCAGGCGTCGCTGCGGGACGCAGCGGCGGCAGGGCGCTGGCTTCCGGCGCGTCCGGCAACCTTTGGGCGAGCGCCGCCACGGTGGGGGACTCGAACAGTGCCCGGACGCCGACGTCCACACCGAAGCGGGCGCGGATGCGGGAGACCAGCTGAGTGGCCAGGATTGAGTGGCCGCCCAGCTCGAAGAAGTGGTCGTTGCGTCCCACGACGGGGACGTTCAGCAGCTCTTCCCACAGCGAGGCCAGGGCCACCTCCGCGGGCGTGGCCGGGGCCACGTATGAACGCGCGGTGCGCAGCCGCGCTTCCGGTGAGGGCAGCGCCTTGCGGTCCAGCTTGCCGTTGGGCGTCAAAGGCAAGGAGGGCAGGGTGACGAAGGCCGACGGCACCATGT
>NZ_RAWE01000193.1 GCF_003611695.1 Corallococcus carmarthensis | reverse complement strand
GGGTGGGTGTGGGGGCTCGCGACGTTCGCGCTGATTCCGCCGCTGGCGCTGTTCACGCTGTCGTTCGCGGAGCGCTGGGATGAAATCCGTCACGACCTGGAGCTGTTCTTCACGCTGGGCAACCGGAAGCGGTTGAAGGCCCGGCTGCTCGCGGAAGGGGAGCGGCTGGCGGCCGAGGTGGAGCGGCTGGCGGAGGAGTACCGGCCGAAGCTCGACGCGTCCGTCGCGCGGTAGCAACGTCGTCGCTCGCGGACCGGAAGATCCGCCGATGCCGTCGAAAGCCCCGCCCTCCTGCCAGCCCCAGGCCCGTCGTTAGGTTCCCTCAACGGAATCAACGACCGGCACGAGGAGCAGGGCAATGGCGGCATATGACGTGGTCATCGTGGGAGGCGGGCCTGGAGGGCTCAACGCAGCGCTGTATCTGGGACGCGGCCGCAAGCGCGTGCTGCTCTGCGACGCGGGCACGCCGCGCAACGCGGCGGCGGCGCACATGCACGGCTTCGGTTCGCGCGACGGCATCCCGCCGCCGGAGTTCCGGCGCATCAGCCGCGAGCAGCTGAAGGCCTATCCCAACGTGGAGGTGCGCGACACGCGCGTGGGCTCCGTGGAGAAGCACGAGGGCGGCTTCCGTGTGGCGCTGGGCGACGGCACCACGGTGGACGTGCGCCGCGTCGTGCTGGCGATGGGCGTGGTGGACGTCATGCTGGACATCCCCGGCTACACGGAGCTGTGGGGCCCCAGCATCTTCCAGTGTCCCTACTGCCACGGCTGGGAGGTCCAGGACCAACCCTTCGCCATGCTGGCCAAGAACCCGCAGTACCTGGACGGCGCGCCCATCATCCAGAACTGGTCCAGGGACCTCATCGTCTTCACGCACGGCGCCTTCGAGGTGCCACCGGAACAGCGTGAACGGCTCCAGGCCCTGGGCATCCCGCTAGAGGAGCGGAAGATCCGCGCGCTGCATGGGAAGGACGGGCGCCTGTCGGAGGTGGAGCTGGACGACGGGACGCGCATCGCCCGGAGCGTCATGTTCTCCGCGCCGCCGCAGCGGCAGCACGAGCTGGTGACGCGGCTGGGGCTGGAGCTGGATGACCTGGGCTACGTGAAGGTGAATCCCATGGGCGAGACGTCCGTGCCGGGCATCGTCGCGGTGGGGGACATGACGACGCCGATGCAGGCGGCCATCGCGGCGGCCAGCGCGGGCACCATCGCCGCGGCGATGATGAACCACGCCCTCATCCTGGAGGACGCGGACCGTCGCTACACGGCGGTGACGGGGAAGCCCGCGCCCTCACGGCAGAAGGCGCACTGAGCCTCGAGGCACGTCAGTGCGCGGACGGCGCACGGTGCTGCTTGCGCCACGCGGCGGGCGTGAGCCCTTCCGTGCGCCGGAACAGGCGGATGAAGTGCGTGGGGTCCGCGTAGCCCACGCGCTCGGCGATGATGTCCACGCGCTCGTCCGTGGACATCAGGCGCCGACGCGCCTCGGCCATCCGGCCGGAGATGATCCACTCCACCACGCTGCGGCCCGTGGCCTGCTTCAGCGCGGTGGTGACGTGCGCGGGGGAACGGCCCACGGCGGCGGCCACCTCGCGCAACGAGATGGGCTTCAGGCAGTTGCGCTCGATGAACGTGAGCGCCTCGCCCGCGAACGACACGCGCGAGTCCGCTGGCGCCCACGTGCTGGAGCGGGCGACCTCCGCGAGCACCAGGGAGAACAGGCTGCGCGTCACCTGCTCACCCATCGCGCGGTGCGGAGCACGCGTCTCCGCATGCAGCTCGGACAGCAGCCGCACCAGGTGCTCCTGACGTCCGGACGGAATCGTCACGACGGCGGAGGCGCCCTGGCGCACGCGCTCGAAGGGCTCCAGCAGCGGTCCCACCTCCGTCTGCGCGAAGGCGGACGGATGGAACCCGAGCCCCCAGACCTCCGCTCCCTCGGTCGACACCGTCCGGTGCCGTTCCCCGGCGGGGATGAGCATCACGTCGCCCGCGGACACCGTCAGCCGGGTGCGCTGGTCGATGACGGCCCGCCCGCCCGTGTAGAGCGCGAGCACGGCCTGCGGATGCGAAGCGGCATGGGGAGAGGGCGCCTGCGGGGCGTGCCCGCACGCGACGACCAGGGAGCCCGAGGGCGTGTCCCAGGCATGCAGCGGATGCGAATGCACGACGGTCACGAACGCCTCCGCTTCCTTCCCTGGTGAGCAGCGAACCTGCTCGCCCCACCGGATGGGGCTCGGATGCATTCCGGGCCCGGGCGTTTCAGCACGGGGCCTCAGCCCTCCTGCGCGCGGGGCACGGCCTCCCGGAACAGCTTCGCGCCCAGGAGGAGCGCCAGGCCGCCCAGCAGCACCGGCACCGCGTTGATGGCGATGGCGGTGTGGAGGCTGGCCATGTCGGCGATGTGCCCGATGAGCGTGGGGGAGATGGCGTCGCCCAGCATGTGGATGCACAGCACGTTGAGGCCCATGGCGAAGGCGCGGAACGCGGGCGGCACGCAGTTGACGATGGCCGCGTTGATGGGGCCGCTGTTGAGGAAGATGAGGAACTGCGCCACGCCAATGGCCGCGAACGTCAGCGTCGTGTCCTGCAGGTTCACCGCCAGGTACATGCACGGCGCCGCGAGCAGCAGGCCGATGCCGGACAGCCACAGGCCGCCACCCGCGCGCTTGCGGTCCATCTTGTCGCCCAGCCAGCCGCCGGCCACGGTGCCCGTGAGGCCCGCCACCGCCGTGATGGCGCCGAACACCAGGCCCACGCGGCCCGGGTGCTCCAGCCACAGGTGACGCTCACGCACCAGGTACGTGGGCATCCAGAACGCCAGGCCGCCAATGGAGAACGTCATCAGCGTGTAGCCCGCCGTCGTCGCCCAGAAGGCCATGTTGCGGCCCAGCCCCTTGAGGCCCTCCATGAACGGCAGCTTCACCGCCGCGTCCGGCCCGTCCATGGCGCCGCGCTGCGGCTCCGGCATGAAGAAGGCCATGGTGCCCAGCAGGAGCCCCGGCACGCCGCCCGCGAAGAACGCCGCGTGCCACGAATACGTCTGCGTCAGCCACCCGCCCAGGCCGTAGCCCATGGCCGAGCCCACCGGGATGGCGATGTAGAAGTACGACAGCATCCGCGTGCGCTGCTCGCGCGGGTACAGGTCGGAGATGATGGACGGCGCCACCGCGCCATAGCCCGCCTCGCCAATGCCAATCACCGCACGCGCCAGCAAGAGCGCCGTGAAGCTGGACGCAAGGCCGCTGGCGCCCGTGGCCAGGCTCCACAGGATGACGCCGCCCGCCACCAGCAGCCGGCGGGGAATGCGGTCCCCCAGGAAGCCGCCCAGGGGCGACGCCAGCATGAAGACGATGATGAAGACGGTGCCCAGCAGGCCGGACTGCGCGTCGTTGATGCCGAAGTCCTTCTGAATCTCCGGCAGCGCGACGGCGATGATGTACCGGTCGAGGTAGTTGACCAGGTTGATCAGCGTGAGGATGAACAGCGCGTAGCCCGCGCGCACGGACTGCGTGGCGTGCGAGCTGGACGGAGCCACAGGGGAGGAGGCGTTCATGAGGGGGAGGAGCCGGAGCCGAAGCGGTGTGCCAAGAGGCCCCAGCGCAGGCCGCGGTCACTCACGCGGCACGCGTCCAGGCCCAGCGCCTTCACCGCTTCCCGCAGGATGAGGGCACCCGCGGGGATGACGTCCGCGCGCTTGGGCTGGAGGCCGGGCAGCGCCCGCCGCGCATCCAGAGGAAGGGAGCACAGGCGGTCCGTGAGCGCGTCCAGCTCGCCCCGGGACAGCGTGCCGCCGTGGACCGCTTCCGCGTCGTAGGTGGCCATCTGGTGCTGCACGGCGTACAGCGTGGTGACGGTGCCGGCCACGCCCACCAGCATCGCGGCGGGCGGAGGCGGGGGCAGGGCGGAGAAGGTGTCGCGCAGGTGCGCCTCGATGGCGCCGCGCTCGTCGGGGGACAGCGGGTCGGTGCGCACGTAGCGCTCCGTGAGCCGCACGGCGCCCACGTCGAAGCTGTGGCGGAAGGCCACCGTGCCGGCGTCGCTGCCGTAGATGAACTCCGTGGACCCGCCGCCGATGTCCACCACGAGCAGCGGCCCCGCGGCCTCGCTCGCGAAGTCCTGGGCCACGGCGGCGAAGGACAGCTGCGCTTCCATCTCCCCGGGGATGATCTCCACCGTCACGTCCGCGCGGGCCTTGGCGGCGGCGATGAAGTCCGCGCCGTTCTTCGCGTCGCGAGCGGCGCTGGTGGCGGACACGGCGATGCCTTCCGCGCCCAGCTCACGGGCCTCGTTGGCGAAGGCCACCAGCACGGACAGCGTGGCCTCCATGCCGTCCGACGACAGCACGCGGCTGGTGTCCACGCCCCGGCCCAGGCGGGTGATCTCCGCGCGCTCCACCACGGCCTCGAAGTGCCCGTCCGGCAGGCGGTCCGCGACCAGCAGCAGCACGGAGTTGGTTCCGATGTCGATGGATGCGAAGCGCGGCATGCCGCGCACACTACTCAACGCAGCAGCGCTTCCAAAGCCTCACCCAGGGCCTCGTAGTCCGCCGGGGTGTTGTACAGCTGCGCGGACAGCCGCAGGTGACGCCGGGGCGCCCGGGGCCAGGCGGTGACGGGAATCTCGATGTGGTGCTCCTCGAACAGGCGCACATGGAGGGGGTCCAGGTAGAGCGGCGGTTCGGGGCGCTCCGGGAAGCCGTCCGGCAGGGCCACGCACGCCATGCTGCCCACCATGGACTCCGGGCACAGCGGCACTGCGTTGCCCAGCCGAGCGTTCAGTCGCCGCCGGGCGGCCAGCACCTTCTCCCGATTGGACTCCATCACCTCCGGCCACCCGCCCGGAACCAGCCCGCCCACGACACGGATCGCGGTGGGGATGCACAGGAAGGGTGTCGGGTCGTGCGTGCCCGTCCAGTCGAACTCCAGCCGGAAGCGCGAGCGGTCCGCGCGCGGCGAGTTGTGCCCGTGGCTCACCACCAGCGGCTTGAAGCCCGGCTGCAGGTCGCGGCGCACGTACAGGAACGCGGCGCCCTTGGGCGCGCACAGCCACTTGTGGCAGTTGCCCGTGTAGTACGCCGCGCCCAGCTCCTGGAGTGCCAGCGGCACCATCCCCGGCCCGTGCGCGCCGTCCACCAGCGTCTCCACGCCCCGCTCGCGCAAGCGGCGCACCAGCTCCGCCAGCGGCATGACCAGCGCCGTCTGGCTGGTGATGTGGTCCACGAGCAGCAGCCGCGTGCGCGGCGTCACCAGCGCCATCACCGCGTCCACCACCGACTCCGGCGAGGGCACGGGCCAGGGCAGCTTCGCCACCACCACCTTCACGCCCAGCTCGGCGGCGGCCACGTCCAGCGCGTTCTTGGACGCGTTGTATTCGTTGTCGGTGGTGAGCAGCTCGTCGCCGGGCTGGAAGCGCAGGTTGCGCAGCACGGTGTTCACGCCCGTGGTGGCGTTGGGCACGAACGCGAGGTCATCCGAATGCGCGCCCACGAAGGCCGCGAGCGCGGCGCGCGCCTCGTCCAGGAGCGGCTCCACCTCGCGGCCGAGGAAGCGCACGGGCTCTGCTTCCAACCGCGCCCGCAGCTCCGACTGGTGCTGGAGCACCGCCTTGGGGCACGCGCCGAACGAGCCGTGGTTGAGGAAGACGACCTGGGGATCCAAACCCCAGTGGGTCTTGTGGGCGGAGAGGGGAGCGCTCATGGGGTGCGCAATGCACCCCGGCGCGTCCCCCCTGTCAACGGCACCCGCCGTGCTGACTACTTCGCCGCCGGAGCGGTGCCCCAGTCCGGCGTCAGCCAGTTGCCCTTCTCCATGGGGAGCGGCACCTGGTTGTTGCCGTCGGCCGTCATCACCCACAGGTGCGCGGCGCCGTTGCGGTTGGAGCTGAAGATGATGAGCCGGCCGTTGGGGGAGAAGGTGGGCTCCTCGTTGTTGCCCTGGTCCTGCGTCAGGCGCGTCACCTTGCCCGTGTCCACGTTGACCGTGAAGAGGTCGAACGCGTTGCGCTCGTCGCGCGCGGTGAAGGCGATGAGGTCTCCGCGCGGCGACCAGTCCGGCGTCTGGTTGTAGTTGCCCTGGAAGGTGAGCCGCTTCACGCCGGAGCCGTCCACGTTCATCACGTACACCTGCGGGCTGCCGCCCCGGTTGGACACGAACGCGAGGCGCTTGCCGTCCGGCGACCAGGTGGGGCTGGTGTTGAGGCCGTAGGGCGTGTCCGTCACCGCCTTGGCGCCGGAGCCGTCCACCGCGGCGACGTAGATCTGCGCGCTCTCACCCTCCGCCAGCGCGTACGCGATGCGCTTGCCATCCGGCGAGTACGCGATGCCCGTGGCCATCTGCCCGTCCGTCACCAGGGGCTTCGCCTCGCCGCCGGGGGTCTGCACGTAGATGTCCGGCCGGTTCTTCCGGTAGGACGTGAAGGCCACCTGTCCGGACGGGCTGAGCGTGGGGAGGATGTGCGTGCCGCCCTTGGTGAGCGCCTGCGCGTTCATTCCGTCCCAGTCCGCCACGTACACGTCGCGGTTCGCGCCCGCCTTGCGCACGTAGGTGATGCGCGACAGGAAGGGGCTCGCCTCGCGGGTGAAGTGCCGGTAGAGCGCGTCCGCCAGCGCGTGCGCCAGCTGCCGGGGCTCACCGGCCGGCGCGTCCTTGGACACCTTCAGCTCCTCCTTGCCCGTGGCCACGCTGAACAGGCGCAGCTCGCCGCGCAGCGCGCCGCCGTCCTGCGCGAGCGACACCTTCACCAGCGACTCCGCGCCCACGTCCGCCCAGCGGCTGAAGTTGATGCTGCCCGCCGTCATGCCTTCCTTCTCGTCGGCGGTGAAGCCCGCGCGGTCCAGCACCTGGAAGATGCCGGAGGCGGTGAGGTCGTAACTGAAGGCGGTGTCGAACGCCTGGGCGGCCTTCTTGTCCGCGCCCTCCTGCACCACGGGCGCGGGGGCCGCGAGCGGCAGCGGGCGGAAGTTCGCGCCGGAGATTTCAATGACGGGCGCCTGCGCCAGCACCAGCGCGGGGACGAGGAGGAGCGACAGCAGGAAGGCTTTCATGGGCTGAACACCAGGACGACGCCGTTCTTCTGGAGCGCGTCGCGAAGCGCATCGGGGGGAGGAGAGAAGGGGGAGGCCTTGCGCACGGCGGCCACCACCGCCGCGTCGAACAGCTCGTTGCCGCTGGCCTTGGCCAGGCTCACGTCCAGCACTTCACCCGCGCGGCCCAGCTTCATGGCCACCTGCGCCTTGAGGTACAGGCGCTCCGCGTCGGGGATGGTGTCCGCCACGTTGTAGTGACGGCGCACCTGCGACTTCAAAAGGCCGTAGTACCGCTCGCCCTCCGCCACCGCCGAGTCACCGTCGGGGTCGCCGTCCTCGGCCCCCTCCAGCTCCTCCGGCTCCGTGGGCTTCGCGGACTTGTCGAACGCGCCGAAGAGCTTCTTGCGCCGGTCCTCCGCGCTCGCCTCGCCCTTCTGGGGCGCGGGGGCCGGAGCGGGCTTCACGCCGGGCACCGCCACCGCGGTGGGGGAGGGCGCGGGAGCATCCGCGGGCGGCGTGGGCGTGGGCTTCGCCACGACCTCCTTGGGCGGAGGCTGCGCCACTTCCTTGCGCGGCAGCAGCTTGGGGTCGCGCGGCTTGCCCAGGCGCACCAGCGACGCGTTGATGGGCTTCTGGTCCAGGTCCACCTTCGGCGCGGACGTGAAGCGCGCGTACAAGAGCGCCGCCGCGAGCACCGCCACGTGCCCGCCCACGGAGAAGACGACGAAGCGAGACAGCCGCGTGGGCTGTGTCACCAGCAGGCTGTGATTCACCGCGGAGCTCATGGGCTAGCGCTTCGCCTCCTTGGGCTTGCCCTTTCCGCTGGACGCGGCGGGAGCCTTGCCGGAGTTGGACGCCTTGGAGCCCGTGGCCGGTTCCGTGATCATCCCCACGTTGGCGATGCCCGCGCGCTGGGCCGCGGCCATCACCTCCACCACCACGCCGTACGGCACGTCGCGGTCCGCGTGGAGATACACTTCCTTGTCCGCCTGCGCCTTGGCGTTGGCTGCGAGCTTCGTCTCCAGCTCCTCCAGCGCCACCTCCGCGTCCCCGATGTAGACCTTGCGGCCCGCGTCGATGGAGAGGACGACCTTCTTCTCCGTCGCCTCCACCGGGGCGGCCTTGGTCTCCGGCAGGTTCACCTTCACGCCCTGCTGGATGAGGGGCGCCGTCACCATGAAGATGATGAGCAGCACCAGCATCACGTCCACCATGGGCGTGACGTTGATCTCGCTCATGGTGGTACGGCCACCACCGCCCTTGCCTCCGCCCATGCCCATGTGACGGGTCCCCTAGCGGAAGAAGTGCCGCTTGATGATGTTGAGGAAGTCCGCGGAGAAGTTTGACATCTCCGTGTCGAACACCTTGATGCGGCTGACGAACGAGTTGTACGCGACCACCGCCGGGATGGCCGCGAACAGCCCCGCCGCCGTGGCGAAGAGCGCGTTGCCCACCGGCGCGGCCACCGTGGCCAGCGTCGCGTTGCCCTGCTCCGCGATGTTGTTGAACGCGCCCAGGATGCCAATCACCGTGCCGAACAGGCCCACGAACGGCGACGCGGCGCCCACCGTGCCCAGGAAGGACACGCGGTTCTCCAGCTCGGTGATCTGCGCCGTGGCCGCGCGGTTGAGCGCGCGCTCCACGTTCTCAATGCCGCCCAGCTTGGCGCTCATCGCGTCCTCGGCGCCGCCGCCCTCCTTGTTGCCCGTCTGCGCCAGCTTGCTCAGCTCCTCGTAGCCCGCGCAGAACACCTTCGACAGCGGCGAGCCCTCCAGCTTCTGGGCGGACTGGTAGATGGCCTCCAGCCGGGACGCCTTCCAGAACGTGTCGAGAAAGGTGAGCGACTGGGCGCGGGCACGCGACAACTGGGTGGCCTTCATGGCGATGAGCGCCCAGGAGGCGACCGAGACGGCCATGAGGAGCAGGAGCACCGCGAGCTCGATGAACGACGCGTCGCGGATGATCTCCACGTAGTTCATGGCGCCAAAGGCCAGGGGCAGGTGGGGTATCATGGGGTCCAGCGCGTAACATCCCGTCCTCGGGTGGGTCAAACCCGCCGTCGCAGCCCGGTTGCTTTGGACGGCACTGAATAATTCCCGGGGCCGGTCGTCTGGAGGGTTGTTCCGGGCCGACGACCTCAACCTTCCCGAACCACGGATGCCCACCATGAACGCGAGAACGCTCGCCGCATTCCTCTGCCTCTCTTCTGGCCTCACCGGCTGCATCATCGAAGACAACAGCCCGCGCTACCCCGGCGACGTCCGGATGTCGTGGAGCTTCGATGGCGCCACCTGCAACCAGATGCGGGACATCCAGGGCGTGGACATCTCCATCGGCGGTGAGATCCTGGAGAACGACGGCCAGTATCCCTGCACGGCCAACGGCTTCGACGGCATCATCCTGCACGACTTCGCGCCTGGCACGTACGCGTTCGACGCGGACGCGGTGGACTACGACGGCGTGACCGTCTACTCGTACCACGGCAGCTTCACGGTGGACGGCAACGTGTCGGTGCCCATCAACTTCAACACGGGCAACACGGGCGCGACCTCCTTCGCCTACGTGAACTGGCTGTTCCCGACGGAAGCGGGCTCGGGCTATCCCACCTGCGGGCAGGCCGGGGTCGCCTACGTGGACGCCCGGGTGGATGACGGCGCGTGGGGGCGCTTCAACTGCAACCAGGGCAGCCAGGGCAACTCGGTGGAGACGCCGGACCTGGCCCCCGGGCAGCACTACCTGGAGGTCGTCGCCATCGACGCGTACGAGC
Source organism: Corallococcus carmarthensis (assembly GCF_003611695.1). Taxonomy (GTDB): domain Bacteria; phylum Myxococcota; class Myxococcia; order Myxococcales; family Myxococcaceae; genus Corallococcus; species Corallococcus carmarthensis. The sequence goes on along the minus strand of NZ_RAWE01000193.1, from coordinate 9,927 downwards.
GGCCCCTCTACTACTACGGGGGTGGCTTCACCTCGCAGGTCGGCATTCCGGCTTCCATCACGGCGAACACCTGGATCATCGGTGGGGCCGCGGTGGGCTGGCAGCTCTACGAGAACAGCGTGAAGCTGAGCTGTTCCCAGGCCGGCGTGAGCGAGGTGGGCATCAACTTCCAGGACATCCACACCAACGAGTGGGTCTACGGGACGGACGGCCAGTGGTTCTCCTGCAACGAGGCCCCGGCCATCTTCGAGTTCCTCCGCCCGGGCGAGTACTTCGTCTCCTTCCGCGCCGCCGGCTCGGGTGGCCGCTCGTACGCCTCGCGCAGCGACCTGGCTCCCATCCGCGTCTACGCCCATGACTTCCCGGGCGTGAACGACGCGGTCTACGCCCCCCTGTACCGCGTGCAGTAGTCCGCGGGCCCAACGGGAACGGGTCGCATGAAAGGGTCGGAGGCCATCCAGGCTTCCGGCCCTTCGTGCGTTCCAGGGCCCGGAGGCCGCCAGCGGGCGTTGGCATCAAACGTGATAGGGACACCCTCCATGCGGCAAGACAGCCACGGTCCCATCGGCGTGTTCGACTCCGGCATCGGAGGGCTCACCGTCCTCAAGGCGCTCATGGCGCGGCTCCCCCACGAGCGCACGCTCTACCTGGGGGACACCGCCCGGGTGCCCTACGGCACCAAGTCCGGCGAGGTGGTGACGCGCTACTCGCTGAAGAACGCGGAGTTCCTCCTGGAGCGCGGCATCAAGCTGCTGGTGGTGGCGTGCAACACCGCCTCCGCCGCGGCGCTGCCTGCCCTCCAGGCCGCGCTGCCGGTGCCGGTGCTGGGCGTGATTGAGCCCGGGGCCCGCACGGCGCTCCAGCGCACCCGGGGCGGTGGGGTGGGCGTCATCGGGACGCCGGGCACCGTCCGCTCCGGCGCGTACCAGCGGGCGCTGGAGGCGGGCAACCCGAAGATCGCGGTGAAGGCGACGGCGTGCCCGCTCTTCGTACCCCTGGCGGAAGAAGGGTGGACCACCGGCGACGTGCCGCTGCTGGTGGCCCGCGAGTACCTGTCCGGCTTCGCGCGCGACGGGGTGGACACGCTGGTGCTGGGCTGCACCCACTACCCGCTGCTCAAGGGCGTCATCGCCGAGGTCGTGGGGCCGCACGTGTCGCTGGTGGACTCGGCGGAGGCCACGGCGGAGGCGGTGGCGGAGCTCTTGGGGGAGAAGGGCCTGCTGGCGCCGGCGTCCGTGGGCGCGCCGGAGCACGCCTTCTTCGTCACCGACGTGCCGGAGCGCTTCGTGGAGGTGGGGGCCCGCTTCCTGGGGCGCCCCATTCCTTCCGCGGAGCAGGTGGACCTGCGCTTCTGACGCGCCTTCCGGCCCCGGGCCCTACGGCACGGGACGCGTGGAGACGCCAGGCGCGGGCTCCTCGGCGGAGGCCTTGAGCAGCTCCTTGGCCGCCTGGAGCACGGGCACCTCCTGGGCGCCGTCCACGGCGACGAGCGCCTCGGCGGCCTCCGTGCCGATGTCATCCTGGCGGGGCAGCTGGCCGGTGGCCCAGGTGATGAGCCGCTCCATCAGCGGGAAGAAGTGGATCATCCGCAGCGGCCGGTTCATCCAGCCCACGGTGATGCAGTAGTACTGGTTGAAGGGCGCGGTGTGGTGGATGCGGTGGTGGTCGGGCGGCAGGATGAGGTGCACGCGCTGCAGGAAGCCGATGATCGCGGGCGGCTCATCCAGGTGCGACCACTTGTGGAACTGGTTGGTCGCCATCACCCAGAAGATCATCGCGCCCAGGAACGCGGCCAGGAACACCCAGCCAGGGCCGTTGAGCGGCACGGCCACCGCGAGCGCCGCCACCGGCAGCGACACCAGGCAGTTGTTGCCGTTGGTCTCCACGAAGTCGTGGCGGGTGATGGCCTTCTCGTCGACGTGGTGCTCGCGGAAGGGGCGGATGAACGCCTTGCCCAGCACGGGCATCTCCGTGGAGCCCCACGTGTCACCCATCCAGTGGACGAAGCCGGACACGAAGTCCGCGGCCAGGTAGCCCAGCACCACCGCCAGGACCAGCATCCACGGCCCGGTGTGGTGGGTGCTCCAGAGCTTGTGGACGAGCACGGCCTCCAGCCCCACGAACGCGATGATGGAGGCGATCTCCATGGCGCGGATGGCGGGCGAGTAGCCCTGCGCGAGCGCCTGGGCATCCTGCAGGCGGACCTTGTCCGCGATGGTGTCCGGCTTCTTCATCGGTGGTGTTCCGCCCGCGGCAGGGATGGTGGGACTGACGGCGCGATCGTCAGAGGGGTTTACGTACCCCAGGCGGTTTCGGCTTTTCAACAGAGCCAGCCATGCCCGCCAGGCTGGTGTCCGCGTGTGGATCCGCACACGCAGGGTGACGGGAAGGTGGCGCACGCACACCGTCGGAAGCGGGCAGGCACGCGCAGATAGGTGCGGGGTGCGTGACGCTTGCCTTGTGAAGCCTGGACCCCGCTGCTACGGTGCCCGACCTCGGCAATGGCGAAAACCTTCGAAAAAGCCGTCACTGGCTTCAATCACAACATCAAGCACAAGGGGAAGGTCTACCACGTCCAGACCGAGGACTCGGGTGTCAACAACCCCCACATCATCACCCACCTGTTCGTGGGCGGGAACATCCTCGCGTCGAAGAAGACGTCCTACGCGGACATCCTCAACGCGGAGAACCTGGCGGAGGTTGTTCGCGAGTTGATGGAGGAGCAGCACAAGGAGATGCTGCGCAACCTCATCAACGGCGTGTACGACAACTACGAGTCCACGGTCCGTTCGTACCAGCCGGGCCAGCTCGCCACGGACGCGGAGATGGCCGCGCAGCCGAAGCTGCCGCAGGTGCCCGCGCCGCGTCCGCCCACGCCGCCTCCTCCGCCCGCCGTGGCTCCCGCCGTGCAGCTGCCTCCGGAAGTGGCCGCCGCGCGCGCCCTCAAGGAGAAGCCGCGCATCAACGAGGTGGGCGTGGAGACGCTCTTCGGAGAGGACCTCATCTCCGAGAAGAGCCTGGACGAGGTCATCCTCAGCTACCTGGCGAGCGAGGGCGAGCCCTCGTAGTCCTCGCGCGGTGCGGCTCCAGCCCTGCCTCCAAGACGCGTCTGGCGCGTTCCTGGGCGGGCTGTGGGGCCGTGGTACGCTGCCGGAAGCTCCCCGCTTCCGGTCATGATCCAGTTCTTCCACGTCTACAAGGCGTATCCCGGCGATCCGCCGGTGTTGCAGGACATCAACCTGAACGTGGAGAAGGGCGAGTTCGTCTTCCTCACCGGCCCGTCCGGCGCGGGGAAGACGACGCTGCTCAAGCTCATCTTCTGCGGGGAGAAGGCCACCAAGGGGCAAATCCTGGTGGGCGGCAAGAACATCGCGCGCATCCGTGAGTCGGCGGTGCCGTACCTGCGGCGCAACATCGGCGTGGTGTTCCAGGACTTCAAGCTGCTGCCCCACCGCAGCGTCGCGGACAACGTGGGCTTCACGCTGGACGTGCTGGGGGTGTCCCGCGCGGAAGGACGCGAGAAGGTGCACCGGATGCTCAAGCTGGTGGGGCTGGAGCACAAGGCGAACTCGCTGCCCCTGCGGCTTTCGGGTGGAGAGCAGCAGCGCGTGGTGATTGCGCGCGCGCTCGTGAACGACCCCACCATCCTCCTGGCGGACGAGCCCACGGGCAACCTGGACCCGGCGCTCACCGTGGAGATCATGGACCTGCTCACGGACATCAACATCCGGGGCACCACGGTGATGGTGGCCACGCACGACGCCACGCTCCTGTCGCGCTACCAGAAGCGCACGGTGCGCCTGGAGCGCGGGCTCATCGTCTCCGACGAGGACGGCGTCAAGGCGGCGCGGCGGATGCTGGTATGAGCGTGCTGTCGAAGGCGGCCTACTTCTGGCGCTCGGCGGCCGGGGGGCTGAAGCACGCGCCCTTCGTGCACTTCATCGCCGTGTCCACCATCGCCATCGCGCTGTTCGCGGCGGGGCTGGCGCGGGGCGCGTCGCACGTGGTGGACAACCTGCTCGCGTCGCTGGGCGGCGAGGTGGAGGTGACGCTCTACCTGGCGCCGCAGCTGGGCGAGGACGAGGTGCACGGCGTCCACACGCGCGTGGTGGAGCTCTCCCACGGCGAGGTGACGGTGGTGCCGCCGGAAGCGGCGCTGAAGCGGCTCAAGCACGAGCTGGGCGACCTGGGCGAGGCGCTGGCGGAGCTGCCGGAGAACCCGCTGCCCGCGACGCTGGAGCTGCGCGTGCCGGAGGCGCGGAGGTCTCCGGAGGCGCTCAAGGCCCTGGCGAAGGAGCTGCGCGCGCTGCCCGGCGTCACCGGCGTGGACTACGGCGAGGCCGCGGTGGAGCGGCTGTCCGCCATCGCCCGCGCGCTGAGCTTCGGGGCGCTGGTGGCGCTGGTGGTGGTGCTGGGGACGACCATCGTCATCGTCGCGGCGACGCTCCAACTGGCCATCTATTCGCGGCGCGAGGAGATTGAAATCCAGAAGCTGGTGGGCGCCACCGACCGCTTCGTGAAGGCGCCGTTCCTCCTGGAGGGGCTGCTTCAGGGCTTGCTGGGAGCGCTGCTGGCGGTGGGCGGGCTGTGGCTGTTCGGGCGGCTGCTGGGGCCCACGCTGGGGTCATTGTTCGCGTTCCTCCTGGGGCCGGGTGTGGCCGCGCCGTGGGTGGAGACGCGCACCGCGCTGGAGCTGCTGGTGGCTGGCTGCGCCCTGGGCCTGGGCGGCAGCTTCGTCGCGGTGGGGCGCTTCCTGCGCGTATGAGACGGTTGGCCTGGCTCATGGCGCTCCTGGGCGCGACCGCCGCGTTCGCCCAGCAGGACGAGGAGGCGGAGCGCGCGGCCATCCGCGAGAAGCTGGCCGCGCAGCGCGCTACGCTCGCGCTGGTGGAGGCGAAGAAGCTCTCCGTGCTGGAAGGCATGGAGCTGATGGAGGACATGGCCGCCTTCTCCCGCCGCCGCGTGCGTGCCCTCGAAGGCGACTTGAGCCTCTTCCGCCGCCGCGTCGCGCTCGCCGAGCGTGAGGAGGCCGTGCTCCGCGAAGCCCTGCGCGCCCAGCTGCGTCGGCTGTCCCCGCGCCTGCGCACCCTGTACCGGCTCCAGCGCCGCCGCCCGCTGGAGGTGCTCTTGTCCGCGGAGGACTTCGCCGCGCTGATGTGGCGTGCCCGCGCGCTGGAGGCCAGCATGGCCGGCGACCTGGAGCTCCTGCGCACCGTGCAGCACGTGGCGACCCTCCAGCGCCAGGCGACGCTGGAGCTGAAGCGGCTGCACACGTCGCTGTCGCAGCGCGTGGCCTTCCTCCAGCAACAGTCGAAGCAGGCCCAGGCCCAGCAGGAGGCGCTGGAGGAGGTCGTCGGGAAGCTGGCGGGCGAGGCGGAGCTGGCGAAGCGCGCCGTGCGCGAACTGGAAGGCGCGGACGCGGAGCTCACCCTCATGCTGGTGGACCTGCACGAAGCCCCCGCGACCAGTGGCTTCGGCGCCCTGAAGGGCAAGCTGCCCCGGCCCGTGACGGGCATCGTGGAGGTGGGCTTCGGCCGCGTGGTGAACCCGCGCTTCAACACCGTCACCGTGCAGAAGGGCGTGGACATCCGCGCGGCGGCGGGCACCTCCGTGCACGCGGTGGCCGAAGGCACCGTCGTCTACGCGGGCTGGTTGCGCGGCTACGGCAACCTGCTCATCGTCGACCATGGTGATGACTTCCACACCCTCGTGGCCCACCTCTCCACCATCGCCGTCGCCGTGGGCGCTCGCGTGGCCCCGGGCGACGTGGTGGGCGAAGTGGGCGACACCGGCTCCCTCAAGGGCGCCTACCTCTACTTCGAGGTCCGCCGCGCCGGGCAGGCCGTGGACCCCGCTCCCTGGCTGGCTCCCGCCACCGCCGCGGCCGGGACGCCCTGACACTGTCTGTTTGATGCGCTGCGTCCAAGACGCGGAGGCGTTAGAAGGGGCAGGTCAGCGGTCGTTGGTGACGAAGGAGGCCCGCGCGTGGACCTGATGGGTGGGATGCAGAAGGCGATGCGCCGCGTGCTGGTGGCGCGCGGTGTGGAGTCGGAGACGGTGAACGTGGGTGGGCAGGCGGTGCACCACTACGCGCTGGAAGGGCAGGGCAAGGGCCCTCCGGTGGTGCTGGTGCACGGGCTGGGCGGGTCCGCCAACGGCTTCGGGCGCACGTTCTTCGGGCTGGCGAAGCGCTTCTCCCGCGTGCTCGCGCCGGACCTGCCGGGCCACGGTTTCTCCGGCGAGTACTGCGGCGGTCCCACCTGCGTGCAGGGCCAGTTCGACGTGCTGCGCGCCTACTTCGAGCAGGTGGTGAAGACGCCCGCCCTCGTGGTGGGCAACTCGCTGGGCGGGGCCATGGCCGTCAACCTGGCCTCCGACCATCCGAGCTTGGTGAAGGCGCTGGCGCTGGTGTCCCCCGCGGGCGCGGAGCTGACGCCAGAGGCGCTGGCGGCGCTCCTGGGCCACTTCGCGGTGAAGTCGAACGCGGACGTCCGCGCCCTGACGAAGCGGCTCTTCCACCGTCCACCGTTGGCCGCGATGCTGCTCGCGTCGGAGCTGCGGAAGTTCTACACGACGCCCACGGTGCAGGCGCTCGCGGCGGATGCGCTGGCCACGCAGGCGAGCATCGCGCCCCAGGCGGTGCGGGACCTTCAGATGCCGGTGCTCTTCCTGTGGGGTGGCAGCGAGCGGCTCTTGCCCCCGGAAATCCTCACCTGGTACCGGCAGCACCTGCCCGCCCAGGCGGAGGTGCACGTGGTGGAGGGCTTTGGCCACGTGCCGCAGATGGAGCGGCCGGACGCGTTCGTGTCCCACCTGGTGGGCTTCGCGGACCGGGCCGGCCTCTAAGGGCGGGAATCGTCCGGCGGGCCGGGTGTAGACTCAGGGGCGTTGCGACGGCCCCTGACACCCGACCCCCAAGGACGCGCTCCCGTGACCCGTTTCCCGAAGCCCTGGCGCATGGGATTCGCCGCGCTCCTCTTGTGGGGCGCGCCCGCGCTCGCGCAGAAGCCGACGGACGCGGTCAGCCGGGACGAATCCGCGTACCGCCAGCTGGAGCTGTTCGCGCGGGTGCTCTCCTACGTGGAGAACAACTACGTGGAGCCCGTGGACAGGAAGACGCTCATCCAGGGCGCCATCCAGGGGATGCTCGACACGTTGGATCCGCACACCGTCTTCATGCCGCCGGAAATCTTCCGGGAGATGAAGATCGACACGTCCGGTGAGTTCGGCGGCCTGGGCATCGAAATCGCGCGCAAGGGCGACCGGCTGGTGGTGGTGGCGCCCATCGACGACACGCCCGCGGCGCGCGCGGGCATCAAGGCCGGGGACGAGCTGCTCGCCATCGACGGGGAGAGCACCCAGGGCATGGACCTGGGCCGGGCGCTCCAGAAGATGCGCGGCCCCGCGGGCGGCCGCGTGCTGCTCACGCTCATGCGCGCGGGCTTCAACGCCCCTCGGGAGCTGGCCATCCTGCGCGACCACATCCGCATCGTGTCCGTGGAGGGCGCGCTCTACGACGGCATCGGTCACGTGAAGGTGAAGAACTTCCAGGACCGCACGGACGTGTCGCTGAAGAAGGAACTGGACCGGCTGCGAGCGCTCAACGGCGGCAAGGAGCTGGACGGCCTGGTGCTGGACCTGCGCAACAACCCCGGCGGCCTGTTGGATCAGGCCGTGGCCATGAGCGACCGCTTCCTGCCGGGCAACCTGCCCATCGTGTCCACGCGCGGGCGCGACGGCCGCAACGCCTCCGAGAAGAGCCGCGACCGCGACACGGAGAAGGACTACCCGCTGGTGGTGCTGGTCAACGCGGGCAGCGCCTCCGCGTCCGAAATCGTCGCGGGCGCGCTCCAGGACCACGGCCGCGCGGTCATCATGGGCACGCAGACCTTCGGCAAGGGCAGCGTGCAGACCATCATCGAACTGGAGGACGGCTCCGGCCTGAAGCTCACCATCGCGCGCTACTACACGCCCAAGGGCCGCAGCATCCAGGAGAAGGGCATCACCCCGGACTTCCTCGTGCCGGAGGATTCCTCTGGGAAGGCGGGAAGTGACGCACCCCGGGAGAAGGACCTGCGGCGCCACTTCAAGGCGGAGCCCTCGCAGGCGACGTCGGAGGTCGCCGCCCAGCCCCGGACCCTGCCCGCGAACCTGAAGGACTGGGCCGTGACGGCGAAGCTCGCGGATCCACAGCTGAAGGTCGCGCTCAACTACCTCCATGGGTTGGCGCCAGGGCCCGTGTCCCGGGACTCCGGGAGCACCGCGGGTCGCTGAAACCCCTTTCGATGCTGGCGTTCCGCCGCGCAGTGCGTGTAATGCGCACAGCAACGAGGGAGACCGGATGCGACGTCCTTTCAATCGCGCGCTGCACGCGACGCTCAGTGGCTGGCTGGTGGGAATGCTGGCCATGGGCCCCGCCGCGGCGCAGCAGCAACACGTACCGCTGCGGCTGATGCCGCGAACGCTGCCGTCGGCGGCGGGCCCCCGCGTGGCGGTGGTGGCCATTCCCGTGGATGCCTCGTTGGAGGGTGAGGCGCTGGCGCTGGCCCACTGGGCCGAACAGGCCGTGGCCCGCTCCGGGAGGCTGGAGCTGGTGCGGCTGACGGACGCGCTGGATGCCCAGGGCGCGAGCGCGCGCCAGGCGAAGGCGGTGGAGGGCAACGCCGTCCTCAAGGACGGCTTGAAGGCGTACGACGAGCTGGACACCGTGAAGGCGCTCCAGAGCTTCGACAAGGCGGTGCGCGCCTACGAGCAGGCGGACCTGTCCCGCGCGTTCCCGCTCCTGAGCCGCGCCCGGGTGATGAAGGCCGCGACGCAGGTGGCCAACGGGGAGAACAAGGCCGCGGAGCTGGAGATGCGCGGCGTGCTCGCGGTGGATCCGCGCGCCACCTTCAACCCCAACTTCTTCCCGCCCGAAGAGGTCGCGTTCGTGGAGAAGGAGCGCAAGGCGCAGCTGGACGGCGCGCAGGCGACGCTGTCCGTGCGCACGCAGCCCGTTCCCGCGCAGGTGTTCGTGGACGGGACCTACCGGGGCGTGTCCCCGCTGGCGCTCACGGGCCTCACGCGCGCGGACCACTACGTGACGCTGGTGGCGCCGGGCTACGCCGTGACGGAAGGCCGGGCGCGCGAGGGCGAGTCCTCCTTCACGCTCACGAAGCTGCCGGTGCAGCAGCGCTACGACGCGCTCGTGGAGCGCATCGCGAAGAACCCCGACGACGACGACCGTGACAAGGCGCTGCAGGAGCTGGGCGCGCTCGCGGGCGTGCCGCAGGTGCTGGCGCTGGTGGTGCGCGGCGGTCCGGGCAACGCGCCCCTGACCGTCACGGGCCTGCGCCTGGACGTGGCGGACGGCCACAACCAGGCATACGCGATGGGCCAGGTGCCGCGCGGTGACGCGATGGCCACGGGCTCCGAGGCGTTCCTGACCGGGCTGGTGGCCCAGGACGCGGCGCGCGCGAACGGCAAGCCGGTGACGCACTTCTCCGGCGGTGGGGGCGTGAGCCGCCGCACCGCGGGCTACGTGCTGCTGGCCACGGGCGTGGCGCTGCTGGCGGGCGGCATCTACTTCGGCCTGGAGGCCTCCTCCAAGTCGGACGCGTTCAAGACCGCGCCGCAGGGCAGCACCCGCGCGGAGGACCTGAAGAGCACCGGCAAGACGTACGCGCTGGTGGCGGACATCGGCGTGCTGGCGGGCCTGGTGTCCGCGGGCGCCGGCAGCTACCTGGCGTTCTACAAGAAGGGTGGGGGCTCGTCGTCCAGCGCCCCCGCGAGCACCCCGGCCGAGCGCACCGAGCCGGTCCGTGAAGAGAAGCCCATGAAGGAGGCGCTGCCCATGCCGCCGCCTCCGCCCGCCGCCAAGACGGAGCCGGCCCCCAAGGCGAACGCCACGTCCACGCCGCCCCCCAAGGCGAACGCCACGTCCACGCC
>NZ_RAWE01000192.1 GCF_003611695.1 Corallococcus carmarthensis | reverse complement strand
GCCCCACCCCGTGCCTAGGTTGCGCCGGGGCATTGGGTTGGACGGTGGTGGGAAGGCGGGGCCCATGGGTTGGACGCAGGTCGGGGGCGTCATCAAGGCAGCGGTGCTGGCGTGTGCGCTGGGGACAGCGGTGAGCGCCGAGGCACGGACGCCCGACAAGCTGTGGCTGGACGCGCGCAACCGCGCCGTCTCCCGGCAGCACTCCAACATCAGCGAGGTGGCCCGCAAGGCGATGCCGGCCGTGGTGTCCATCACCACGCGCCAGGACAGCGCGGAGGTGGCCCCCGGCGAGGAGCCCCAGCGCGGCATCGGCTCCGGGTTCATCATCCATCCGGACGGCTACATCCTCACCAGCGCGCACGTGGTGGACGGGGCCTCGGAGGTCAGCATCTCCATCCGCAGCGCCAACGGCTACGTGGAGGAGTTTCCCGCCACGGTGGTGGGCGAGGACGAGCGCACGGACTGCGCGCTCCTGAAGGTGGACGCGCCCCGGAAGCTGCCGGTGCTGAAGCTGGCGTCCGCGTCCCACGTGGGCATCGCGGACTGGGTGGTCGTCATCGGCAACCCGTTTGGGCTGGCGCACTCCGTGACGGTGGGCGTGGTCAGCTACCTGGGCCGCACGGACGTGACGCCCAACGGCCGCGACGGCGACTTCGACTACGTGCAGATCGACGCCTCCATCAACCCGGGCAACTCCGGCGGGCCGGTGCTGGACCTGCACGGCGACGTGGTGGCGGTGGCCAACGCCGTCAACGTGTCCGGCCAGGGCATCGGGTTCGCCATCCCCATCGACATCGCGAAGACGGTGATTCCGCAGCTCAAGGCCCACGGGAGCATGCGCCGCGGGTGGATGGGCATCAGCGTGCAGGACTTCTCCCCGGAGGTGGCGCAGGCGTTCAACCTGAACCCTCGCGGCCGGGGCGTGGTGGTGACGGACGTGGTGGAGGACGGCCCCGCGGCCCGGGCCGGCCTGCGCACCGGCGACGTCATCCTGAACCTGGATCGGCTGTCCGTGGAGCGGGCGCACACCCTGCGCTGGCAGGTGGCCGCGCGCGGCGTGGGCCAGCACATCCGGCTGCAGTTGCGCCGGCTGGGCCGCCCCATGACGCTGAAGGTGAAGCTGGAGGACCTGCCCCTGGTGGAGGCGCCGCCGGCCACGCTGGCCTCGGGCGCCACGCCGGGCGAGCGTGCCGCGGGGGCCCGCTCCGTGCTGGAGGAGCTGCTCTCGCCGGTGCCGCGCACCCAGTCCGGGCGGTCAGGCGGCATTCCCCGGGCCGAGGACGGCCTGGCTGCCCCCTGACGGGTGGGGCCTCCGAGGCCCCGCCGGGTCTCCAGGCTCCTTGCGTTCCGCGAAACCCGGCGATACACCGTCCGCCTTCACATCGTGGCGGATCCACCTCCAGGTGGCGCCGCGGGTCTTCCAAGCATCGATTCGCAGGAGAGTCCGTACCATGGCCGAGGCCACCCAGACGACGAAGCTCACCCATTGGCCGCGCACGGCCAAGGGCAGCGGCAAGAAGGCATGCACCGTGGAGGGCTGCAAGCGCCCCTACCGCGCCAAGAGCTATTGCTTCTTCCACTTCAAGAAGTGGCGCCAGGGCGACCTGCCCCACTCGCGCTACCGCGTGTGCTCCAAGCCGGAGTGCCGCATCAAGGTGCTCAAGGGCGGCCTGTGCGAGAAGCACTACGCCGAGACCTACAAGAAGGACGCGGCGGCTTAAGTCGCCCCGGCTGTTCCGTGTGGCGCCGGCCCCCCGCCTACCCGCGGGAGGTCCCCGGCGCCACCGCGCGGACCAGATGCTTGAAGGCGTTGAGCCACAGCTCCGCCTCCCGCTGGGTCAACCGCGCACGCATCAACGTCCGCTCCAGCTCATGCAGCACGTGCTCCGGCGCCTCCGGGTTGAGGAAGTCCGCCGCCAGCATCGCCGCGCGCATGCGCCCGCTCAGCGCTCCCAGCGTCCCCAACCGCGCGCCGGGCTCCTCCTCCCGAGGCACCACGGGCGCATCCGTCAGCCCCTGCCGGTGGCAGAGGTACAGGAGCACCGCGGAGGACTGCGCCAGGTTCATGGACGGCTGCACGTCCTCCGTGGGGATGACGAGCAGATCCTGGCAGTGGGTGAGGTCCTCGTCGGACAGTCCGCGCTGCTCTCCGCCGAACAGCAGCGCCACCCGCCCCCGCGTGCTCTCCTCCGCCAGCCGCCGCGCCGCGTCCTCCGGCGTCAGCGGGGACCTGCGAACCACCTGGGTGCGTGACGTCGTGCCCACCACGTACACGCAGTCCTGCAGGGCCTCCGCCAGGGTCGGGGCGACCCGCATGCCCGAAAGAATGTGGCCGCTCTTCACGGCCATCCGCTCCGCGGCGCTGAAGTCCTGGACCACGGGTTCCGAGAGGATGAGACGTTCGAAACCGAAGTTCGCCATGACCCGGCAGACGGCACCCAGGTTGTCGGGTGAACGGGTCTGATGAAGGACGACAGTCAGCTCCGCACCTGGTCGCATGCACCGGAGTTTAGCTGGTGGTGCGTCCACGTGATCGGTATATTCCCGGTGATGCGTCGCTGGGTCCCTGGCTTGCTTCTGTCGCTGTCGCTCCTCACCACCGCGTGCGGTGGCGCGGGCACGCCCGTGCGCCCTTCGCTCACGGCGCGGCAGGCGCTGAGCAGCTCTCCGGAAGTGGTGGAGTTCGAGTCCCCGGCCGTCCGGCTGGAGCTCTTCCGGGACATCGCGCGCCAGTCGGAGCAGGAAGCCGGTCAGTCCGCGCAGGGCGTGGCCCTCTTCCCCATCATCCAGGGCAACGAGTTCGTCGCGGCGCCGGGCTTTGAATCCCGCGCGGACCTGCTCCAGCCGCCGGACGCGGGCAGCGGCCTCCAGTTCGTCTTCGACGCGCGGACGGGTGACCGTTGGCCGGAGGACCGGCGGGAGAGCCTGCAGGGCCTGTCGGAGCGCGAGGCCGCGGAGCTGGTGGCGCGCACGCTCCTGGCGCTGTGGGACATCCAGCCGGAGGGCGCGGTGCAGGTGGACCGGGCCGCGGGCGCGCCGTACGCGGTCGCCTACGTGGACGGCATCCTGCGGATCAACCCGGCGTTCCTCTATCTGGCCTCCGCCTACGGTCCTGCTTCCATGACGGCGGGCCTCCAGTAGAGTCGCGCGCCTCATGAGCTGGCCCCGCTCCCGCCCCTTTCCGGCGGTCAGTGGCCGGGGCCGCGAGGCGCCTCCGACGTGAACACCTCCGCCCTCCACGCGCAACTCACCCACACGCTTCGCCAGACGGACCTTCCGTCGCTCGGCACGCCCTACAAGGGCAAGGTCCGGGACACGTACCGCAAGGGCGACACGCTCATCCTCGTGACGAGCGACCGCCTCTCCGCGTTCGACCACGTGCTCACCACCATCCCCTTCAAGGGCGAGGTGCTGAACCGCCTGGCGGCCTTCTGGTTCGACCGCACGAAGCACATCGTCCCCAACCACGTCCTGGACGTGCCCGACGCGAACGTCACCGTGGCGCGCGCCTGCCAGCCCTTCTCCGTGGAAGTGGTGGTGCGCGGCTACCTCACGGGCAGCCTGTGGCGCGATTATGAAAAGGGCACGCACACCGCCTACGGGGTGCCCTTCGCCCAAGGGCTGCGCAAGGACAGCGCGTTCGAAGCGCCCATCCTCACGCCGTCCACCAAGGCCGAGTACGGCAAGCACGACGAGCCCATCTCCGAGGCGGAGATTCTTTCGCGCGGGCTGGCCACGCCGCGCGACTGGGCCCGCATCACGGAAGCCGCCCGGGGCCTGTTCCTGGAAGGCCAGAAGTGGGCGCGCACGCGCGGCCTCATCCTGGTGGATACGAAGTACGAGTTCGGCAAGGTGGGCGACGAGCTCTTCGTCATCGACGAGATGCACACTCCGGACTCCAGCCGCTACTGGGTGGCGGACGAGTACGAGGCGCGCTTCGCCAAGGGCGAGGACCAGAAGATGTTGGACAAGGAGAACATCCGCCAGTGGCTCATCCGCGAGCGGAACTTCTCCGGCCACGGCGCGCTGCCCGCCATCCCGGACGACGTGCGCGTGGACCTGGCCACCAAGTACGTGGCCGCCTACGAGCGCATCACCGGCACGTCCCTGGCGCTGACGCCCGGGGACGTGAACGCGCGCATCGAAGAGCACCTGCGGGCGAAGGGCTACCTCTAGCCCCTCCGCCCGTCACGGCCGCGCGGCTTTTTCAGCTGGCGCGGCCGAAGACGCGCTGGAACACCGCGTCCATCTGGCGCGTGTGGTAGCCCGGGGAGAAGCAGTCGGAGACCTCCTCGGGCGTCATCATCTTGGCCAGGTCCGCGTCTTTCAGCAGGGCCTGCCGGAAGTCCACGCCCTCCTCGAACATCTTCATCGCGTTGCGCTGGACGACGACGTACGCGGCCTGCCGGTCCATGCCCTTGCGCGCGAGCTCCAGCAGCAGCCGCTGCGAGTTCACCACGCCCCCCAGCAGGTCCAGGTTCTTCTTCATCTGCTCCGGGTAGACGCGCATGTTCTCCACCAGGCCCGCGAAGCGGTGGAGCATGAAGTCCAGCAGGATGGTGGCGTCCGGACCGATGACTCGCTCCACGGACGAGTGCGAGATGTCCCGCTCGTGCCACAGCGCCACGTCCTCCATGGCGCTCACCGCGTAGCCGCGCAAGAGGCGCGCCAGGCCCGTGAGGTTCTCCGACAGGATGGGGTTGCGCTTGTGCGGCATGGCGCTGCTGCCCTTCTGTCCCGGCGTGAAGGGCTCCTCCGCCTCGCGCACCTCCGTGCGCTGGAGGTGGCGGATCTCGACGGCGAACTTCTCCAGGCTGGCGCCCACCAGGGCGATGGCGGTGAAGAACTCCGCGTGCCGGTCGCGCTGCACCACCTGGCTGGAGGCGGGCGCGGGCGTGAGGCCCAGCTTCTGGCAGACGTGCTCCTCCACCGACGGCGGCAGGTGCGCGAACGTGCCCACCGCGCCGGAGATCTTGCCCACGGCGATGGTGTCGCGCGCGTGCAGCAGGCGCGTGCGGCCCCGGCGCAGCTCGTCGTACCAGATGGCCAGCTTGTGCCCGAAGGTGATGGGCTCCGCGTGGATGCCGTGGCTGCGGCCCATCTGCAGCGTGTGCTTGTGCTCGAAGGCGCGCTTCTCCACCGCGGCCATCACGCGGTCCATGCCCTTCAGGAGCAGGTCCACGGAGTCGCGCAGCGTGAGCCCCAGGGACGTGTCCAGCACGTCCGAGGACGTCATGCCCAGGTGCAGCCAGCGGGCGCTGGGCCCCACGCGCTCCTCCACGAAGGTGAGGAAGGCGATGACGTCGTGCTTCGTGGTGCGCTCGATCTCCTCGATGCGCGCGGCGTCCGCCTCGGTGAAGTCACCGGCGCGGGCGAGGCAGTCCTGCAGGGCGTCCTTGGGGGCAAGGCCTTGCGCGACCATGCCCTCCAGCGCGGCGAGTTCCACGTCGCGCCAGCGGCGGTAGCGGGCGACGTCGGACCAGAGGGAGGCCATTTCCTTACGGCTGTAGCGTGGAATCACTCGTAGACCTTCACGGCAAAGTCCCGGCGCGCCGCGAACCGGAGCACTTCCAGCGCGACGTCACAGGACGGACCTGACTTCTTCGCGGCGGTGAGGTTGAACGAGAGGTCCAGGCCTTCGGGCCGCGCCACCGCCAGCGCGCCGGGGTCGACCTTCTCGTGGATGATGCGGTTCGCCAGCCTCCCCGCCTGCTGCCCGAGCGCCAGCGGGGCCGGTGCGAGGGCCAGCGTCGCGCCCTCCTTCACCTGGCTGGCCGTGAGCGCCACCAGCGGCACCCCGCGGGAGGCACTGAAGGCGATGAGCGCCTGGACGACGGAAGCGTTGCCCACGGTCTTGTCCGCAACCATCAGGAGACCGTCCACCTTCCCCGCCGCGCCCTCCAGCACTCCGCCCACCCGCTCCTGCGCCTCCACGGCCAGCGGGACGATGGTGAGGCCCAGGGCCGCGCCAGCGGAGCGGGCCTGCGCCACCGCGCCCGCCGAGGAGCGCGGGTCGTGCAGGATGCCCACGCGCTTCGCCGCGGGAGCCACGGCCTTGAGCGCGGCCAGCTCCGGTCCGAAGTCGCTGGTGAGC
This sequence comes from Corallococcus carmarthensis, assembly GCF_003611695.1. Lineage (GTDB taxonomy): Bacteria > Myxococcota > Myxococcia > Myxococcales > Myxococcaceae > Corallococcus > Corallococcus carmarthensis. The sequence goes on along the minus strand of NZ_RAWE01000192.1, from coordinate 13,915 downwards.
GCGATGCCGGTGACGTTGGGGGCCTCCAGGCCGTACTTCTCGTGGTACGGCACCATGGCGAACAGCACGGGCACGTCCTCGCCCAGCGAGCGGCGCGCGGCGTTCGCGGCCAGCGGCCCCAGGGCCAGCACCAGCGCGGGCTTCTGCGCGGCCAGCGACTTGAAGACGCGCGCGGCCTCCGTGGGGCTCTCCTCCAGGGTCAGCTCGGTGACGTCCGCGCGGGCCTCGGATGCGAAGCCAGCGAGGAAGGAGGCGTACGGCGCCAGGCTCGAGGACTTCACGGCCACCACGCGGGGCCGGGCGGGGCTTCGGGGCGAAGTCTGCGCGAGGGCGACCGCGGGCAGGAGGAGCGTGAGGAGCGCCAGCCTCCAGAGGGTCGTCATTGCGGCACGTTCTGGCAGCAGCGGAAGCCCACGTCCGCGGTCTTCAGCGACGGAGCGCCCCGGCGGCGCGCGGAGCAGCGGGCGGTGTCGCCGGGCGTGTCGAAGGCGCCGCCCTTGATCAGCCGTTCCTCGGTGTCGGGGAAGTTGGAGGCGGTCCACTCGGCGACGTTGCCGGACAGGTCCGCCGCGCCGTAGGCGGAGCGGCAGGCCTGGAAGGTCCCGGAGGGCGCCAGAGCGCGCGAGGCCCCTTCCGTCGTCCCGGTGTTGCAGGCCGTCTGCGCCTGCTCGTTGCCGGAGGAGAAGCGCGCGTTGCCGGGCCCCTTGCAGGCCTTCTCCCACTCGTCCTCGGAGCACAGCCGCTTGCCGCTGCCTTCGCAGGCGGACTTCGCGTCGAGCCACGTCACGGAGACCTGGGGCTTCCTGCCGGGCTTGTTGGGGAACTCGTATTCGTCGACGCAGAACGAGTCCACCATGACGCTGTCCATGCGCATCTCGTCGGTGGAGCCGGACGCCTGCAGATCCTCCGGAGAGGAGCCCTTCTTGAAGCTGCCGCCGCTCACCAGCCGCATGCCGTCCGGACAGGAGCCCGTGGCCATGATGCCGCCCGTCGCGGCGGAAGCTCCCGGCGTGGCGGGCGTGGGGTTGTTCTTCGCGGCCTGGGCCTGACGCAAGCGCAGGTAGAGGTAGCCACCGCCCGCGCCCAGCACGACGCCGGCCACCGCGAGGATGACCATCCACATCATCGAGCTGGGGCCGGAGCGGGCCGGCTTCGCCTGCGTGGCCCGCGTCGTGGGAAGCGTGTGCAGCCCGGAGACCGAGGGCGGCAGCCGGCGCGCCGAGGAGCGGACACCCGACACATCGGGAGGGGGCTCACCCTTGCGCGAGCGTCCGCCCGTGGAGTTCGCGTCCTGAACGCCGGAGGAGCGGACCGCGCCCTGGGCCGCCGAGGCTCGCGGGCCGCGAGGACCGGACGGCTCCGAGCCGCGAGCGTTCACCGACGACACGGCCCCGGAGGCCCGCGGGTTGCGGCCACCGCGGCTGGAGGAACGCGACTCCGAGGGTTCATCGTCGTCGGAGCCACGGCCGGACCGTGACTCCGTGGCGGATGCATCCGCGTTGCGACTGCTGGAGCGACCTTCGGAGGCCGCTTCGCCGCCACGTCCGGAGCGCCCGTCGCCCGAGGAGGACTCACCGCGACCGCTCGATCGCGCATCGCTGGCCGCCGCTTCACCGCGGCCGTTGGAACGGCCTTCGCTCGAAGAGGTTTCACCTCGACCGTTGGAGCGCCCGTCGCCGGACGTCTCCCCTCGCCCGCCGGAGCGAGCATCGCCGCCAGACGCGGACTCACCACGGCCGTTGGAGCGGAGGTCGCCTGATGAAGCTTCACCCCGACCGTTCGAGCGCGCATCACCGGACGCGGCCTCACCGCGACCGTTGGAGCGCCCGTCGCCGGAGGACTCACCGCCGCCACGGCCCGAGGACCGGCCCTCGGCCGCGCCCTCCGCGGAGCGGGCGCCACGGGGATCCGCCGGGAACGACGGCTCCTCCGCCTTCGCGAAGATGCGCATCACCGGCTCGGCGGCCTTGGCCGGAGCCGCTCGCGGTTCATCCGCCGCGCGCGAGGCAGCACGCGGCTCCTGCTGCGTCGCCACGTCCGGAGCCTGTCCCAACAGGCGCGGATCCTGCGCCGCCGCCTCCGCGCCCTTGCGGCCCGACGGCGCCACCGCACGCATCTCCTGCTGCGTCGCCGCGTCGGACACGGAGCGCGCTTCCGGCCCCGTGATGTAGTCCAGCGCCTGCGCGTTCGAACCCAGGATGGCCGCCAGCGTCGCCGCGTCCAGCGGCTGCGTCGCATCCGGCGGCGGCGAGTCGTCCTGCGCCGGAATCGGCGCGGCCGGCGTGGGCGCGGTCGCCACCGGCAACATGCCCGTGGGCACCGGAGGCAACGGCTTGTTCGCCGCCCGGGCAGCCACCGCGGACGGAGGCAGGGCCCCCGACGCCGGCACCGCGCGCTGCCGCGACGCCGCGGCCGGGTGCCGCTGCACCAGCGCCGCGAACTCCGCGGCCAGCTCCCCGCCCGACTTCGGACGGGCCAGCGGATTCACATTGAGCGCGCGCCGGTAGAAGGACTCGAACGCGGGCGGCAGGTCCGGATGCCGCACCGACACCTCGGGCACTCCGCCGTCCTCCGGCAAGAGCCCCGTGATCATCTCCCCCATCAACACGCCCAGCGAGTACACGTCGATGCGCGTATCCAGCTCCGCGCCATTCACGTACTCCGGGGCGATGTACGCCGCCGCCCGGTGCCCCTTCTGCGCCTGCACGAAGGGCAGGTGCGGCACCGCGAGCCCCAGCCCGTAGTCCGACACCTTCAGCAGGTCCGGCAGGACGAAGACGTTCTCCGGCTTCACGTTCGAGTGCGGCCCGAAGCGATGCGCCCCGTCCAGCGCCGCCGCCATCTGCGCCAGCAGCGGCTCCACTTCCTTCAGCGAGAACAGCTGCCCCTTCGCCGCGCGCTGCTCCATCATCCGGCGCAGCGTGAGCCCTTCCAGCAGCTGCATCGTGAAGAAGGGCCGGTCCCCGTCCACGCCCTCCTCGTACACGCGCACCAGGTTGGGGTGGTTGAGCTTCTTGCCCACCCGCATGGACAGCGCGAACTGCGTGCGCTCCTCCGGCTGCTGCACCAGCCGGGGCTGGATGACCTTCAGCGCCACCTCCACGTCGATGGCCTGGTCCTGCGCGCGGAAGACGAAGCCCAGCGGCCCCGAACCCACGACCTCCTGGATGGCGTAGCGGTCCGCGACGACGTCGCCCGGCTTGTACGGCGCGCCCTCCGCTCCCTTCCGGCGCGCCGCCCCCGCCGCCTGACGCGCGGCCGCGTCCAGCTTCTGGCCACACGTGGCGCAGGTTTCACTCGTATCGGGGACATGACTGCCGCAGCGGTAGCAGAGCAAAGCAGTGAAACTCCGGAACGGGGCCGCGGGGGGGCGGCCTCCCTGGCGGACGGCCGGGGGCCTCCATTCTGCCCGCTCCGAGGCCGTTGAGGAACGACGTTGCGCGCCGGGCCGCTAGCGGCCCGTGGACCCGAAACCGCCGTCACCCCGGGAAGTCCCCTCCAGCACCTCCACCTCCCGCAGGGCCGTGGCCGTCACCGGCGCCACCACCAGCTGGGCCACCCGGTCTCCCCGACGGAGCGTGAAGGGGGTGTTGGACAGGTTCACGAGCAGCACCTGCACCTCCCCCCGGTAGTCCGCGTCCACCGTCCCGGGGGAGTTGAGGCACGTCACCCCATGCCGCAGCGCCAGCCCGGAGCGGGGCCGCACCTGGCCCTCGAACCCCGGAGGGAGCGCGAAGGCCAGCCCCGTGGGCACCGCCATCCGCTCCAGGGGTTGGAGCACCCGCTCCCCGTCGATGTCCGCCCGCAGGTCCATCCCCGCGGCCAGCTCCGTTTCGTAGCGTGGCAGGGGCAGCGGGTCCGGATGCGAGCGCACCCGGCGCACGGGGACGGTCAGCGTGGGGTCCATGCGCCCTGCCGTAACACGCACCCTGTCCCCCCTCTACTTCCTGGCCCCGACGTCACGGGTCGTGTGGCTGATGCCCTCACAGTTCGGTCGCGCCGTCCGCCATGCGCAGGGCGGTGCGGAAACCGAACGGGTCCACGGGCCGCGCGGCCAGCTCCAGCTGGTAGTGCAGGTGCGGGCCGGTGGAACGGCCGGTGCTGCCCGACAGCGCGATGGCCTGCCCCTTCTCCACGCGCGTGCCCGCCTTCACCAGCAGCTCGGAGTTGTGGCAGTACGCCGTCGTCACGCCCCGGCCGTGGTCCAGCACCAGCACGCGGCCGTTGACGGAGTCCTCGCTCGCGCGGCGCACCACCCCCGCGGCCACCGCCGTCACCGTCGTGCCAGAACGCACCGACAGGTCCACCCCTGTGTGCATCTTGCGCGTACGCAGCGTGGGATGGACGCGGTAGCCGAAGGGGCTCGTCACCGGAGCGCTCTCCGCCACGGGCCACCCGAGCATCAGCGCCGTGGACAGCGCCAGCGCCTGCGCCGCGCCCACGGAGGAGCCCTCGAAGCCCGGAGGCAGCTGCTTCGCCAGGCGCTCCAGGCTCAGAGCCCCGCCCTCCGCGTCCACGCGTTCCAGCGCGAAGCGCGCGGGCACCCGCCCGGCGAACACCGCCGTCACCCGCGCCTCCTCCGACGGGAAGTCCCCGGCGAGCGCGTCCAGCAGCCGCCGCGTCGCCGCCGGTCCCCGCGCCGGATCCACCAACGTCTCCGGCGCGATGCCCACCTCGCGAGCCAGGGCCAGCGCGGGCTCGCGGGCCTTCGGGTCCAGGGCCTTCAGCGCGGAGTGCGTCCCCCACGCCAGCGCCTCCGCGCTCGTGGGCACACGCGTGAGCATGGCGGCGGGCAGCGCGTCCGGCACCGGCACCGCGGTGCCGCTCACGCCGTCGTAGTACGCGAGCAGCGGCCGGGCCGTGGTGCGCGTGTGGAAGGCCCAGGCGCCCGTGCGCCGCAGCAGCGCACCCGCGGGCGTGTGGTGGTACGCGCACCACACGCACAAGAGTGCGAAGGTGAAGTCCAGCAGTCCCCGGGCGCGTCGAGCGAACATGCGTCAGGGCCTCAGCGAAGGAAGGACAGCACCGGGGCCGCGTCCCACGCCGCCGCGATGCCCAGGGGCGCCACCAGCAGGCACCCCACCAGGCCGCGAGTCCACGCCCGCCGCGAGCCCACCGCTTCACAGGCCGCGTCCGCGTGTTGGAGGTTGCGCAACACCGCGCGCCAGCCGAGCGACACGCTCACACCGCACAGCGCCGCCACCGCCAGTCCCCGGGCCGCCCAGTCCGAGGCGACGTCGCCGAACAGCGGCCGCCACGACAGGTACACCGTGCCCTGGACGAGCCGCGCCACCGTGCACGCGCCCGCGAGCACCACGCCCGCCGTGGCCAGGGGCCGCACCCACCGCATTGGCGTGGGCCGCCGCAGGCAGCGCTGGAGCAGCGCCTTCCAAGAGGAGGACTCCGAAGCGGACGCCGTCACCGGGCGCCAGGGCTCCACGGGCCGGGCGGCTTCGGTCTCGCGATAGCCCAGCGCGGGCAGCGCCAGGAGCAGGTCCGCCGCCAGTTCCCAGCCCAGGGCCAGGGCCCGAGCCAGCCGGGTGCGCGTCTCCAGGGACACCCAATCCACCATGGACGCGGTCGCGGGGAACTGGCCCACCCACGCGTCGAACGCGGAGTCCAACCGGTCCACCGCCGTGAGCAGCCGGTCATCCAACGTGTCCGCCGCCGCGTGCACTCCCACGGCGACCAGCGCGAGCAGGCCCAGCGGCATGAACGCCCAGCGGAACACCCCCAGGAACCGGGACACGTCCGTGAGGAAGCTGCTCGAAGGCTCCGAGGAGCTGGATGGGTGGACCGGCATGGAGCGCCTCCGGGGCGGTCCCCCATCAACGCGGGAAGCCCTCCCGGGGTTTTAAGCCCCCAGCCCCACAGGACGAAAACGCCGCGTGCTCCGCCCGAAGCCCCCGGACCCCATCCATGCGGAGCACCTCCCGCCTGACGCGGTCCCAACCTGTCCAACTGGAGCGGAGGCGAGCCAGCCGCGGTTTGTCCAAACGGGTCCGACTGTCGGACCGGTTCGTGCGGTGCGCCGCCGACGGGGAGTCCCCTCGGGGTTCTCACCTTCTCATCGATGAGGACGCGGTTCCTGCCCGAGGGCTGGATGCACGACGGCACTCCCGCGGCGGTTGCGCTTCGCCGCCTGCGGACGGAGCCCCTTGCCCGCAACGACAACGCCCCGCCCCTTCGCGCCCGGAGGCGGGAGGAGACGGGGCGTTTCCGGTCAGCGGCCCTCCTTCACGGAAGGCCGCTACGCGGGGGCCGGACTCAGGCCTTCGCGTCCGGCGTGGCCACCGGGGCGGCGGCGGCCGGGGGAGGCGTGCCCTGCGCGGTGGCGCGCTCGGCCATGGCCTCCTTGCGGGACAGGCGGATCTTGCCCGTCTTGTCGATGCTGACGACCTTCACCAGCACCTCGTCGCCCTCGCTCAGCACGTCCGACACGCTCTTCACGCGCTTGTCGGACAGCTCGGAGATGTGGATGAGGCCGTCGGTGCCCGGGAACAGCTCCACGAAGGCGCCGAACTCGGCGATCTTCCGGACCGTGCCCGTGTAGATCTTCCCGATCTCCGCCTCGCGCGTGAGCGCCTGGATCATCGCGATGGCCGCCTTCACCGCCTCGCCGTTCGCGCTGGCGATGTCCACGCGGCCGGTGTCCTCGATGTTGATGGCGGCACCCGTGCGGGCGATGATGTCCTTGATCACCTTGCCGCCCGGCCCGATGACGTTCTTGATGAACTCCGGACGGATCTGGATGGTGGTGATGCGCGGCGCGAACTGGCTGATCTCCTTGCGAGGAGCGTTCAGCGTCTTCGCCATCTCCGCCAGGATGTGCACGCGGCCCTGACGCGCCTGCTCCAGCGCGCGGCTCATGATCTCCGTGGTGAGGCCGGTGATCTTGATGTCCATCTGGATGGACGTGATGCCCTTGGACGTGCCGCAGACCTTGAAGTCCATGTCGCCCAGGTGGTCCTCGTCACCCAGGATGTCGGAGAGGATGGCGATCTTCTCACCCTCCTTCACCAGGCCCATGGCGATGCCCGCCACCGGCGCCTTGATGGGGACGCCCGCGTCCATCAGCGCCAGCGTGCCACCGCACACGGAGGCCATGGAGGACGAGCCGTTGGACTCGAGGATCTCCGACACCAGACGCACCGTGTACGGGAACGAGTCGCTGGCCGGAATCATGTTGCGCAGCGCGCGCTCCGCCAGGGCGCCGTGACCGACCTCGCGACGGCCGGGGCCGCGCAGGGGCTTGGTCTCGTTCACGCTGAAGGGCGGGAAGTTGTAGTGCAGCATGAAGCGCTTGAAGGCCTGGCCGCTCAAGAGCTCGAGCCGCTGCTCGTCCTCGCTGGTACCCAGCGTGGCGACCACGAGCGCCTGCGTCTCGCCGCGGGTGAACACCGCGCTGCCGTGCGTGCGGGGCAGCACGCCGACCTCGTTGGTGATGGAGCGCACCACGTCGTGGCCGCGGTCACCGATGCGGCCACCGTTCACGGTGAGCTCACGCATGTGGTCGTACTTCAGGTCCTCGACGACCTGCTTGGCGTGCTTCTCCACCTGCGGGGTGAACTCCGCGCCCAGCTTCTCCTTGAGCGCCGCCAACGCGGCCTTCTTCGTCTTGGAGAGCGCATCGTAGCGAGCCGCCTTCTCCTTGATGGCGTAGCCGGCCTTGACGCCGTCCAGGGCCAGGGCGCGCACCTGGTTGCGCAGGCCCTCGTCGATGGTGGCCTGCTTGTCGTACGCGCGCACCTGCTTCTTCAGCTCCGTGCGGAGCTGGTCCTGCAGGTCCAGCGCGGGCTGGGCCTGCTGACGGCCGAACTCCAGCGCCGCCACCATGTCCGCCTCGCCGACCTCCTCCGCGCCACCCTCCACCATCACGATGGCCTCGCGGCTCACCGCCATGACGAGGTCCAGGTCGCTCTGCTCGCGCTGCTTCGCGGTGGGGTTCGCCACGAACTGGCCGCCCACGCGGCCCACGCGGATGCCCGCGATGGGGCCGTTGAACGGGATGTCCGACACCCACAGCGCCGCGGAGGCGCCGGTGATGCCGTGGATGTCACCCTCGTTCTCCGGGTCCGCGGAGATGACGGACGCGATGACCTGCGTCTCGTAGGCGTAGCCTTCCGGGAACAGCGGACGGCATGAGCGGTCCACCAGACGGGAGGCCAGCGTCTCCTTCTCCGTCAGGCGGCCCTCGCGCTTGAAGTAGCTGCCCGGGATGCGGCCCGCCGAGTACAGCTTCTCCTGGTACTCCACCGTGAGGGGCAGGAAGTCGATGTCCTTCTTCTCCCGCGCGCTCACCGCGGTGACGAGCAGCATGGTGTCGCCGTAGCGGACCACCACGGAACCGTCGGCCTGCTTGGCCAGGCGGCCCGTCTCGATGCTCAGCTCGTTCTCACCAATCTTGACGCTCTTCTTCAACATGTCGTGTGGCCTCTGTGCCTGCTTCGCGTGCGAGGACCCTTGCCAGCCGCGGCCCGCCCACGTGCGTGGGGCAGGAGCCGCCCGGAAGGGGCCCTCTGGGATTGAGCGGTCGCCAGGGCCTGAAGCAGGCACATGCCAGACGAACGCTGCCTGTACTGCGGAAACGGGCTCCGTTGCGGAGCGCCGGAGGGATGGACCAGACCTCTTGATCCCTGATCACACCCGCCCACCCATGACTTCAGGTCGGCCGGTCTGAACGGAAACCAAAAGAGCCCGCCTCCACCTCTCCCTTGCCCACTCCTTCGCCCACGTCTTGAAACCGTGATGCCCAAATGCGCGGGGCGCTGGTGATGTGCCAGCGCCCCGGGTGCTGCTCGAGGACTACTTGCGGATGCCGAGGCCCTCGATGAGCTTCTTGTAGCGGGCCACGTCCTTGGACTTGAGGTAGTCCAGCATGCGGCGGCGCTGACCGACCAGCTTCAGCAGACCGCGGCGGGAGTGGTGGTCCTTCTTGTGGGTCTTGAAGTGCTCGGTGAGCATGTTGATGCGCTCGGACAGCAGCGCCACCTGCACCTCGGGCGAGCCGGTGTCGGACTCGTGGGTGCGGAACTTCGTGACCAGCTCGCTCTTGCGTTCCTGATGCAACGACATGGGCTTCTTCCTGAATCCCGCTCCGGGGTGACCGCTCGTGCCGCCTGGGTCCGCGGAGGGGTACAGACCCGGCCTCATGGTCCTTCTAACGAGCGGGCCGCTTATAAGCTTCACCCCCTGGGGGGTCAACCTTCGCCGCCCGTCCGTCCGCCCTTCGGGGGTCGGGACAGTGCGAAGACGTACAACCGGCAGCCGCCCGGCATTCCGCCCCCGCCCGGGGTGAGCTCGCGGGCCGAGGCTTCGTCCAGGGCCACGTGCAGGTACAGGCCCCCCGGCTCGCCGCCGTCGCCCGCCAACAGCTGCCGGGTGCGCGGGTACAGCCGCAGGAGCGCCTCCACCACGTCGCCAATGCCCGCCGCCGCGGGGACGCCCAGGGACAGCTCGCGCCGCCCGTCGAAGGCGCCGCGAAGGGCCGGGGCCACGCTCACGGAGATGTCATGGGTCCGGGTGGCCACTCAGTTGAACACCCGCAGGTAGCGCAGCCGGCCGCCCACCACTTCCGCCATGGCGAGCAGCGCGTCATCCGGGCCCAGCACCCGCACCCGGCCCGGCACGGGGGCGACCTCCACGGGGACGCCGTGCGACACACGCCGCGCCTCCTCCGCGTTCACCCGGACCGCGGGCAGGTCTGTCAGCGAGTCCGCCAGCGACACCAGCCGCGCGGCCACGGCCTCGCGGGACAGGGACGCCAGGTCCCCCAGGGGCAGCGCGCGCGCCAGGGTGAAGGGGCCGCTCATGGTGCGCCGCAGCGCCTCCAGGTGCGCCCCGCAGCCCAGGGCCCGGCCCAGGTCATACGCCAGCGTGCGCACGTAGAAGCCCTTGGTGCACCGCACCGACAGGGTCAACCGGTCCGCGGAGAAGTCACGCAGCACCAGCTCATGCACGGTGACGGTGCGGCTGGCCCGCTCCACCTCTTCACCCGCGCGCGCCAGTTCATACAGCCGCTTCCCGGCCACCTTCACCGCCGAGTACATGGGCGGAACCTGTTCGAAGGTGCCCCGGAAGCGGGCGAGCACCGCCTCCAGCAGCGGGGCCGTCAGCGGGGGAACCGGGGCCTCCGCCGTGGGCTTGCCCTGGGCGTCCTGGGTGTCCGTCTCCACGCCCAACCGCACCACGGCGTCGTAGGCCTTGTCGCCCTCCGTGATGATGCCGGCGACCTTGGTGGCCTCTCCCAGGCACACCGGCAGCACGCCGGTGGCCATGGGGTCCAGCGTGCCCGTGTGGCCCGCCTTCTTCACCTTCAGCAGGCCGCGCACCTGACGGACCACGTCGAAGGACGTGGGACCCAGGGGCTTGTCGATGACGAGAACGCCGTCCATGAAGCGGGGCCTACCAGCCTTCCTTGCCGCGCACCTCGCGCAGGAGCCGGTCGATCTTATCGCCCTCCCCGACGGACGCGTCGAAGGCGAAGAAGATTTCCGGCGACACGCGCAGGTTGACGGCGGACGTCACCTCGCGGCGCACGAAGCCCTTGGCCGCCTCCAGGCCCTTCTGCGTGTCCGCCTTCTCCTGGTCCGTGCCCAGCATCGAATAGAAGACCTTCGCCACCCGCAGGTCCGGCGACACCTTCACGCCGGTGATGGTGATGAAGCCGATGCGCGGGTCGCGCAATTCCCCTCGCGTCAGCAGGGCACCGATGGCCGCCTGGATTTCCTGCCCCACGCGCTCGGGTCGTGAATGCGTCGTCATTTCTTCTCCCAATCTCGCGGGTTGCGCAGCGCCCGGGCCTTCGCCCGCGCGTCGTCCAGCGTCAGCGTTCCACCCTCACCCGTGGGGCGGGAAGTTCCGGGCCCGGGGCCCGCGCCCTCGTGCCGCTGCTCCCACGAACCCAGCCCCTCCGCCTCCGCCAGCGAGCGGTCGCTGCGCAGGAACCGGGCAATGGCCGCCTCCGAGTGCGCATGCGCGTCCTCGGGGGTCAGGTGGGCGTCCTCGTCCTCCGGCTCCGGCACCTTCGCCGGAGCGCGGAAGCCCGTCGGCTTCTTGTCGGAGTAGAGCGTGTCCCCGAAGGCGAGAATCTCCGTCTCCCGGGCCATCAGCGGCGCGACGTACATCTCTTCGATGAAGTGGATGATCTTCTCCAGCTGCTCATCCACGTGCGGGCGCTCATTGCCCACCACTGCCAGCGCCACGGAGGCCTTCTGCCAGAGGTCCTGGTCGTCCACTTCCGCGACGGCCACGTTGAAGCGGGCCTTCACCCGGTCCGTCACCCGGCGGAGCACCTGTCGCTTGGACTTCAGCGAAGCGCTCTCCGGAATCTGGAGGGTGAGGCGTGCGACACCCACGAACATAGAGGTCCCCCAGGCCGACGGCCGCCTGGGCGCAACGTCCGCGCCCAGGCTCCGCCGCGTCGTCCATCCCCCGGGAAAGGTGGGGCCTTCCCCGGGGTCCGTCGAGTGCGCCTCTCCAGATGGCGAGAGGCTGTGGCCTCTCAAGGATTACGAGAGGCTCTGCCGGGTCTCCTCGATCTCGTAGGCCTCGATGATGTCGCCGGCCTTGAGGTCGTTGAAGTTCTCGATGCCGATACCGCACTCGAAGCCCTGCGCGACTTCCTTCACGTCGTCCTTGAAGCGGCGCAGCGACGCCATCTTCCCGGAGAAGAGCTGCTTGTTCTCGCGCATGAGGCGCACGAACGAGCCGCGCTTCATCACGCCGTCCAGGACGGCCGCGCCAGCGATGGTGCCCAGCTTCGGCACGTTGAAGGTGTTGCGCACCTCCGCACGGCCCAGCTTGCGCTCGGTGCGGATGGGCTCCAGGAGGCCCTCCATCTCCAAGCGAACCCCGTCGATGAGCTCGTAGATGATGGAGTAGCTCTGCAGCGTCACCTGCTGCGCCTTGGCCGCGGCCTCCGAGCCCGACTCCGGCTTCACGTTGAAGCCCAGCACGACGCCCTTGGAAGCGGCGGCGCGCATGACGTCGGTCTCCGTGATGGCGCCCACGCCCGCGTCGATGATGACCACCCGCACCTTGTGCGTGGTGAGCTTCTCGACCGCCTGGCGCACGGCCTCTGCGGAGCCCTGCACGTCCGCCTTGATGATGACGCGCAGCTCCTTGGGCCCGCCACCCGCCTTCGTCTTGGCGAAGAGCTGGTCCAGGGACTCGCGGCTGACCTTGCTGAGCTCGGTCTGCCGCTCCTTCATGCCGCGGTGGTCGGCGATCTGCTTGGCCGCCTTCTCGTCGGAGACGACGTTGATGGCGTCACCCGCGGTGGGCACGCCGGACAGGCCGACGACCTCCGCGCAGTAGCCCGGCTTCACTTCCTTCACCGCCTCGCCGCGGCTGTTGTTCATGGCGCGGACGCGGCCGTAGTGCGTGCCGGTGACGATGGCGTCGCCCAGCTTGAGCGTGCCCTCCTGCACCAGCACCGTGGCCACGGGACCGCGGCCACGCTCCAGCTTCGCTTCCACGACGGCGCCCACGGACGGACGGGAGGGATTCGCCGTCAGCTCGAGGACTTCCGCCTGCAGCGCCAGGTTCTCCAGGAGGAGATCCAGGTTCATCTTCGTCTTCGCGGAGACGGGCACCATGATGGTGTCGCCGCCCCACTCTTCCGGCACCAGCTCCTGGCTCGCGAGGTCCTTCTTCACGCGGTCGGGGTTGGCGCCCGGGACGTCCATCTTGTTGATGGCGACGACGATGGGCACTTCCGCCTGCTTGGCGTGCTTGATGGCCTCGATGGTCTGGGGCATCACGCCGTCGTCCGCGGCCACCACCAGCACCACGATGTCCGTCACGTTGGCGCCACGGGCGCGCATGGACGTGAAGGCCTCGTGGCCCGGCGTATCCAGGAACGTGACGTCGCCGCGCGCGGTGGACACGCTGTACGCGCCGATGTGCTGGGTGATGCCGCCCGCCTCGCCCGCGGCCACGCTGGCCTGGCGGATGGCGTCGAGCAGGCTCGTCTTGCCGTGGTCGACGTGGCCCATGATGGTGACCACCGGCGGACGGGGACGCTCGTCCTCGGCCTTGGCCGCGACTTCCGGCAGGTAGTCCTCCACCTCGAAGCCGACGCGCTCCACCTTCCAGTGGTAGTCGGTGGCGATGAGCTCCGCGGTGTCGGCGTCCAGGATCTGGTTCGCCGTGGCCATCTTCTGCATGGCCATCAGCTTCTTGATGAGCTCCGAGGTGCGGATACCCATGCGCTGACCCAGGTCGGAGACGCTGATGCCCTCCTGGAGCTTGATGACCTTCTTCTCCTCGGCCATCTGGGTGATCTGCGTCTTGGCGCCCTTCTTCGTGGGCTTGCGCTTCTTGCCGCGGATCGGGATCTGGATGCGGCCCCAGACCATGTCCGACAGCTCCTGCTTGGAAACGCTGGTCGTCTCAGGACCCGTGCGCTTGCGCTGGCCACGCTCCTTGTTCTTGGAGACGTCCACGAGCTCGCGGCCGCGGCCCAGGTGATCCGGGACGACCTTGTACTCGCGCTTCTCCGTGCCGAGCGCCGTGCGCCCCGGGGCCATGGGGTACTGCTTGGCCTGGGTCGTGGTGGGCGTGACGCGGCGGACCTGGATGAGCGGGCGCGAAATCACCACGGCCTGGGTGGCCGTGGGGCGCGCCTGGGCACCCGGCGTGGGCGCGACCTGGGCGTGCGGGACGCCACCGACCATGATGGTCGGGCCGCTCGGCTGCACCGGGGCACCCGTGCCACCGGCCGTGGGCGGAGAGGACGGACGCACCGGCCCCGTCTGGCCCGGACGCGCCTGCATGGGCGCTCCCGGACGGCCCTGCATGGGCGGCCCACCCGGGCGACCCTGCATGGGCGCGCCAGGACGGCTGCCCGGCGGCCCACCAGGACGCCCGCCCGTGGAACCCGGACGCTGCACGTAGCCGGGACCTCGGGAGA
>NZ_RAWE01000191.1 GCF_003611695.1 Corallococcus carmarthensis | reverse complement strand
GTGGTGTCGGAGCGGTCCGGGTGGCGGGTGGAGCGCGATGACGGCTTCGGGGTGGCGGTGGCGCTGCCGGACGGATGGCGCCGCGAGGAGGATGGCAAGGAGCGGCGGGCCTTCTCCAATGGCCTGCAGGGCCTGGGGCGGGCCACGCTCACGGCGGAGGCCATCGAGGCGGGTGAACCCGGGGATGGTTCCTCGCAAGCCCGGCACTTCCTGGACGAGTCGCTGGTACCGGGCAGGGTGGGACCGGAGGGGCTCACGGTGTCCGTGAGAGGCGTGGAGCCCGCGTCGCTGGGCGGCCGGCCCGCGCAGCGGATCCGCGTTGAAATGGACGGGGCCGGTGGGCGCACGCACCTGGTGGCGTGGTTCGTGCCACGCGGAGAATGGGTGTACCGGCTCGTCTTCACCTGGCCGCAGGCCTACCCCGCGTACGCGCGCGTGGTGGAGCGGATGACGGCGGACGTGCGCTTCGAAGAGCCCGCGAGCCTGCGGGTCGCCCGGGCCCGGGCGTTGCTGGTGCCGGGCGTGGCGGGACCGCTGCGGGAGCTGGGGCATGCCCTGCGGCGGTGGGGGCTGCCGGCGGACGCGGTGGAGCCCCTGACGTCGGCGGTGCGGCTGGCGCCGACGCAGGTCGACACGCGCGTGGAGCTGGCCCGCGCGTACTTCGAATCCGGGCAGGTGGAGGAGGGCTGTCACGCGGCGGAGGAGGCGCGGGTGTACGGGCCGTCCGATACGGGCGCGCTGGAGGCGGGCGTGCGCTGCGCGCTGGCGCGAGGGGACACCGCCGGGGCCCTGCTGCGGCTGGAGGAGGCCCTTCGCGTGGATCCGCGCGATGCGCGGCTGCGCGCGGCCGAGGGCGCCTTGAAGGCGGCGGTCGAAGCGCCGGTGCCGTAGCCGGACCTGCATCGCCGGGGAAGGGCCCTCAGCGCTCGCCGAACGGGCGCACCGCGAGCCCCGCGCCCAGCATGGCCTCGTTCCGCCGGTAGAGCCCCGCGTCGTTCCGCACGCCCGTGGCCGTGAGCCGCACGAACACCGGCGCGTCGTTGACCGCGAGGAGCACGTGCTCCAGCGCGACCTCGCCGCGCGCCCGGAAGTGGGCGCCACCGTCGAAGTCGAAGCTCCAGCCCGCGAGCCCTGTCGCGCGCAACGCCCACCTTCCATCCCGCGTCTCCCAGCCCGCGTCGAGCAGCAGGGACGTGAAGGGGGATACCTCGTTCCGGGTCCCATCCGGTGCATGGCGCAGGGCATGACTCGCGGCGGGGCCCACGGCCAGCCAGCCCCATTCGGTGTTCGTGCGAAGCGGATCCAACAGCAGCCCCACGCGGCCCGTCTCCAGCGTCCAGCCCGCGCCTTCCCACGCGCGCCGCTCCAGGTGCGCCGCGCGCAACGCGAGCGCCACGTCGAACGGGAAGGGGATGCGCCGGGGCCGCCCAATCGAGACGAGGATGGCGCCTTCCTCCACGTGCCTGCGCAGCAAGCCCTCGTACGCGGTGAAGGTCAGTCCCTGCCGGTCGCCACCCCACGCCTCCGTCATGAGCAGCCGGTGCGAGTCGAACCACAACGAGTCCGCCTTGCTGCCGCTCGAACGGTCCACGCGCACGAGCAGCCCGGTGCGCACGACGAGGGCCGCCGTGTCGTCCTGCACCCGCAGCGCGGTGCCCAGCACCCAGCCGGTGCCGGGGTCGAAGCAGGTGGGGAACGTCTCTCCGGCCGCCGTCTGGCCCTCACAGGACGGGCCGGGCAGGGTGCCCAGGAGCAATGCCAGCGCGAGCGCCACCATCCCGGGCCTAGCCCTTCCCGGGGGATGTCGCCGGCGCGGACCTTCTCGCCGGGGCCCACATCGAGAAGCGCAGGCCCGCCTGCGCGGACCACTCCCACCCCGCGGGCGCGTTCGCCACGTCGTCGCGCCACGTCCCCCGCCCATCCAAGGTCAGGCTCACGGGCTGGTCGTTGATGGCCAGGGCGATGACCTCGTAGCTCGCGCGCAGCCGCAGCCGCTCCGGACGCAGGGGCCGGCCCTCCACGTGCTCCGCGAGCAGCACCTTCTGGGCCTCCGCGCCGAAGCGCACGTGGTGGAAGCCGTCCCGGTCCAGCGTGAAGTCCCCCTCCAGCGCCGCCGCGGGGACGAGCGTGAAGAAACCGTTCGTCCGGTCGCGCTCCACGGACGGGCCCGCCCGCACGCGCACGTAGGACACGAGGTCGCTCGAGTGCCACAGGTCCAGCGTCACCTGCGTCGCGGCCAGGGAGAGGAAGTCCGCGTGCACGTCGTCGCGGCGCACCTGCTCGCCGTGGAGGACCTCCATCCAGAAGCCCAGGTTGGCGTAGACGTCGAAGCGCCGGGGGCGGCCGTAGAAGGTCGTCACCCGGAAGAGCGGCGCGTCGTGCTCGCTGCGGAAGTCGTAGCGCAGGAGCGTGGCCTCGTAGGAGGCGGCGTCGCCCAGGTACAGCTCCGTGTCCAGGAGCGTCATCCGGTGCAGCCGGTCCGAGTCTCCCGGCCACTCCAGGTCCACGCCGAAATCCACCCGCACGCGCTCGTCCACGCCGTCCGTCTCGCGCAGCCAGCGCGGCGCCCAGGCCCCGCCCACGCGCACGCGCCGGTGCAGGTCGAAGTTGTACTGGAGCACCCGCCCGCGCTCGTCGCGGTACCAGCCCGGCGGCGCCTCCGCGATGGCGGGCACCAGGCGGTACTCACGCACCTTCTCCTGCGGCAACATCAGCGGAAGGCACCAGTCCACCCGCTGCAGGGGCTGGTCGCTCTCATGCCCCTGCGAGTCCAGCTCCTGGGCGGGCGACACCAGGCACTCCTTCTTCGCCTCGTCACAGCGGGCGCGCCACGCTCCGGAGGGAACGGCGGGCGTGGGCGGCAGGGCGAGACACAGCGCCTGCCCTTCGTAGGGTTGCTGGGGAGACGTCGCTCCCGGAACGGCCATCTGGAAGTCCCACGGCTCCGCCGTCGCGGGCGGCCCCGATGCCGGCGCTTCGTTCGAGTCCACGGGCGCTTCCACCGGAGCTCCGGTGGGCGCCTCCTGTCCCGTGACTTCCGGCGCCTCCACCTGCCCGAGCAGGAGTGCACACCCCAGGGTCACCGCTGAAACCAGCATCACTGCTCCTCGATGAGCGGCCTCCGCGTTCCGGCCGCGCGGTCAGCCTTCGTGACGGGGGGCCTCTACAAGGCCCGTGCCCCTGGCTGGAGGACGGGCTTTCGCGGACTTGCCCGTGCGGCTGTGCAGGCGCCTGCACAGCACCTGTGCACTCGGAGGTCGCCCGGTGGCGCGAGAACGACGCACCCCCTTCCACGTCGGTCGACCGGCGGGGGTGGCGGGGGTATAAGCCCCCCGGCCCCATGTGGTGCACGGTGGGCCCGTTCCGG
Organism: Corallococcus carmarthensis; assembly: GCF_003611695.1. Classification (GTDB taxonomy): domain Bacteria; phylum Myxococcota; class Myxococcia; order Myxococcales; family Myxococcaceae; genus Corallococcus; species Corallococcus carmarthensis. Next base: position 16,788 of record NZ_RAWE01000191.1, on the reverse strand, counting down.
ACGACGAAGGAGCACGCGCGCGTGGCAAGCGACGGCGAAAAGAACTCGCAGGGGGAATCCACCTTCACCCAGGCCATCCTCGGTGAGGACACCCTGACGTCGGCATGGGCGAAAAGGTGGCTGGCCCTGTCCTTCAGCACGCGCGTGGTCCTGGCGACCGCGGGCTTCGCGGCGCTGCTCTTCGTGCCCTACCTGGGCGCGGTCGGCCTGTGGGACCCCTGGGAGACCCACTACGGCGAAGTGGGCCGGCAGATGATCCAGCGCAGCGACTACGTCTATCCCTTCTGGGAGAACGCGTGGTTCTTCTCCAAGCCGCCGCTCACCATGTGGATGCAGGCGCTGGGGATGAACCTCGTCGGCGCGCTCCGGGGCGACGCCGCCATGGGCCTCTACACGGAGTGGGGCATGCGCATGCCCTTCGCCCTCCTGAGCATCACCGCCGTGGCGCTCTTGTCGCTGGCGGTGGCGCGGGTGGTGAACATGCGCGCGGGCCTGGCCACGGGCTTCGTGCTGGCCACCATGCCGCTGTACTTCCTGCTCACCCGGCAGACCGTCACCGACACGCCCTTCGTCACGACGTTCGTGTGCGCCATGGCGTGCGCGCTCATCGGGCAGTTGGATGACACGACGAAGCACCGCGCTGGCTGGTGGTACGCGTTCTATGTCTTCGCGGGCCTGGCCACGCTGGCCAAGGGCCTGCTGGGCGTGGGCCTGCCCGCGGTCATCCTGGTGCTCTACGCGGCCGCCGGTGTCATCCCGTGGACCCGCGAGAGCCTGGAGGCGCACCTGCGCTGGCTCACCAGCGGCGAGGTCCGCGCCGAGGTGCGCGCGGGCTCGCGGACCATGCCTGTGCTGTGGGCGCAGATGTACCGGATGAAGCTGGGCACGGGCATCCTCGTGTTCGCGGCGGTGGCGGTGCCCTGGTACCTGACGCTGTGTCTCTTCGACGGCGTGGACGACGAGGGCAAGCTGTTCTGGTACCGCTTCTTCATCCACGACCACCTGAACCGCCTCACCGCGGGCGTGCACACCACCACGCCGGGCGGGTCGTTCACCTACTTCATCGAACAGGGCGGCTTCGCCATCTTCCCGTGGGTGGCGCTCCTGCCGGGCGCGTTCGCGGTCGTGTCGCGCCTCAAGCTGCGCTCGCGGGACAAGGCGGACCACCTGGCGCTCATCGCCGTGCTGTGGGTGGCGTTCGCGTTCTACCTGCTGGCCTCCAGCGCGACGAAGTTCCACCACTACGTGTTCCCGGTGCTGCCGGGCCTGGCCATCCTCATCGCGCTTTTCGTGGACCGGCTGTGGAAGGACGGCATCCCGGAGCACGCCGTGAGCCTCATCTTCGGCCTGATTCTCTTCATCCTGGTGGGCAAGGACCTGGCGGAGAACCCCAAGGACTTCACCGACCTGTTCGTCTACAACTACGACCGGCCCTACCCGCAGGACCTGGTCACCAAGCCCATCGCGTTCTTCTCCTCGCGCCCGCTGTGGATGGGCGACCTGGTGACGCTGGTGCTGCTGGCCTTCGGCGTCTACCTGGCCTTCGACGCGTTCTCCTCCAAGGTGAAGCTGGAGCGCCCGGCCGCGTCGCGCGCGGTGGCGCTGGGACTCCTGCTCACCGGCGGGGCCACGCTGGCCGCGGTGGCGTCGCAGGGGCAGGTGTCCGCGATGGGGCTGTGGGGCGTGGCGCTGCTGGCCACCGCGGGCTTCCTCTTCTGGCAGGCATCGCGGCCGGAAGAGGCGCCGGGGCGCACGGTGCTCCAGGCGGTGGGCTTCGGCCTGTCGCTGGTGGGCGTGGTGCTGGCCATCCGCGGATTCAAGGGCCCGGCCGCTTCGGACGCGATGTTCAAGGCCCTGTCCGGCACCATCAACGTGAAGGTGGGCATGGGCTTCGCGTTCGGCGTGGCCGGTATGCTGGCGGTGGTGGCCGCGCTGCAGCGCTCGCGCGTGCTGCTGTTCAGCACGTTCTGGGGCCTGGCCGCGGCGTTCGCGCTCTGGTTCAACTGGGGCCACTGGGTGGACCTGTCCCACCACTGGACGCAGCGCGACCTGTTCTGGCGCTACTACGCCCAGCGCCAGGCGGGAGAGCCCATCGCCGCGTACATGATGAACTGGCGCGGGGAGACGTTCTACTCGCGCAACACGGTGGAGCAGTTCCGCGCCAACGACGCCAACACCCGCATGCGCAACTACGCGGCGCGCCCCGGCCGTGAGTGGGCGCTGGTGGAGCACAACCGCGTGAACCTGCTGCGGAGCGCCGTGGGCTCCGACAAGACGGTCACCCTCATCGACCGGGACATCAACAACAAGTTCGTCCTGGTGACCATCGAGTGAGCCTCTTCGTTCCGCCCCCGCGCGTGGAGTCCCCCGTGGAGGGCGGCCTGCGCGTGCGCGGGCTGGCGAAGCGCTTCGGTGAGCGCACCGCCGTGGAGGACCTCACCTTCGACGTGCGGCCCGGAGAGGTGTTCGGCCTCCTGGGCCCCAACGGCGCGGGCAAGACGACGACGGTGCGCATGCTGACGGGGCTGCTCAAGCCCTCCAGCGGTGACGCGGAGGTGTGGGGCCACTCCGTCACGCGCGACGGCGAGTCGCTGCGCAAGGTGGTGGGGCTGCTCACCGAACAGCCCGGGCTCTACGACCGGCTCACCGCGCGGGAGAACCTGCGCTTCTTCATGAAGCTGCACGAACTGGACGAGTCCACCGCGTGGCCCCGCGCGAAGCACTACCTGGACCGCTTCGGGCTGGGCGGCCGCGAGGATGACGCGTGCGGCGGCTTCAGCAAGGGCATGCGCCAGAAGCTGGCCATCGTGCGCACGCTGGTGCACGACCCGCGCGTCATCTTCCTGGATGAACCCACCAGCGGCCTGGACCCCGAATCCGCGCGCACCGTGCGCGACGCGGTGGCGGAGCTGGCCTCCGAGGGGCGCACCATCGTCCTGTGCTCGCACAACCTGGCGGAGGTGGAGCGGCTGTGCGAGCGCGTGGCCGTGGTGCGCCGCCGCCTGCTGGCGCTGGGCCCGGTGCGCGAACTGCGCCGCGCGGGACAGGCGCTGGACGTGCGCGTGGAGGGTGACGCGGAGGCGTTCGTGCCCGCGCTGGGGGCGCTGCCCTTCAAGCCCAACGTGCTGGTGGAGGGCGGCCGCCTGCGGGTGATGGTGGCGGACGAGGCGCAGGCGCCAGACGTGGTGGCGTGCCTGGTGGGCGCGGGCGCGCGCGTGCACAGCGTGGTGCCCGCGCAGCGGCCGTTGGAAGAGGTGTACCTGGACCTGCTGCGGGAAGAGGAGACGTGAGCATGGCCTTCCGGCCGCGACGCGCATTGGCGGTGTTCTGGAAGGACTCGCTGGACCTGCGCAAGAACGTGGGCCTGCTCGTGTCCATGGCGGTGCTGCCGCTGGTGATGGTGACGGTGCCCATTGGCGTGGTGTGGACGTACGTGCGGCAGCCGGACCACTCCGACCTGCGCACGGTGGCGCTCTTCTACGACCCCACGCTGCCCCTGGGCGCGAGCGCGGCGCGCTTCCTCATCGACAAGTCGCTCACCGACTGGTTCGGCATGTTCCTGGTGATGCCCGTCTTCATCCCCATCCTCATCGCGTCCCAGAGCGTCGCGGGGGAGAAGGAGCGCCGCACGCTGGAGCCGCTGCTCGCGTCGCCCGTGTCCGCGGCGGAGCTGGTGGCGGGCAAGAGCCTGGCCGCGCTGGTGCCCGCGGTGATGATGACCTGGTTCGCCTTCGCCCTGTTCTGCGTGGGCGTGGACTGGGTGGCGTGGCCGCTGGTGGGCGCGCCGCTGATGCCCAACGCGCTGTGGGGGTTTGGCGTGTTCGTGCTCGCGCCGCTGTTCGCCTTCTTCGGCAACGGCGTCGCGGTGCTCATCTCCGCCCGGGTGAGCGAGGCGCGCATGGCGCAGCAGCTGTCCGCGCTGGTGGTGCTGCCGCTGGTGGGGCTGGTGGGCGGGCAGGTGGCCGGCGTGCTCAAGGCGGGCCTGGGGTACTACGCCATCCAGGGCGCGGTGGTGCTGGTGCTGGACTTCGTCCTGCTGGCGGCCAGCATCCGGCTCCTGGACCGGGAACGTCTGGTCAGCCGCTGGGGTTGAGTCACTGGCGGGTTGGAGAGTGGACTGCCAGGGGGCCGGCCGGACGGGCAGGCGCCCGTGAAGCTGGTATGTTCCAGGGGAGGATGCCGGGGGAAGCGCGGTGGCGCTTTCGTGCCGGTGGCCCCGCATTTAGGGGTTGGGGTTACGAAGCTTTGAAGACCTGCCGCCCAGGCGGCCACGGAGGCGCTGAAACAGACATGGGGATCTTCGACAGCATCAAGGGCGAGGCGCAGCGGAACTTCATTGCCCGCGCGGACAGCGCGAAGGGCGAGATCGTCTACAAGTATCCGGAGAAGAACGTCCGGATGAAGACGCAGCTCACCGTGGACGCGGATGAGGTGGCGCTGTTCGTCAAGGACGGCAAGGTGGAGGGGAAGCTGGGGCCCGGCCGCCACACGCTGGACACCAACAACATCCCGTTCCTGTCGCGCCTGCTGGAGGGCTTCACCGGCGGCAACATGTTCATGGCGGAGATCTTCTTCGTCTCCAACCGTGAGCACACGGGCGTGAAGTTCGGCGGCCCCATTGGTGACGTGCGCGACCCGGAGACGGGCCTGGGCATCGGCACCATGGTGTACGGCGACTTCTCCATCCGCGTGACGGAGCCGGAGAAGCTCGTGGTGGGCCTCGTCGGCATGGGCCGCGCCTCCAACGAGGAGTTCCTGGGCTGGTTCAAGGGCCAGGTGCTCAAGGTGACGCGCGACCGCACCGCCGAGCTGCTGGTGAAGAAGAAGTGGCCGCTCCTGGACGTGACGAGCGGCGCCTACGTGGAGGAGATGGAGCAGGAGATCCTCGCCGGCCTGAAGCCGCACGTGGACTCCTACGGCCTCACCATCGTCCGCATGGGCAACTTCGTCGTCAGCATCAAGCCCGAGGACGAAGTCACGCTGAAGAAGCTGTCCAAGGACGTCGCGTACTCGCGGCTGGCCGGCGGCTTCCAGCAGTACGCGCAGGGCCAGGCGATGCTCGGCGCGTCCGAGGGCATGGCCAAGGGCGGCAGTGGCGCCGACGGTGCCGCGCAGGGCATGGGCATGGGCATGGGGTTCGGCATGGCGCAGATGTTCGCCAACCAGCAGAACCAGCAGCAGCAGCGCCCCGCGGAGCCCGCCCAGGCGGCCGCTCCGGCGGACACGCGCAGCCCGGCGCAGCGGCTCAAGGAGATCAAGGAGCTGAAGGACGCGGGCGTGCTCTCCGACGAGGAGTACGCCGCCAAGCGCGCGGAGCTGATGAAGCTGCTGTAGTCCCCGCGCTGCCTTGAGTGAAGTGAGGGCCCTGTCTCCCGAAGCGTGGAGGCGGGGCCTTCGCGCGTTTCAGGGGGCGGGCGTGCCGGGCACGGCGAGGCGCAGGTGTTCGTGCAGCGTCTCCGCGCGCAGGTAGAGGAACTGCACGTCGCCGAAGGCCAGCGTGGCGCCGTCGTGGAGCATCACCTGGGCCTTGAAGCCCAGGGGCGCGCCGTTGATGAAGGTGCCGTTCATGGACTGGGCGTCGCGCACGGAGAAGTCCCCGGAGCCCGCGTTCCAGCGCAGGGTGGCGTGGTGCTGGGAGACGGAGGGCTCCGGCACCACGAGGTCGCACGCGTCGGTGCGGCCCACGGTGAACTCCTCGCCGTCCTGGTTCGGCTGGAGGAAGTGCACCTCCAGGTTGTCGAAGTCGCGCAGCATCGCGAGCAGCCGCTCCTCCATGCGCGAGCGGTGCGCCATCCCCACCGTGCGCAGGCCCACCATGGCCGGGGCCACGGCCTTGAAGGTGGCGTCCACGGGCTGCTGGATGAGGGCCACGGCGCCGGACGCGGCCCGGAAGGACTCCAGCGATGCGCCCGCGAAGGGACGGAGCTGTTTCACGGACACCATGGCTTCGGACCCTACGTGCAACCGGCGGGGACGGGAAGGGCCCGGAAGGGCCTAGGAGGCCAGGGGCGTGGCTTCTGCCCGGGGCATCTGCGGCACCGAGGCCGGCGTCGTCCCTGGCGACGCGGGCGCGGGCGGCTGCGCGGGCGTGTCATCCAGCCTGCGCAGGTCCAGCTTCATGGGCACCTGGAGCGTGGTGCTCAGCCGCAGGAGCAGCACGTCCGGCGCGAGGCCGTTCTCCCCAATCGCTTGCGTCAGCTCGCGCGCGGAGGGCGCGGTGCCCCGGGCCCAGAGCTCCTTGAGGAACGCGCCCGCCTCCGGTGCGTGCCACCACGCCGGGCCGAAGCGCGCCTTCAGCTGCCCCTGGAGCTGGCCCGCCAGGAACCACGCCCGGAAGCTGTCGGCGGACTGGTAGAAGTCCTCCTGGTCCACGAGGTAGCGCGCCACGTCGTCCTCGGTCATGGGCATGGCACCGGTGCGCGCCATCAGCGCGCGGTACAGCTCGCGCGGATCCACGTCCGTGCGGCGGTGCAGCTCCAGCTGGTAGAGTAGCCGGCCCGCCGCGTGGCGGATGAGGTACAGCTTGTGCGCGCTGGAGGTTGCCAGGTACTGGGCGCGCTTGTCGGCATCCCCCAGCACGCCCGCGTTCTCCTCCAGCCACACCGGGTCCTCCAGCAGGTCCTCGAAGAGCGCCGAGTACGCCTCGCCCACGGTGGGGTTGCCCAGCCGCGCGAGCTCAAAGCGCTGCTCCTGCGTGAAGGCCGTGTGCAGCAGGTGCCCCACCTCGTGCAGCACGCGGCCCTGGTGCAGCACGCCCGTGCCGGGCTTGAAGGACAGCCGCACGTCGGACGGCACCTTCACCCCCATGGCCAGCGGGCGCGGGTTCTTCTGCGGCAGGTCGCGCGCGTCCACCTTCACGTTGGGCAGCGCGCTCAGGTCGATGCCCATCCCCGCCACGGTCGCCTGCGCCTTCGCCAGCGACTCGCCCTTGGGGAACGCGTCCTCCACTTCACGCGAACGGAACAGGCGCGGGATGTCCGCGCGGGAAATCTGCGCGAAGGGCAGCCCCAGCTCGCGCTGGCTCAGCCGCTCCATCACCAGCCGGTATGGCTCCTGCGTGGCCTGGAGGACTTCTTCCGCCAGCTGCGCCAGCCGCTCCAGGTCCGCCTGCCGCAGCTCGCTGCCGAAGGCCTCGTAGGACTCGAAGCCCATCTGCTTCACCAGCTCCCCGGTGCGCGTCTCGCGGCGCAGGAGGGTCTGGTTGAGACGGGTGAGCGCGGGCGTGGCCGCCGCGTAGAGCGCCTTGCGCTTGAGGGCGCTCTTCTCGTTGGCGAGCAGCCGCTCCAGGTCGTGGTAGCGCACCTCGCGGCCGTCCACGCTCAGCTTGAGCGACGCCTCCAGGTTCGCGGACGCGTCGTTGTACTCGGCCAGCTCGCGCGACAGGAACTCACCGGCGAAGTGGCCGTGGAGCGCGGTGAGGGCGCGCAGCTCGCGCGGATCCTTCGTCAGGTGCCGGAGCCGGTCGATGCGCCGCAGGTTCTCCAGGCTGAAGAGCGCCTGCTTGCCGCTGTAGGTGGCGGCGATGTCCACCGCCTTGCCCTCCGTCCAGAAGTCCCAGACGAGCCGGTGCTGCTCCTCCAGGAGGAGGGCGGCCTCCGCGGAAAGGGCGTTCACCTCACCGGTCAGTTGCTCTTCCTCGCTGGGAGGGGGGACCACGACCGGAGGCGGCGCCTTGTGACAGGCGCTCAGCAAACACACGGCGGCGGCGAGGAGGGACGGAATCCTTGGGGACATGGGCCGCCCATGTTACTTCCGACCTGCCGATGCCCAACGTAAACCCATGGCGGGCGGCCCGAGGACGCCAGGGCCTGTACTCCGCCCTGCGTCAGTTCTTCGCCGGCCAGGGTTACCTGGAAGTGGAGACGCCGCTGCTCGTGCCCACCCCCGGCATGGAGCCGTACATCTCCGCCTTCGAAACGCCCTTCGTCCCGGAGACGGACCTGGGCAAGGCGCGCACGCTCTACCTGCACACCAGCCCCGAATACGCGATGAAGCGCCTGCTTGCTCAAGGCGCGGGGCCGCTCTTCCAGATCTGCAAGGTCTTCCGGAACGGCGAGGTATCCCAGACGCACAACCCGGAGTTCACGCTGCTGGAGTTCTACCGGCCGCACGCGGACTACCACGCCATCATGGACGACCTGGAGGGCGCCCTGGTGGCGGCGGGCCGCGCGGCGGCGGATGCGAAGGAAGGCGAGCCCGGCGCGGATCCCGCCTTCTTCACGCGCACGCCGTACGAGCGGGTGACGGTGCGGGACGCGGTGCTGCGCGCCACGGGCGTGGACATCCATCAGCACGCGGACGGCGCGTCGCTCAAGCGTGCGGTGGAAGCCGCGGGCGTGCGCACCGGGGACGCGACGTCCTTCGACGACGTCTTCTTCCACCTGTTCCTGCAGAAGGTGGAGACGGGCCTGGGCCACGAACGGCCCACCTTCCTCATCGAGTACCCCGCGTCCATGGCGGCGCTGTCCCGGCTGAAGCCCGGCGATGGCCGCGTGGCGGAGCGGGTGGAGCTGTACTCGAAGGGGCTGGAGCTGGCGAACGGCTTCTCCGAACTGACGGACGCGGTGGAGCAGCGCGCGCGGTTGGTGGAGGAGCAGGACCTGCGCCGCAAGCTGGGCCGTGCCGTGTATCCCCTGGACGAGCGCTTCCTGGAGGCGGTGGGCCGCATGCCCCCCGCCGCGGGCATCGCCGTGGGGCTCGACCGAATCCTGATGCTGCTGCTCGGGGTCCAGCGCATCGAGGACGTCCTCCTGTTCCCCGCGCACGGGTTCGTCTGATGCTCAAGGTGCTCCAGACGGTGTTCGCCGGCTCGGCCACGGTGGGTCTCACGGGCGTGACGTCCGCGACGGTGACGGTGCTGTCCGGGTTGAATCAGCACCCGGCGGCGGACAAGGTGCTGGGCGCCTGGGGGCGTTCGGCCCTGGCGGCCGCGGGCGTGCGGCATGAAGCCTTCGGCCTGGAGAACATCCCCCGCGAAGGCAATGTCGTCTTCGTCAGCAACCACCAGTCGCACTTCGACGCGATGGTGAACTTCGCGCACATCGACAAGCACACGCGCTACGTCGCCAAGGCGGAGCTGTTCAAGGTGCCGGTGTTCGGCCGGGCCATGCGCGTGGCGGGCAACATCCCCGTGCAGCGCACGGGTGGCGCGGACGACCGGGCCCGGCTCCAGGAGGCCGTGACGGCGCTGCGCGAGCGCGTCAGCGTGCTGTTCTACGCGGAAGGCACCCGCAGCCCGGATGGCGAACTGCGGCCGTTCAAGAAGGGCGCCGCCACGCTGGCCATCCAGGCGCAGGTCCCCGTCGTCCCCATGGCCATCTCCGGGACGCGGCTCATCCTCCCCAAGGGAGGCCGGGCCATCCAGTGGGGCCAGCGGGTCGCCCTGGTGGTGGGCCCGCCCGTGCCCACGCAGGGGCTGACGTTGGCTGACCGGGATACCCTCACTCGCCGCCTGGAAGAGGCGGTGGCCGGGCTGTACGCCGAGGCTCGCCAGCGCTCGGGAGACACTCCATGAAGAAGAGCACCCAGACCACGTCCCAGTCCCATCCCTGGCATGGCATCTCGCCCGGGCCCGAGGCTCCTGAAGTCGTCACCGCGTACATCGAGATCGTCCCCACGGACGCCGTGAAGTACGAGTTGGACAAGGAGTCCGGCATCCTCAAGCTGGACCGCCCGCAGCGCTTCAGCAGCCAGTGCCCCACGCTCTACGGCTTCATCCCGCGCACGTACTGCGGGGAGCTGGTCGCGAAGCGTTGCGGGGAGCGCACCGGCCACAAGGACATCCACGGCGATGGAGACCCCATCGACATCTGCGTGCTGACGGAGAAGGTCGTCTCCAACGGCAACCTGCTGGTGCACGCGGTGCCCGTGGGCGGCTTCCGGATGGTCGACGGCAACGAGGCCGACGACAAGATCATCGCGGTGCTGGAGTCGGACCTCGTCTACGGCGAGCTCCAGTACATCGCGCAGCTGCCGCGCCCGCTGCTGGACCGCCTCAAGCACTACTTCCTCACCTACAAGCAGATTCCCGGTGAGGGAAAGCGCAGCGTCGAAATCGCGGAGGTCTACGACCGGCAGGAGGCGCTGGAGGTCATCCGCCGCAGCATGCGCGACTACGACAAGCTGTTCGTGGAGCCGGAGGCGAAGCCGGCCAAGAAGGCCGCGCCGGCCGCGCGCCGCAAGAACTCCTCGGCCAGGGCGCCGGCCGCCAAGGGCTCGGCGGGCCGTGGCACCCGGGGCGGGAAGTAGCCGCGTCCTGAAGTCCTGACGCGCGGGAAGGGAACGGCCCAGGGCCCCCTTTCCGCGCGTTTTCCTTTGCGCGCTCCTACGAGCGGCGGGCGCGCTTGGGCGCGGCGGCGGCGCGCTTGCCACGGGCCGGAGCGGCGGGCTTGCGCGCCGTCTTGGCCTTGGCCTTGGCGGCGGAGGTCGTCTTCGCGGCCGTCTTCGCGACCTTCTGGGTGGCCTTCTTCGCCACGGTCTTCACGCGGGCGGCGGCCTTCTTGGCCACGCTCTTCACCTTCGCCACGACCTTCTTGGCGGCCTTCTTCACCGGGGCCGCGGCCCGGCGCGCGGAGGCCTTCTTGCCCGCGGCGGGCCTGGACGGCTTCGAGGCGGGGCCGGGGACGGCGGTGCCCCGCGCGGGGAGCTGATCCACGAGCTTCCTGGGCGCGATGGCGCGGTAGCTCTCGTCGATCCACGCCTTGATGACGGGCACCGGCACCTGCGAGGCCTCGTCGAAGTGGGCGGTCACCCAGCCGCTCTTCCCCAGTCCGTACTCGGTGGGCTCCGTGAAGGGCAGCGTGAGGGCGGCGTCCTTGGAGTCGGGCAGCTTGGCGGAGAGGTTGAGCTTCTCGCCGTCGACGGTCATGAAGAGGAAGGTCTTGTCATTGACCTTCATCGCGCGGTGGCCCCAGGGAAAGTCCTCGTGGGCGCCGGGGTAGCTCATCGCATGTTCGCGCAGCACGGCTTCGACCTTCTGCGTCTCGTTCTCTGCGGGCATGGGCACCTTGCTTCGTTGTGTGTCGTGACAGCTTAGCCGGACCTGTCGCATCCAGCGTATTCCCCAATGTGTCTGTTGTATGGGGAAAGGCGGGTGACGGGCCACCCGTGGTTTCCCGTAACCGTCGGACCCCTTGGTCCTAGGTACGGGGAGGGGGGACGCATAGTCTCGGGGTCAACGATAAGGAGTCGCTTCCCGATGCCCCAGTCCCTGCTCGCCACGGATGGCTACAAGTTCAGCATGGCGGAGGCCGGCTGGCCCCTGCGGAAGGAAACCTTCTACTACTCGCACCGCAAGGGCGGGCCCCAGGTGATGCCATTGGACCTGGAGGCCTGGGTCAAGGGCCTCCTGCCGGAGCCGCAGGCGGACGACTACGCGTTCCTCGCCCGGCACGACTACGAGATGGGCGTGGGCTTCAAGGCGGCCATGCTGCGCAAGGAGCGGCTGTCCGTGCGCGCGGTGCCCCGGGGCGCGCTGTTCCTGCCGCGTGAGCCCATCCTCACCATCACCGGTCCGTCCGCGCTGGTGTCCTGGCTGGAGCCGCTGCTGTTGCAACTCAACTACCGCATCCAGGTGGCCACGCAGGCGCTGCAGGACCGCGAGGCGCTGGCGCGGACGCTGGCCACGGTGTCGTGCGAGGAGGAGAAGCGCATCGCCCTGGAGACGTTGGACCAGGTGGGCGTGCGGTCCATGTCCATCCAGGTGGATTCGGAGGGCTACCTGCGGCGCGTGCGGGCGCAGGTGAAGGAGCTGGTGGACATCGTCGAGGACCCCTCGCGCATCTTCGAGGTGGGCCTGCGCGCGGCGACCTGCCTGGAGCAGCACACGCTGGCCCTGCGCGCGTGCCAGGAAGCGGGCGTGCAGCGCACGAGCAACGTGGAGGGCGCGCGCCAGCTGGGCATGATTCCCGTGGGCACCATGGGCCACGAGCACGTGCAGCGCTACGGCTCCGACGACGCGGCCTACCGCGCGATGCACGAGCGCCGGCCGCAGCGCTCCAGCTACCTGCTGGACACCTTCGACACGCTGACGTCGGGCATCCCGGCGGCGTTCAAGCTCATCGCGGAGGAGCCGCAGGGTGGGGACTCCATCCGGTTCGACTCCGGGAACAAGAAGCTCCAGTACCTGTACGCGGTGACGCGCGCGCGCGACCTGGGCATCAAGCCGGTCATCATCCTGGAGGACGGCCTGGACGCGCAGATGACGCGCGAGTTCGAGGAGCTGCGCAAGCAGGTGGGCTGGGAGCCGACGACGCAGTTCTACGGCTACGGTGGCCACATCGTGGCGCGCACCATGTCCCATGCGCTGACGCGCGACCGGGTGGCGGCCATCTACAAGCTGTCGTGTTCGGGCGCGACGCCGGTGATGAAGTTCGGCAACGAGCTGGCGGAGGGCAAGCAGAGCGTGCCGGGCACGCCCATCATCTTCCGCCGCCGTACGGGCACGGGGCCCCTGGGGCTGGTGGGGCAGGCAGGGGAGGCGACGCCGCAGGGCTACTTCCCGCTGATGGAGGCGGCCCCGTCCTCGCCGTCGCTGGTGGGCTCCGAGGGCCTGACGCCGGAGGAGCAGCGCATCGGATACACTGCCACCACGCAGGCGCTGGTGGAGTCCATCACCCGGCGCCACTTCCCGCAGGGCCGCTGACGCAACAGGCGCGGCGGCGACTGGCGGGCCTGGAGATGACGCCATGCCGCTGCCCCCACCCCGGTTCCACGACGACGCACGCGTCGGCCAGCTCTACCTGGAGCGCGTGGCGGAGGTCTCCGAGGAGGCCTACCGCTACGCCGCCGAGCACCGCGTGCGTCCGGCCAGCAAGGACGCGCTCCGCATCGCGGCGTTCGGCATCGACGTGCAGGTGGCCTTCTGCACGCCGGGCGCGAGCCTCTTCGTCCCGGGCGCGGTGGAGGACACGCAGCGCACGCTGCGCTGGCTGTACGCGCACCTGGACCGGCTGACGGGGCTGGTGTTCTCGCTGGACACGCACCGGGCCTTCCAAATCTTCCATCCGGGCTGGTGGAAGGACGCGGAAGGGCGTCCGCCCGCGCCCATGACGGTCATCACCGCGAAGGACGTGCGGGACGGCCGCTGGCGGGCGACGCGCCATCCGGAGGAGAGCCTGGCGTACTGCGAGGGGCTGGAGGCGAGCGGCCGGTACGTGCTGACCATCTGGCCGTACCACGCGCTCTTGGGCGGGCAGAGCCACGCGCTGGTGCCGGCGATGTACGAGGCGAGCCTCTTCCACGCGCTGGTGCGGGACACGCCCACGCACTTCGAATTGAAGGGCGAGCACCCGCTGACGGAGAACTACTCCGTGATGGCGCCGGAGGTGACGGAGGTGAAGGGCCAGCGCGTGGGCGAGTTCAACGCGCGGCTGATGGAGCACCTGATGTCGTTCGACCGCGTGTACGTCTTCGGGCAGGCCAGTTCGCACTGCGTGCTGTCCACGCTGCGCGACCTGCAGCAGTACCTGGAGCGCACGGACAAGTCGAAGCTCCAGCGCATCCACATCCTGGAGGACGCGATGAGCCCCGTGCCCGCGCCCCCGTTGCAGCCGCTGCCCGCGGCGCTGGACTTCCCGCGCCTGGCGAAGGAGGCGCTGGCGGGCTTCCGCGCCGCCGGGATGCAGGTGGTGAAGACGACGGATCCGATTCTGCTGTAGGGCAGGACCGTGCGCGGCCTCCCGGCGTGGAGCCCCGGAGCCCCGGGGACCGCGCGGCGGTGGCCGCTACCGGCCCAGGTGCGCGAGCGCCCACTTCGCGGTGGCCTCGCGCAGCGTCTCCCGGGCGGTGGCACCCGGGCGGGCCTGGCTGTTCAGCTCCACCACGTCGCGGAAGAGCGACAGCTCCGGTCCGTTGTCCCGCTGCACGATGCCGGCGAAGAGCACCACGTGCGTGCCCTGGGCGCGCGCCAGCCTCGCGAGCGCCACGGGGCCCTTGCCCATGGACGTCTGCCGGTCGAAGCGCCCCTCGCCCGTGAGCACCAGGTCCGCGAGCAGCACGCGCCGCTCCATCCCCAGCGCCCGCGCCACCAGGTCATAGCCGGACGTCAGCTTTCCGCCCGCGAGCGCCGCCAGTCCGAAGCCCAGTCCGCCCGCCGCGCCCGCGCCCGGCAGGTTCGCCGTGGCCTCGTCCACGATGCGGCAGAACGTGGCGAGCGCCGCCTCCAGCTCCTCCACCGCCGCCGCGTCCGCGCCCTTCTGCGGACTGAAGAGGCGCGCGGAGCCGTCGTTCCCCAGGAGCGGCGTCGTCACGTCCGTGGCGATGAGCAGCTCCACCTGTTCCAGGCGCGGGTGCTTGCCGCTCGTGTCCACGCGCGCGAGCCTCGCGAGGCTCGCGCCTCCCGGCGGAAGCGGTGCCCCGTCCGCGTCCAGGAAGCGGAAGCCCAGCGCCTCCAGCGCGCCCTTGCCGCCGTCCGTGGTGGCGCTGCCGCCCAGGCCGACGATGAGCCGCTCGCACCCCGAGTCCAGCGCCTCGCGCAGCAACTGCCCGGTGCCGTGCGTGCACGCGGCCCGCGCATCCCGCTGCTCCGGCGGCACCAGCGCGAGCCCCGAGGCTTGCGCCATCTCCACCACCGCCGTGCGCCCTTCATCCAGCCGCGCCCAGCAGGCCTCCACCGGCGCGCCCAGCGGGCCCCGCACCGTGAGCTTGCGGCGCTCGCCCGTGGGAGTGCCCGCGAGCAGCGCGTCCAGCGTGCCCGGACCTCCGTCCGCGAGCGGCGCTACGTCCAGCACCACGTCGAGCGAGGCCTCTCGCAGCCCCTCCGCCATGGCGTCCGCGGCCTCGGCCGCGCTCAAGGTGCCCTTGAACTCCTGGGGCGCGAGCAGCCAGCGTGGGCGGATCGGGTGGATCATGCTCGGACACCCACGGGCTGGGACCGCGCGGACACGGGAGGACTCCGGTGGGCGCTCCGCCACCGCGTCTGCAGCAGGGTCTTCATCGTTCCTCCCGGGCCGGGGCGGTACTGACCCCGGCATACCATTCCAGGAGGGGACGTGGCCCCTGGAGCGAGGGCATCACGCGCTGTGAAATCCGCTCCAACCGCAGGAGCAGTCGGGTCACTTCTTCAGACGGTTGCCGCGCGGGGCCCTGGATGCGCTGACAGAAGAACGTGCGGCACCCGAACGGCCGGTCCGCGTACACGGTGCAGCGCAGGCCCGCCGCGTCCAGGTAGGGGCAGCCACCGTCGGCGCGAGGAGCCGGGAGCGGCTTGCTGCGCTTGAGCAGCTCCCACTCCGGGAGCCACAACCAGGGCTGGCGCTTCGTGACGGCCAGCTGGCAGCACTCGCCGCTCGCCGGACACGAATAGGGGCCGTACGCCACGTCCGCCTGGCGGTACACGGTGCGCGTCTCCTGGAGGGCGCGCTCCAACGCCCGCGTCCCGGATGCGGGGGCTTCGTCGTCTGCGTCGTCCCACTCCCCGCGTGCCATGCCCTGAACCGTTCCCGCACGTCGGGGTCCAGTGGATGGACCCCATGGATGGGTCCCACCCTATCTCACAGCATGCGCAGCACGAAACATTTGAGGTAGCGCGTCTCTCGCAGGTTGAGGAGGACGGGGTGGTCGCGGCCGGCGCCCCGGCGCTCGATGATCTGCACCCGGCGCTTCGCGTCCGACGCCGCGGAGGCGAGCATCTCCTCGAAGGCCTGCTCATCCACGTGGTACGTGCAGCTCGCGGTGACCAGGATGCCGCCGGGGCGCAGGAGCTGGAAGGCGCGCAGGTTGAGCTCCTTGTAGCCGCGCACCGCCGCCGGAATCGCGTCCTTGTTCTTCGCGAAGGAGGGCGGGTCCAACACGATGGTGTCGTAGCGCTTGCCCTCGTCCACCGCGTCGCGCAGGAAGTCGAACGCGTTGGCCGTCACGACCTCCAGGTTGGAGAGCTTGTTGGACTGGGCGTTGTCGCGCAGCTGCGCGGAGGCGGACTCCGAGATCTCCACCGCGGTGACGTGCTTGGCGCGCGTGGCCAGCTGGAGCGCGAACCCGCCCACGTAGCTGAAGCAGTCCAGCGCCTCGCCGAAGGCGTACTGCGCCGCCATCACGTGGTTCTCGCGCTGGTCCAGGAACGCGCCCGTCTTCTGGCCTTCCAGCAGGTCCGCGCGCATGCGCACCAGACCCTCGTCGAAGGACACGGGGCCCGGCGGCAGCGCGCCGCGCAGCAGGCCCTTCTCCGGGAGGAGGCCCTCCAGGTGGCGCACGCTCACGTCGGAGCGGTTGACGATGCCCTTCGGGTGGAGCAGCTCCTCCAGCAGGTCCGCGATGAGCTCCCTGCGCTGCTCCATGGCGGGCACCAGGAACTGCGCGCTCAGGTAGTCGCCGTAGCGGTCCACCACGAGCCCGGGCAGGCCGTCCGCCTCGCCGTGCACCAGCCGGTACGTCGTCTCACCGGGCAGCGCGAGCTTGCGCAGCGCTTCGGCGGACTGGAGGCGCTGGCGGAAGAAGTCCACGTCCACCGCGACGTCGTCGTTGGTGAGCCAGCGCAGCGAAATCTTGGACTGCTTCGAATAGAAGGCCTTGCCCATGAACCAGCCGCGGCCGTCCACCACGCGGACGACCTCACCGCCCTGGAGGCCGGGGTCGCCGTTGAGGTCCGCGCGGTAGATCCACGGCGGGCCCGCGAGCCACCGGTCGGAGCCCCGGCGCAGGAGCATCACCTGGGGCGTGCCGTCCGGGCCCAGCTCCGGCGACGTGCGGTCCGGCCGGAGCTTCTCGGGGCGCTGGCCGTGCTTCTCCGGACGCGCGCCGGGCTTGCCGCCGCGTCCGGGGGGAGGGGAGCCGGGCCGGCCGGAGCCTGTC
>NZ_RAWE01000190.1 GCF_003611695.1 Corallococcus carmarthensis | reverse complement strand
GACGAGGGCGGGCCCGAGGGCGTCACCGCGCGCCCGCTTCGATTTCCGGCCGAAGGGTCCGAGCGTCGTGAGGCGCTACTCCGTCTGCGGATTCACGCCGGACCGCGACTCCAGGCGGTCCAGCAGCCGCACCAGTTCAGGCACGGAGCTCACGGCCAGCTTGGCCATGACCCGGCCCCGCTGGAAGCGCACGGTCTGTTCAGCCGTGCCCAGCTCGGCCGCGATCTGCTTGTTGAGCAGTCCTCGCGCCACGCCCCGGCACACGTCCCACTCCCGGGGCGACAGCGTGGAGAAGCGCAGGCGGAGCTGCTCCCGCTCCGCGTTGGCGGCCCGCGAGGCCTGGTCCCGCGCGAGCGCCTGGAGCACCGCCGCCAGCAGCACTTCCGCGCTGACGGGCTTGGGCAGGAAGTCCACCGCCCCTGCCTTCATCGCCCGGACGGCGCCGGGGACGTCCCCGGCGCCACTGATGAAGACGACCGGATGCCGCCATCCCGCCTGCCGCAAGCGCTCCTGGAGCTCCAGCCCGTTGAGCTCCGGCATGCGCAGGTCCATGACCACGCAGCCCGGCCCCGGCCAGGGCTCGCACGCCAGCATCAACCGGGGCTGGGCGAAGCTCCGCACCGCGTAGCCTTCCGTGTGGAACATGCGCTCCAGGCTGCGAAGCACCGACGGATCGTCGTCCACGACGAAGATGGTGGGCCCTTCCGCGCTCACGGGGCACCGTCTCCGGACGGCCCGTCCACCCACGGGAGCGTGCAGCGCAACCGGCAGCCGCCACCTTCGCGGGACTCCGCCTGGAGGCGGCCCTGGTGGACCTCCAGGATGGAGCGGCTGATGGCCAGCCCCATGCCCATGCCATGGGACTTGGTGGTGAAGAACGGCTCGAACAGGTGTCGCAGCGCCTCCTCACTCATTCCCACCCCCGAATCCTCGAGCACCAGCTCTACCGCCGCCCCCACCCGCCGCGTCGTCACCCATACCTGGCGGCCTCCCACGGGCCGGGGCACCACCGCGTCCAGCGCGTTGAGCGTCAGGTTGAGCACCACCTGCTGCAACTGCACGCCATCGCCGTGGACGTGCAGGATGGACTCCGCCAGGCACAGGACCAGGTCCGCGCCGCGCAGGCGAGCGTCGGGCTCCACCAGCCTCATCACGCCCCGCACCAGCGCGTTGAGGTCGTGGTGGAGGTGCCTCGCTTCCTCCCTGCGCAGGAGCGCCCGCATGTGCCGGATGATCTCCCCCGCGCGCTGGTCGTCGGAGACGATGTCCTGGAGGATCTCCGCCAGCAGGCGGAGGTCCACGGGTGGGCGTGCCAGCAGCCGCTGGGCTGTCCGGGCGTTGTTGAGGATGGCCGCCAGGGGTTGGTTCAGCTCATGGGCGATGGACACGCCCAGCTCGCCCACGGTGGCCACCCGTTGCAGGTGCGCCCGTTCGTCGCGGGCCTGGCGGGCCTCCAGCTCCGCGCGGCGTCGCGCGGAGACGTCCACCATGGAGACGAAGGTGCCGCCCTCGGGAAGCTCCAGGCGGTGCGCGCGCATCTCGAACCAGGTGCCCGCGGCCGGGCCCTGCCACTCCGTCACCCCTTCACGCACGCGCTTCGTCAGCACGTCCCGCAGCAGCGCCACCGCGCCGTCCATCTCCGGCGGGCCCGCGCGGGCCGCCTCCTGGAACACCTCCAGGAAGGGGCGTCCCGGAGACAGGAGCTGGCGCACCGGCAGGCCTCCGGGGCCGTCGCCGTGGGCGGGAAGGGGGTGGGTCCGCAGGACGACGCCACCGCTGTCGAGGAGCGCCACGGCTCCGGGCAACGCGCCCAGCACCGCCCGGTTGAGCCGCTGGGCCCGCTGGCGCTGACGTCGCTCCAGCAGCAGCCCCAGGATGAGCAGCACCAGCGGCACCTGGGGCCACACCGGATGCTTCAGGTGGACGGCGAAAGGCATGGCATCCGCGAAGGAGCCCCGCACGCCGGGCCGCTGCTCCCGGTCCTTCACCCGGTGGAAGTCGTGCGGTGCGAATGCAGTGAGCCATGCCAGGAGGATGAGGAGCATTCGCATACATGGACTCCGCGACGGCGAAGGCCCCCCTTTCCATCTCCTGTCAATGCAACAAAGAGCCTAATGGCGGTGTCCTTGTGAAGGGATAGGAGGGCGACACGGCCTCCTGGTTGTGTTTCTCAATTCCAGTGAATTGACCCGGGTCGGCCGTCACGGCTGTTCCAGCGGAATGTCTCCGCTCGCGGATGGCCTTCTGGAGCGCACCCTCATGGAAGACGTGTCACAGGCGCCGCGGCCCCCGGCCACCTGGCGCAGCCTGCTGTTCATTCCCCAGTTCGCCTTCGCGAACGCCGCGCGGTTGCCGGCGGATTGTTTCATCATCGACTTGCAGGACGCCGTGCCCCTGGCCGCCAAGGCCTCCGCGCGCGCCGGGCTGGTGGAGTTCTTGAAGGCAGGCACCTTCGCCGGGCGTCCGGTGGTGGTGCGCATCAACGAAGCGGCGCGTCCCGAGCTGCTCGATGCGGACCTGGACGCTTGCATTGGACTGCCCGGGTTGACGGCGCTGATGCCCACCATGACGACGTGCCCGGAGGATCTGGATGCCTTGCACGAGCGCATCCTCCTGCTGGAGGAGGCTCGGGGCCTGCCCCGGGGACACACGCGCTTCTTGCCGCTCATCGAGACCCCGGCGGCCCTGCTGAACGCGGGGCGGCTGGCGGTGGCGGGCGGTGGACGCCTCCTGGGCATGATGCTCGGGCACGGGGACCTGTTCCGGCTGACGGGCGCGCTTCCGCACGCGGAGCTCACGCTCGCGCATCCCCGGAGCGTGCTGGTGATGGCGGCGCGCGCGGCGGGCATCGAGCCGTTCGACACGCCGTACACGAAGGTGGGGGACCGCATTGGCCTGGAGCAGCACGCGGCGGAAGGCCACGTCCATGGCTTCACGGGCAAGTGCTGCCTGCACCCGGATCAGCTCGACATCGTGAACCGCTGCATGACGCCCACGGCGGCGGAGCTGGCGTGGGCCCGGAAGGTGACGCAGGCGCAGGGCCAGGGCGCGCTCGCGACGCTGACGCGCAAGGTGCCGGGGCTCGCGGCTCCCGAGGCTGGAGGCGCGGTGGAGACGGAAGGGATGGCCATCGTGGACGGGCTGCTCGTGGGGCCGCCGCACCTGAAGGCCGCGCACCGGATGCTCGCGCTCTGCCCACCGTCCGTCCCGGCCTCGGAGGCGGAGCCCCGGGTGCGGGGGCGCCGCGTGTCGCACGCGCTCCACCGCCCGCCCAGCCCGGACGACGTCCTGCCCAACCCGTATGAGATGACGGCGACGGCGGGGATGCGGGACCTGTGGGTCCAGTGCTTCTATTCACACGACCGGGTGGTGACGAGCGCGCCGTTCGCGGCCCGGTTGGGGCTGTCCGGTCCCGACGCACCGCCCCTGCCCTTCATGATGGGCCTCTATCTGGCGTGCAGCATGTCGAGCACGCACGGTGCCATCTATCACCTGGGCTTCCGCAACGCGCGACAGCTCGCGCCGCTGCGGGTGGGTGACACCTTCCGGCAGGAGATCCAGGTCCGCTCGGTGCGCAACACCGGGGATGGGAGGCGCGCCGTGGTGACGACCCACCGCCGCATGCTGCGCGTGGAGGACGACGTCCCCGTCTTCACGCTGGACAAGCTGGAGCTGTATCGCCGTCAGCCGGAAGCCTTCGCTCCCTCCACCGCCGCCGCGGCGCTGGAGGCGGACGAGCAGGCGAAGGCCCAGGCCTTCCGCGACGCGCTCACGCGGAGGCTGGGGGACGTGCCGCCGCGCGCCGCCTCCGTGACGTCGTTCGACGAGGGCGAGCTGCTGCTGCATGGCTTCGCGAGGCCGCTGGGTGTGACGGCGAACCTGGCGCTTTCGACGCAGCTGTTGGTGACCCACCCCATCCACCTGGATCACCACCGCTTCGACCTGGGACATGGCCGGGGCGTGGTGGTGAGCGGGGGGCTGGTGGTGTCCATGACGCTCGCGGCGGCCGCGAGGGACCTGCATGAAGTCGTCTGGGAGGAATTGCTCGCGGCGGACAACCTGCGCCCCGTGGCGCCAACCCAGACGGTGGGGGCGCTCTCGTACATCCTCTCCCGGGGGCCGGTGGAGGGACAGGCCGGCCTGGAGGAGCTGGTGGTCCGGACGCTCGGGGTGACGGACCTCACGCCGTCGGAGGAGCTGGTGGACACGGCCCTGCCTCGGGCGCTGTTCCACATCGAAGGGGAGCGGCCCTCCGCCTACGATGCGTTCTGCAGGGGGCACGGGCTCGAAGCGCTGGAGGGCCGGGTGGTGTGCGTCGCCACGCGGCGCCTGTTGCGCCTCAAGGAGTAGCGGGCACCGGGCACGGACTCGAAGGGGCCAGGGCGGCTATCGGGTGGCTCCTGCTTCGCCGTCCTCCGCAAGGCCCCGCTTCAGCGGATACCCGGCGGCACGTTGCGCCGGGTCCGCTGGCGCGGCTGCGTCCGCTACTCCTCGATGGGGCAGTTCATCAGGCAGGTGTCGTGACGGTCGAAGCAGATGAGCATGTGGACGGTGCCAAGACGCAGGCAGGTGTTGAGCCGCTCATCGCATTTGTCCGTGCACACGAGCCCGTCAGCAGTCCCGCGGCCAGCATGATGCCCATGACAATGGACTTCACCTGCATGTGTGCCTCCTGGTGTGTCATTCCGAGATGAATGGCACACCAGGATATCGTGCTGCTGGGGGCGTCCATGGGCACCGGCACATCGAGTGATGAGCAGTGCATGTTCTTGCCCGGTGGGCTCCAGGGATGTTGCCATTGGCGCCCATGGGCTTGCGGCCAATGCCAGAGGTGCCGCTCCCTCCAAACAACGGCCCGGGCCCCCTTGTAGGGAACCCGGGCCGGGTTGGCTCACCGTCAGGTGAGCGGGACCGCCATCAGTTGTCCTGGAGGTAGTTGAGCGAGGGGCAGTACGTGGCGTATCCGTGTCCGGTGAGGGCGCCATTCTCGTAGAGGCCATCCACGTCGAAGGCCACGAAGTGCGACGCGGGTGGGCTGCCTGCCTTGATGCAGGAGGGGCAGAGCGAGGCCGCCACGGGCGTGAAGATGAGGTTCGTGCTGTGATCGAAGAACGCCGTGCTGAGCACGCCCTCGAAGTCGACAAGCGTCGCTCTCGGCTCACCCGGCGCGGAGCCCTCCTGCGGCGTCGCGTCCACCGGCACCTTGACGTTGTAGACATTGACGAGCTGTGGCGGGACCGGCGACTCCTGGGACGGGCACTCACCCGCCGTGCCGTTGTTGAGCTCGATCCACAGTGTCCACGGGTCCCCGGGAGTCGACGGCTCCTCGTAGCCGAAGTAGGCGTTGGTCAGGGAGCGCTGTTCCCCGTTCATCTGGATCGTGACGGCGGTCTCCTGGCACTCGCCTTCGCAGGTGGCGAATGGGTCGGTGCCTGCATCTGGCTGGGTGCCCGCGTCGGGCGTGGTGCCAGCGTCAGGCGTGGTGCCTGCGTCCGGTTCGGTGCCCGCGTCAGGCGTGGTGCCTGCATCGGGCGTGGTGCCCGCATCCGGTTCGGAGCCCGCGTCGGGCGTGGTACCTGCGTCGGGCGTGGTGCCCGCATCCGGTTCGGTGCCTGCGTCGACCGTGGTGCCTGCATCCGGTTCAGTGCCTGCGTCGACCGTGGAGCCTGCATCCGGCTCGGTGCCTGCGTCGGACGTGGTGCCCGCATCTGGCTCGGTGCCCGCGTCGGCCGTGGAGCCTGCATCCAGCTCGGTGCCCGCGTCGGACGTGGTGCCCGCATCGAGGCCTGGGGGCGGCGTTGGTGGCCCGTTATCAGAGCCACAGCCGGGAAGGATGGGAACGGCCGCGAGGGAGACAACCAACAGGGAGCGAATCGAGCGTCGCAGGTTCATGCCGCGGATTGTCACGGGTTCCGTGACGAGATGCGAGTGGCTCTGGGTCACTGCGTCATTGCGACGAGGCCGACGTGGCGACAACCCGCAACGGGCGCGCTGTACGCCACCGTCAGGGCGGGGCCGGAGACGGCATCGACCGGGGCGACGGTGGCGTACGTCACGCCCGCCCGTGGCGTCCACGGCCTCCGCGATGACATCAGTGGGGCAGGCGAGCTTGGGGCTGCGTGGCGTCTCGCACGGTGACGCGGAAGGAGCAGGTCTTCAGATTGCCCGCGTCATCCCAAGCACTGACGAAGACCCCTGTCATCCCGAGCGGAAAGACAGCGCCGCGAGCGCGGCTGTAGCTCAGCGTCACGAACTCCGAGACCCGGTCGGACGCCGTGGCCTCCGGGAAGTCCACGGCCGCGCCGTTCGCCCCCGTGGCCTCGACGATGAGGTTCGCCGGGCACACCAGCGTGGGGGGCGTCGTGTCCCGCACGGTGACGGTGAAGCCGCACGTGGCCATGCGCCCCCGCTCGTCGCGCGCCGTCGCGGTGACGGGGGTCGCCCCCATGGGGAAGACCGAACCGGACACGTGGCTGTACGTCACCGGCACCGCCCCTGTCCCCGTGGCGGCGGCCGCAGGGTAGGGGACCGCGGCGCCCGCGGCGCTGGTCGCTTCAGCGGAGACATCCTCCGGACAGGTGATGGCCGGTGGAGCGGTGTCCGTCACCGTCACGGAGAACGCGCAGGACGACGCATTGCCCGCGTCATCCGTGGCAGTGACGGTGACGACGGTCATCCCCACCGGGAAGGTCGTCCCGGAAGCCTGGCTGTATGCGACCGTCGCGGAGGACACGGCGTCCGAGGCCGCGGCCGCCGGATACTCCACCGTCGCGCCCGCGTCTGCCGTCGCCAGCGCCGCCACGTCCGCCGGACAGACGAGGTCCGGCGCCGTGGTGTCCCGCACTGTCACCCCGAAGGCGCAGGTGGCGCTGTTGCCGGCCGCGTCCCGCGCCGTGACGGTGACGCTCGTGGCCCCCAGCGGAAACAGGCTCCCGCTCGGATGGCTGTAGCTCAACGCGGGGCTGGCCGGGCCGTCGTCGCTCGCCGTCGCGGGAGGGAAGTCCACCACCGCGCCCCGCGGACCGGTGGCTGATGCCACCACGGGCGTGGGGCAGGTCACCGTGGGAGGCGTCACGTCGAGGACATTCCGCGCGCGCCACAGCTCGGCCCCATGCGTGCCGTCAGAGCCCTGGAAGTACAGCGTGTCCCCCATGAGGAGGAACCCGTTGGGCCGGTTGACGCCCGTCCCCGGCATGGCGAGGAACAGCCGCGTCCCCTCCTCGGTCCCGTCCGTCTGCCACACATCGGCGCCCCCGGAGGCGGCGCTGAAGGCACTGAAGATCAGCGTATCTCCGATGACCTGCAGGCCCTGCGGACTCGAGCCCGCCGCTCCGGGCCGGATGTCCTTGACGCGCACGGTGCCCGCCTCGGTCCCATCCGTGGCCCAGAGCTCCGAGCCGTTGACGCCCTCACTGGCGGAGAAGAAGACCCGCCCTTTGTAGGACGTGAGCCCGGAGACAGAGGCGTTCGCCGTGCCCGGAGCGATGTCCCGCACCCGCACGGTGCCGGCCTGCGTCCCATCGCTCTTCCACGGCTCCCGGCCGGAGCTGCCGTCGTCCGCCGTGAAATAGAGCGTTGCTCCCACCACCAGGAAGTTGTCGGGGAACGAGAAGTTGGAGCCGGGGTAGATGTCCTTCACGCGCACGGTGCCGGCTTCAGTCCCATCGCTTTTCCACAGCTCGTAGCCGGCGAGGTAATCCGTGGCGATGAAGAAGAGCGTCCCCGCCACCTCCGTGAAGCGCATGGGATAGGAGCTTCCAGCGCTGGGATAGAGGTCCCTGACGCGCACGGTGCCCGCCTCGGTGCCGTCCGTCTTCCACGGCTCCGTGCCGCTGACCCCGTCATCCGCCGCGAAGTAGAGCACCCCGCCCGCGCTGCCGAGCGCGGGAACGCCGACGCCGAGGGCTCCCGTGGCTCCGGCGCGGATGTCCCTGACGCGCACGGTGCCCGCCTGGGTGCCGTCCGTCTTCCACAGCTCCCTGCCGCTGACCCCGTCATCCGCCGCGAAGTAGAGCGTGCGCCCCACCCGCGCGAGGACGACGTTCAGGAGGTCCAGCGAGCCCGTGGCCCCGGGCCGGATGTCCTTGACGCGCACGGTGCCTGCCTGGGTGCCGTCCGTCTTCCACAGCTCGGCGCCGCTCGTCCCATCGTCCGCCGCGAAGTAGAGCGTGTCATCCACCCGGACGAACGCCGTCGGAGACGCGCTCGCGGGGCCGGGGTTGATGTCCTTGACGGGAACGGTGCCCGCCACCGTGCCGTCGGTCTTCCACAGCTCCCGGCCATACACGCCGCTGGTGGCCGTGAAGAGGAGCGTGCCGTTCAGGTCCATCATGAACGCCGGGTACGAATTGCGCGGCGTCGTGTGGATGTTCCGCAGCAGCACGGTGCCCGCGTCGGTGCCGTCGCTCATCCACGGCTCCCTGCCGTACACGCCGTCGTCCGCCGCGAAGTAGAGGACGCCGTTCCGGTGGACCAGCGACGAGGGGGAGGACCCCAGCGCACCGGGCCAGATGTCCTTCACGCGCACGGTGCCGGCCTGGGTGCCGTCCGTCTTCCACAGCTCCTTGCCGCTGACCCCGTCATCCGCCACGAAGAAGAGGGTGGAGCCCACGGCGGTGAGCGAGGTCAGCGAGGGGCTCGCGGCACCGGGGCGCAGGTCGCGGACGCGCACGGTGCCCGCCTCGGTGCCGTCCGTCTTCCACAGTTCCCTGCCGCTGACGCCGTCATCGGCGAGGAAGTAGACGGTGTTGCCCACGGCGGTGAGCGAGGACGGCGAGGACCACAAGTGCCCGGGCCAGATGTCATTGATGCGCACGGTGCCCGCCTGGGTGCCATCGCTCTTCCACAGCTCCTCGCCGGCGGCATCCGTGGCGATGAAGAACAGCGTGCCATTCACGTCCACGAGCTCGGAGGGGTAGGAGCCTCCGGCGCCGGGCCAGATGTCTCGCACGAGCAGGGTGCCCGCCTGGGTGCCGTCCGTCTTCCACAGCTCGAAGCCGGAGGTCCCGTCATTGCCCTTGAAGAAGATGGAGCCATTCGAAACCGTGAGCAGCGGTGGGATGTAGGGAGGGACGAAGCTGCCGCTGCCAGGATTGAAGTCCTTGATGAGCGCGGTGCCGGCCTGGGTGCCGTCGCTCCGCCACAGCTCGAAGCCCAGGTTGGCGGTGCTCGACACGTAGACGAGGGTGCCGTTGAGGTTCGTGAGCCAGGAGGAAGCACCCGCCTCGTACCATGTGTAGAGCTGGACGGCGGTGGTCCCCCAGTCGGTCCCGTTGCTCTTCCAGAGCCGGTCGGTCCCGACGCTGTCCGTCGCGGTGAAATAGAGCGTCCCGTTCATCGGCGTGAGCCAGGACGGGTTCGAGTGGGTGGTGGCCCCGCTCCCCGCCGTTCCCACGTAGATGTTCTCGACGATCACGGTGCCGGCCTGGGTGCCGTCCGTCTTCCACAGCTCGCGGCCGCTCCAGCCATCGTCGGCGCTGAAGTACACGGTGCCGCCGACCGCCGTGAAGGACGTCGGTCCCGCGCTGGGAAGCGAGGAGATGGCCCGCAGGCGCACGGTGCCCGCCGCGGTGCCGTCGCTCTTCCAGGGTTGGCCCCCGTAGAGAGACTCGGTCGCCTCGAAGTAGAGCGTGCCGTTGACGTTCGTCAGGGTGGTGGGGTTGGAGTCGGAATCCCCCGGCCAGATGTCCGCCACCAGCTCCGGCACCGGCGGCGTTCCCCCCGTCCCCAAGAGCCGCGCGGCCCGCGTGTCCACGGTGACCGGCGCGTCACCACAGCCGCCCGCCGTGAGTACCACCATCAAACTGGTGAGCAGGCTTTGCGCCCCCAGACCCCCGCGTCTCTGTCCGTGCATCCCCATCCCTGTCTTTCGGACCGCCGGAGGCACGCCAATGGCTGGCGTGCCGGCCCGGGCGACTCGACGGTGGGGAGCATCCCGGACGCAGGCGGGAAGCGCAATCCGGGTCAGCGGGAACCGGGCCGTCCCCAGCGCCACCGGGGCCGCCTGGGGATGAAAGGGTTTTGATTAATCCTGGGATGTCTGGCCTTTCCCAGTCGACCGGGCAATGTTGCTCAAGCAAGACATTCGCGGTGGACGTGTCCGCCCACGTCAGGTGTCGACAGGGTGTGCGTACACGGGCGTGCCGCGCGGGGCCGTGCCCTCGGTGGCGTGGCCTTCCTTCACCCAGTACTCGATGCCGCCAATCATCTCCTTCACGCGAAAGCCCAGCGCGGCGAAGCGGGCGGCCGCCTTGGTGGAGCCGTTGCAGCCCGGGCCCCAGCAGTAGGTGATGATGACATCGTCCTTGCTCAGGTGCGCCGTCGTCTCCGCGCTGACGGTCCGTGACGGGAGGTTGAGCGCGCCGGGCACGTGGCGCTCGGCCCAGGCCTCCTTCGTGCGCACGTCCACCACGACGAAGCCCTTCTTGCCGCGCTCCAGGTCCAGGTGGACGTCGGCCGGGTCCGTCTCCACGGACAGCTTCGCGAGGAAGTGGCGCCGGGCCTCCTCGGGCGTCGCGGCCGGCGTTTCGAGGACGAAGGAGAACGCAGTGGCGGAAGCAGTCATGACGGGACCTCCAGTGGCTTCGACACGCGGAAATGTGCCTCCAGAGTGGTCTGGCGGATAGCTCCATTTCAGCTCCAGGGTATGGGCCATTATGGATGGGCCGCCGGTTGCCGGGGAGCCCGGGTCCTGGCTTCATGGGGGCATGCCGAAGCGGGCCGCCGGAGTGTCCCTGCCCTTCCTGCAGCCGGAGACCGGAGGGGGTGCGCCCCTCCACCGCCAGCTCTATGAGCGGCTGCGGGAGGCCATCCTCTCCGGTGCGCTCGCGCCGCGCAGCCGGCTGCCCTCCACGCGCACGCTGGCGCGCGAGCTTGGCGTCTCCCGAGGCACCGTGGAGGGAGCCTTCGCCCAGTTGGACGCGGAGGGCTTCCTGGAGCGGCGCGTCGGCTCCGGCAGCGTGGTGGCGCTGCCCGAGCATGCGCGACTGCCCCGGAGCATCACCGCCGCTCCCGCGCGTCGCAGCGGCCCCCTGGCCCGGCCGGGTCTGTCACGCCGGGGGCAGCGCCTGTCCCGCGACGTGCTGCCGCCGGAGCCCCGCGACGTGCAGCCCTTCACGCCATGCCTGCCCGCGTTGGACCTGTTCCCCACGCACCTGTGGGGCCGCGCGGTGGCGAAGCAGGCCCGGCACCTGCGGCCAGGGCTGATGACCGCGGGCGAGCCGGCGGGGTTCCGGCCGCTGCGAGAAGCCATCGCCGCGCACCTGGGCACGGCGCGTGGGGTGCGCTGTGGATGGCGACAGGTGCTGGTGCTCGCCAGCACGCAGCAGGCGCTGGACCTCTCCGCGCGGCTGCTCCTGGACGAAGGGGAGGGCGTGTGGCTGGAGGAGCCCGGCTATCTGGGGGCGCGTGCCGCGTTCGAGTCCGCGGGGGCGCGCGTGTGTCCCGTGCCGGTGGACACGGAGGGGCTCCGGGTGGAGGTGGGCACCGCGCGTGCTCCGAAGGCCCGGCTGGCCTACGTCACGCCTTCGCACCAGTACCCGCTGGGCGTGACGCTGAGCCTGCCCCGGCGGCTGGCGTTGCTGGAGTGGGCTCGGGCCGCGCGTGCCTGGATCTTCGAGGACGACTACGACAGCGAGTTCCGCTACGCCACGAGGCCCCTGGCGGCGATCCAGGGATTGGACGTGGCGGGGCGCGTCCTCTATGCGGGCACCTTCAACAAGGTGATGTTCCCTTCGCTGCGGCTCGCCTTCCTCGTCGTCCCGGACGCGCTGGTGGAGCCCTTCACCGCCGCGCGGGCCGCCACGGATGGGCATGCGCCGCTGCTGTCCCAGGCGGCGATGGCGCACTTCATGGAGGCGGGGCACTACGCCGCGCACCTGCGACAGATGCGATTGGCCTATGCGGAGCGGCGGGATGCGCTGCTGGATGCCCTGCGGCGTGAGGCGGAAGGGTGGCTGCGGCCCGGAGCGGCGGAGGCTGGCATGCACGTCACGGCCTTGCTCGCACCCGGCTGGCGGGATGGAGACGTCGTCCAGCGCACCGAGCCGAAGCGGCTCGGTGCCCGCCGGCTGTCACCGCTCTACCTGGGGCGGGGTGGGGAACAGGGACTGGTCCTGGGGTTTTCGGGGGCCAGCCCCGCGGGACTGCGCGCCGCGGTGCGCGTGCTCTCGCGGCTCATGGGCTGACGGTCCTCCGGGGTCACGGGTCGTACAGGTAGGCCCAGTTCAGCTGCGACGCCGAGGCGGTGATGGTGTCCATCGGCTGATAGGCATTGAAGTTCTGATAGGGGGTGCTGTAGCAGAGGGTGGCGGTGCAATACTGCAGGCTGCCAGGGTGGACGCCCGACCAGAGACTGCGGACGGCGCCTGCCCAGGTCAGGAGCCGGGGGCTGCTCCAGATGCGGATGACCGTTCCAAGGTTCAGCCAGCCCTGAGGCGCCCCTGCCTGCTTGTAGAGGCAGAGCTGGTTGCCCTGGCGCCCCGCCTGGTCAAAGAGCCAGAGGCTGGAGCCAGCACATCCTCCGTCGATGGCCAGGTCGTCCAGGTCCTGCTGGGTGACGCCCGCGCCCAGGTTCCGCAAGAGCGCCTCACGTGCTTCGAGCTGGGCCCGTTGCTCCGCCCGGGTGATGAACGTCGTCTCCTGGGCCATCGTCCCATCCGGCAGTGCACGGATGAGGGTCTGCGAGATGCGCGCGTCCTGCTGCCCTTCGGAAACATCCGGCGGCGAGTCTTCGGGCGGCCCTCCGCACCCCAACAGCAGACCGACTGCACAGACCAACATCCACGGGCTCGAGTGCTTCATCATGGCCTCCAGGGTGCGGATTGAGCGGATACTGCTTGGTCAGGTCTATCATGTTTTGAGCTGAGAATGCACAGTCCCGCCGGTGAGCCCTTGACGGGATGGATGACGAAGCGCGGGGCTGGTGGGAACGGCGCTGTTCCTCTTCGCCGTTGTGGTGTGCGGATCCTTCGCGCGCCAGATGCCCGTAGAGGAGAGGCGCGTCCACCCGCTCGTGCTTTCCTGTGCAGGTGATTGATGCAGTCACGACGTACTGGGTTCCGGATGTCTATGTTGGCCCTGGCTCGTTCAATGACGCGAAGCCCACCGTCCACGTCTCGGAGCGGGGGGACTCCTGGGAGAAACTTCCATCCTATCAATGGTATTCGGGGCAGCAGCGTACCTCGCCGCCGTTGATCCTCTCCGGGCTGGTGGAAGGGGCCTTCGTGGGGCATGGCCGGATGGGCCACTTCCCGGACTACTCCTGGCTCCAGTTCTCGTACGAGCCAGGCTGGAACAAGAAAAGTCAGAACCCGAAGCTGCTGCGTGACAACCGGTGGGTGTATCTCCATGCGCTCATGCAGATGATCCACGCGTTGCGGTCCGTCCGCACCGGCGAGGACTACATGCCGCTGGAACTGCCCGACATGTTCACCTGGCAGGACCTGCCCACGTCGCTCAAGGAGTGCGTCTCCGAACGCAACTTCTCGATCCTCCAGGAGGTCATCGCGAAGCCGCCCTCGGAGAAGGGCTCGCACTGGAACTATGAGGGCGCCATCCAGGAGAAGTGCGGGCACTGGGAGCGGGCCATCATGAAGATGGGCCTCTTGCGTGTGCCGGACAAGTTCGAGCGAAACCAGAAAGCGTTCGAGAAGATGGGGAGGCTAGAGGACCCCCTGGGGTCCCATGTCATCCGGTTCAGCATCGCGGCCAAGCTCCAGTACCAATTCCTCGATGCCTTCCTCCAACAACACAAGAAGCCCTTCCTGAGGGACTTCGCCTACGGGCAGGTGGCCTATACCGAGGACCTCGTCCTCATGAATCCCAAGAAGGTCTCCTCCATCTCCTTCG
This sequence comes from Corallococcus carmarthensis, assembly GCF_003611695.1. Classification (GTDB taxonomy): domain Bacteria; phylum Myxococcota; class Myxococcia; order Myxococcales; family Myxococcaceae; genus Corallococcus; species Corallococcus carmarthensis. The sequence goes on along the minus strand of NZ_RAWE01000190.1, from coordinate 6,482 downwards.
TGGACACGGCCGTCTGTCTTGGTTTCTTCCAGTTGCTCTCGTACCAGGACCTGTCGGTTGCCACGCTGCGAAGCGCCCTGAATCTCCGCAAACAACTCCTGGCGGCGAAGTCGAAGGAACAGCAGTTGAGGATCATCGAGAAAGGGCTGGAGGAGGCAAGGTATCTTGAGGCCAGCGCGGTTTCGGAGCTGCCCATGAAGAGCGACTTCAACGTCCTCGCGCGCGTCGACGAAAAGTACTTCGACCCGGTTCCACGCCCCCTGTTCCTGGACACGTACAAGCCACGCCTCGAACCCAAGACCCTCAAACTCCCCATCCGACAGGTACCCCAGACCACTCATTGGGGGACGGGCGCTCTCACCACCGTGCTGAAAGGCATTGGCATGCTCCTGACGAAGCGGCGGCTCTAGCCAGGAACAGCAAGCGGAGGAGGCGCGCATGGCGCCCCAGGCCGCGGTGAGGCAGGAGCCTCTGGAATGAGGGGAGTGGGCCCTCCTGGATTCGAACCAGGGACCAATCGGTTATGAGCCGACAGCTCTAACCGCTGAGCTAAGGGCCCTCATGTCTCTGACGCCAGACGCGGAAGTGACTATCTCTCCGCCCGCGCGCGCCTGGCAAGCGTCGCCAGGTGTCAGGCCTTGCCGTCCTTCTTCACCACGCGGAACACCTGCCCCCGTTCGTTCACGGTGACGCCCTCGGCGCGCAGGCGCTTCGCCTGCTCGTGCGCCACCGGGGGCGCCAGCGTCCCGTCCGAACGGATGACCCGCCACCAGGGCACCTGCGTGGCCTGCCCCGGCAGGTGCTTCAGCTCCCGCCCCACGCCGCGCGCCGCGCCCGGCCGCCCCGCGTAGATGGCCACCTGCGCGTAGGAGCGCACCTCGCCCCGGGGAATGGAGCGCACCTGCTTCATCACGTTGTCGGAGAAGGGCAGGGGCTTCTCGGCGGGCTTCTTCGCGGCCACGGCGCACCTCGGGGACGAAAACGACGAAGGCCCCCGGTCCACTCAAGGAACGGAGGCCTTCGAATCCAATCAGCTCAACGGTCCTGCGTCAGCTCTCCACGAAGGAGCGCAGGCGCTTGGAGCGGCTGGGGTGGCGCAGCTTGCGCAGCGCCTTGGCTTCAATCTGGCGGATGCGCTCGCGCGTCACCTCGAAGTCCTGGCCCACCTCTTCCAGCGTGTGGTCGCTCTTCTCGCCAATGCCGAAGCGCATGCGCAGGACCTTCTCCTCGCGCGGCGTGAGCGTGGCCAGCACCTTCCGGGTCTGCTCGGCCAGGTTCATGTTGATGACCGCGTCCGCGGGCGACACCAGGCTCTTGTCCTCGATGAAGTCGCCCAGGTGGCTGTCCTCTTCCTCGCCAATGGGCGTCTCCAGGGAGATGGGCTCCTTGGCGATCTTCAGGACCTTGCGCACCTTGTCGAGCGGCAGCTCCATCTTCTCCGCGATCTCTTCCGGCGTCGGCTCGCGGCCAATCTCCTGCACGAGGTAGCGGCTCGTGCGGATGAGCTTGTTGATGGTCTCGATCATGTGCACCGGGATGCGGATGGTGCGGGCCTGGTCCGCGATGGCGCGGGTGATGGCCTGACGGATCCACCAGGTGGCGTACGTCGAGAACTTGTAGCCGCGCTTGTACTCGAACTTGTCCACCGCCTTCATCAGGCCGATGTTGCCCTCCTGGATGAGGTCCAGGAACTGCAGGCCGCGGTTCGTGTACTTCTTCGCGATGGAGACCACGAGGCGCAGGTTCGCCTCCACCAGCTCGCTCTTGGCGCGCTCGGCGCGCTTCTCACCCAGGCGGATGGCGTCGTAGTTGCGGCGCAGCGCGTCCACGGGGAGGTTGGCTTCCTCCTCCACGCGCTTGATCTTCCGCACCGCCGTGCGCACGTCGCGGTCCAGGACCTCCAGCTGCTCAGGCGTGAAGTTGAGCTGCTTCTGGAGCTTCTTGGCGATGTTCGGGTTCTCGCGCGACTCCTTGAGCTGCGGGCGCAGGTCCTTCATCACCACGCCGTAGCGGCGCTCCAGGTCCCCGAGCTCCTCCTCCGCCTTCTCCACGCGCTCGATGAGGCCCTTGAGGTTCACGACGATGCGGTCCACCTGCTTCTTGTTCAGCCGCATCTCCTCCAGGACCTCCATCATCTTGGTCCGAAGGTCCTTCACCTCCTGCTTGAGCTCCTTCTTGCGGACCTCGGTGAGCTTCTTCTTCCCGGAGAGCTCCTCCTCCAGGACCTCGCAGTCCTTGGCGAACTTGCGGAAGCGCTCGATCTGCTTGGAGATCTGCTCGATCTTGTTGAGCTCGCTCTGCGCCAGCTGCGCGGGGGCCTCGCCCTCGGCTGCTTCCTCGGCGGGCTCTTCCGCGTTCTCAGACTGGGCCTCTTCGGGCGCGTCCTTGATGACGTCGCGCACGCGCAGCTTGCCGGTCTTCAGGCGGTTGCTGATGTCCAGGATGTCCGCCACGGCGACGCGGCAGGCGAGCAGCGCGCGCAGGACTTCCTTCTCGCCCTCTTCGATGCGCTTGGCGATCTCCACCTCGCCCTCGCGGGTGAGGAGGCTGACGCTGCCCATCTTGCGCAGGTAGAGGCGGACGGGATCGTTGGACTTGCCGCCCGGCTCGTCGTCCTCGTCCTTCTCGTCCTCGTCCTGGTCTTCCTTCTCTTCCTCGACCGCGACGGTGGGCTTGATCTCGTTGGACTGCGCGGCCTTCTGCGCGTCCACGATCTCGATGTCGTTGTCGCCGAACATGCTCATCACGTCGTCGATCTGATCGGACGACACGATGTCGGCGGGGAGGGCGTCGTTCACCTCGTCATAGGTGAGGAAGCCCTTCTCGCGGCCCGCGGCCAGCAGGTCCTTCACTTCCTTGCGCTCGGCGACGGGATCCTCCTCCACGTCGTCTTCGACGGCGTCCGGGTCCACCTGGACGGCGGCGGCGGCTTCCTCCGCGGCCTCCTCGGGGTCCACGTCGTCGGCGATGGCGGCCACGCCCTTCTTCTTCTTGATCTTCTCGGTCGCCTCGGCGGGGGCTTCCTTCGCCACCAGCTCCTTCTCGTCAGGCTCCGCTGCCTTCGTGACCTTCGCCGCAGGGCTGTCCGGGGCCTTCTTCTTGCGGATCACCGGATCCACCTTCTTCTTGGTGGGCTTCACGGATGCCTTGGGGGGCTTCTGCGTCGGCATTCGGGTACTTCTCCTTAAGAAAATCAGGTGCTTTGGCCTGGGCGAGCCGGCCGATCTACCGCAAAGTCGAGCTTTCTTACAAACGCGAACTCAAACCGGTTGCATTGGTGCCTTTGTTCCCGTTGCCGAGGAGGCAGGCCTCAGCTCATCGAGGACGCGCTTGCGGAGGGCCAGCAGCTCCTTGCGCTCGGACAGGAGCTGACGCGTCTCTTCTGTCAAATCGAATGACCCCGGCGTCTGTTCCGTCGCCCGCTTTATATAAACGAGCCGCTCGTCGATGCGCCGCAACATGATGTCGCGGCATGTAAGTAGGAACTCCGACTCCAGTTCCATTCCGGCCGGCGAGAGGCGACTCCCAGCGGCAACGAGCGCTCGCTTGACGACTTCCGTCGCTTCATAGAGCGCTTCTTCCGCGCCTTTCCCGGACGTGGCTTGGGCCAGAAGGACTCGAAGTCCCATGTGAGATAATTCATCACATACCCGAAAAATGTCCCTCGCGAGCAGCCGGGGCTCGCGGAGGATAGCGGCCACATAGAGCGCTTCTGACTCGTGTGGAGGCCGCTCGATTTGGGGGCGCGGAGCGGTTGATGGACTTTGTTGTGCTGAAGCCGAATTGAGCGGAACCGGCTTAGGCGGAGGTGGAGGCCTGTACTGGAGGGCCGACTCAATCTTTTCAGGCGTCCAGCCGAAGTGGCTCGCCAGTGCGTTGACCAGCGCCGAGCGTGTAAGCCCAGGGGGGACTTGGATGGTGACAGGCCTGAGCCGCTCCAAGGCCACCATTTTTTCCTCGAACTCTGCGCGCGTCCCTTTGGGAAGAAGAGTCGCGAAGAGGTAGGCGGTCAGGGTCTGAGCGCCCTCTAAAAGGCGCTCCATGCCCTTTAGGCCTTCGCGTCGGGCGAACTCGTCGGGGTCGTCACCTTGAGGAAGTATCGCAACCCGAGTGGGCGTCCCTGTTGCAAGTAGGGGACCAGCTAAGCGCTCGACTGCTGCGAGCCCCGCTGAATCACCATCCAAAAGCAGCATTACATCTCGTGTGTCCGCCCGCTTCAGTAACTGGAGGTGGCCCGTCGTCAGGTTGGTTGAGCAGAGGGCCACTGCTTGATGCACTCCAACTTGGTGCAGGCCGATGCAGTCGAAATATCCTTCGACGAGAATTGCGGTCTTGCGCTTGCGGATTGCATCCCGAGCCTGATCCATCCCGAAGAGCGTTTCACTCTTGTTGTAGAGCCGGGATTCTCTCGAGTTAAGGTATTTGGGCCCATCCTCAGCTGCTACCAGCCGACCGCCGAACGCGATAGGTCGGCCCTCTGGCGCGCGGATGGGCACCATCAGGCGGCTGCGGAAGAAGTCGTTGTACCCGTCACCGCTAGCGCGCTTGGTTATCAGGCCTGCCTTCAAGCCCCACTCCAGCATGCCGTTCTGCTGGAAACGGTCTGCTAGTAGGCCCCATTCAGCAGGCGCCCACCCCAGGCCGAAGCCCTTGGCGACCTCTTCCGACACGCCCCGGCTGGCGAGGTAGGCCCGGGCGGCGCGGCCCTCGTCTTCGTGCCAGAGCAGGGTGCGGAAGTGTTCCGCAGCAAAGTCGGTGGCCTCCTTGACCTGCTGGCGCTCCTTGAGGCCCGGGTCCTGCGCGGCCTCCAGGTCGATGCCCACTTCCTGGGCCAGGTCCTGCACCGCGTCCTGGAACGTCTTGCCCAGGTATCGCTGTACGAAGGACACCGCGTCGCCGCTGGCCCGGCAGCCGTGGCAGAAATAGAAGCGCTTCTCCGGCACCACGTAGAACGACGGCGTCTTCTCCTGATGGAAGGGGCAGCGGCCCTTGAACTCGCGCCCGGCCTTCTTCAGCTCCACGTGACGGGACACCAGGGACACGATGTCCACGCGGTCGAGGACCTCCTGGATCTTGTGCTCCGGAATCACGACGCCCCTCCATCCATCCGCATGAGCGCGGCCTTCCGCCCGTCATCCTGACCGCCCCGTCTGACGCACCCCGGCCGGCTGCCTCCACGGCTGCCCACCCAGGCGGGTAGGGCAGGCGGACGCGAGCGGGGCGCGGAAACCGACGGGAGCTGGGACACGGCGCGCACTCCTGAAGGCTGTCTGCTCGGCTCCCAAGGTGGGGGACGGGCGGACGGCCTTGGGATCAGCGCTTAATGGGCGAAGGGCGAGGGATCAAAAAATCCGCTCAAGCCGGGGCTGGGGAGGGCACCTGGGAGACGTTCCCGGCGCCCCTTCCCCGAAACGACGGGTGCTTCAGGACAGCTTGGCCAACTGGGACTTCACTTCCTCGGAGATGGCCTTGCCCTCGGCGCGCCCCTGGAGCTTGGGGTTCACGTTCTTCATGACCGCGCCCATGTCCTTGGGGCCCTTGGCGCCGACCTCGGCGATGGAGGCCTGGACGGCGGCGGTGAGCTCTTCCGGGGTGAGCTGCTTGGGCAGGTAGCGCTGCAGGACGGAAATCTCCTGCTCTTCCTTGTCCGCCAGCTCCGGGCGGCCACCCGCCTTGAACTGTTCGATGGAGTCGCGGCGCTGCTTGATGAGGCCGGCGATGACCTGCTGGATGCCCGCGTCGTCCAGTTCGCTGGCGCCCGGCTCGACCTCCTTGTACTTCACGGCGCTCTTGAGCATGCGCACCACGCTCAGGGTCAGCTCGTCCTTGGCCCGCATCGCGTCCTTCAGGTCCGCGGTCAGGCGCTCTTTCAGGGTGGTCATGTCGGGATTCCTCACGGGCGGGGAAAAGGGTCGCCGCGCCAGGGGATGGGACGGCGGGAGCCAGGGCACCTGACTGCTTCAAGGAGCCCCGGCTCCTCACTGCGGGCCTGCTAGTACGACTTGCGGGCCTTCTTCACAGCGCGCTTCTTGGCGGCGAGGGCCTTCTTCTTCCGCTTCACGGAAGGCTTCTCGTAGTGCTCGCGCTTGCGGATCTCGGAAAGGATTCCGGCCTTCTCGGTGGCCTTCTTGAAGCGCTTGAGAGCGCTTTCGATGGACTCACCTTCCTTCACTCGAATACCGGGCATGCAGTCACCTCCTTCCGCCTAGCTGGATGCAATCTGGAAATCTTCAGAGGGTCGGGGGGTATGGCGCAGCGGGACGCAAAAGGCAAGGAGACCCGCACGGAAAGGATGGGCCCGGGTGCGCTAGAATGTCCGCCGCGTGTCCCGCCTCCTCCTCCTGGTGCTCCTGCTGGCGGCCAGTCCCTCCCGGGCTGGCACGGTCGCTTCCGAGTGCTGGGCCTCCTGCCGCCGCCACGTCGAGGACCCCTCCCTGCGCGCGCGGACCTGTGGGGCCTGCGTCACCGGCGGGCGGGTGGAC
>NZ_RAWE01000018.1 GCF_003611695.1 Corallococcus carmarthensis | reverse complement strand
ATGTCGGACGGCACCGTTAGCGTCTAGCCGCCCCACGCACTTCCGGCGGCGGCTAGACGCTAACGGTGCCGTCCGACATCTGGCCGAAGCCGGGGTGTCCGGTGACGTGCAGGACCTGCGTGAGCGTGCCCAGGTGCTTGAGCATGCGGGCGACGAGGGGCAGCTTCGCCTCGTCCATGCCCGTCAGCACGTCGTCCAGGATGAAGGGGCGCTTCACCCGGGCGCACGTCTTCTCCACCACCGTCATGCGCAACGCCAGGTAGTAGAGGTCGATGTCCTTCGGGGACAGCTCCCCCACCGGGATGCGGCTGTTGGGCCCGAGCAGGAAGGCGTTGCCGTCCCGGTCCCACTCCACGCCCTGGTAGCGCCGGTCCGTGAGCGCGGTGAGGTACTGCACGCAGCGGTCCTTCAAGAGCGCCTGCACCGACAGCATGTCGGATGTGAGCACGTCCGCGGCCTGCGACAGCACCAGCGGGGACGGATCCTCCAGCGGATCCACCGGCACCGGAGCCTGGCCGGGAGCCGCGGCCACCTGCACCGGGGGCGCCTTCGCCAGCGCGATGGACTCCTTCAGCCGGGACAGCTCCCGCTCTACCTCGCGCAGGTCGCGCACGTAGGTGCCCTTGGCGGACAGCTCCGCGTTGAGCTCCTCCTGCTGCGCGCGCATCTCCTGCCCCTCGCGGATGGCGCCCTGGTACTCGGCGGAGGCCTCGAACTCCTCCAACTGGGTCTGCAGCTCTCCCAGCCGGATGCCGAGCAGGTCCTTCTGTTCCAGCGCGCCGGGGATCTCCTCGTAGGTCTCCAGGTTCAGGGCCTTGACGGCCATGCGCACCGGAGCGTCCTCGAGCTCGAACTCGTCGAGGATCTTCTTCTGCCGCGCGTCCTTGCGGTTGTCCTTGGAGCCCTTGCGCGTGGCCTGCTGCAGGTCCTCCACGTAGCGCAGCGCCATCAGCGCGGCCGTGCCGAACGCGGGGATGTTGATCAACGCCAGGTAGCGCCACATGGGCTGCGCCGCGACGATGCCCAGGCCCACGCTCAGGCCCATGAAGAGCACGCCCGCGCCCAGGCCGCCCCAGAAGTAGCGGTTCTTCGTGAGCGGCGGCACCTTCAGCGACGTGTCCTCCAGCTCCGGATCACGGTCCGTCTCCAGCCGCGCCAGCGCCTCGTCACGCCGCGCCACCGCCTTCGGGTAGCGCTTCACGCGCGAGAGGATGTCCATCGGCAGGCCCAGCGACTCCGGCGAGGGCGCCGCGCGCCAGGCGGCCTCTGCTTGCACGATCGCTTCCTTGAGACCCTCGCCGCCCTTGAGCTTCGAGTCCGCCTCGAAGATGAGCGACGACAGCTCGTCCACCTTGAACTGGAGCTGATCCACCGCCTTCGCGGTGACGAGCTCCTTCTCCAGCACCTTCACCTTCGCCTCGGCGGCCGGGACGTCCTCCGCCGGCTGCACCTGGGTGGCGGCCGCCAGCGACGGCGTGGCCCCGGAGGCCTTCGCTCCCGCCGCCGCGGCGGCCTTGGGCGCGCTCTTGCGGGGCCGGCGCGAGGGCAGCATCACCAGTTGGAGGCAGTACACCTGTTCGAAGGTGGTGCGCGGAGGCAGGCCCGCCTGGCCGCGCAGGTACTGGTTGATCTCCGAGACGTCCGTGGAGACCAGCTCCGGCTGGGCCGTGGCGGGGTTGAGCCGGTGCAGCGAGCCGGAACCGCCCAGCTCGCGCAGCACCCGGTACGTCATCCCGTCCTGTCCCACGAACGTCAGCGCGGCCTTGCCGGAGCGCCCGGCCGAACCCACGAGGCTCGAGTCCCCGCCGCGGCCATCCGCGAACAGCAGCGACAGCGCGAGGCTCCCCAGCGGCAGGACGTCCGCGGTGGGCGGCTTGAGGATGAGGTACCCGGTCTTCAACGGGAAACGCCCGGCGGGAGAGAACCCGCGGACGTTCTGGATGGCGACCTCGACGAAGTGCATGGCGCGCGCAGTCTAGCCCGAACGAAAAAAGGAGCGTCCAGTGATGGACGCTCCTTCTCGCACGCGGCCGCGAAGGCCGCGAGAGGGTTTCTGAAGACCTACTAGCCCTGAGCGGCGGCGGCGCGGGCGGCCTTGGCGGCGGCCTTCTCAGGATCCACCTGCACGTCCACGCGCGAGGCCTTGCCCTTCAGCTCGCGGAGGTAGAACAGGCGCTTGCGGTTCACGTCACCGCGGGTGAGGACTTCGATCTTCTCGTAGCGAGGGCTGTGGATGGGGAAGATGCGCTCCACGCCGACGCCGAAGGACATCTTGCGCACGGTAAAGGTCGCGCGGTTCGTGCCCTTGGTCTTGCGGATGACCACGCCCTCGAAGGCCTGCACGCGCTCCTTCTCGCCTTCCTTGACCTTCCAGTGGACGCGAACGGAATCACCCGTGCGGAACGCGGTGATGTCCTTGCGCAGGAACTTGTTTTCGACGTGCTCGATGAGGCTGCGGCGCATGACGGACTCCAGAAAGCGGAACTTGACGCGTAGGACGCGTGGAAAAGAGCGGGCCGTCCTAGCAGAGACCGCCGGGACGAACAAGCCTGCAACAAAAGGTTCCGCGAGAACGCGCAGGGTTACAACGCTTCTTCTTCCCTGGCGAGCAGTTTCTGATCCGCTTTGCTGAACTCCAGCCGCGCGAACAGGTCCGGCCGCCGCTCCTGCGTGAGCTTGATGGCCTTCCACCGGCGCCAGCGGGCAATGCGCGCGTGATCGCCGGACTGGAGGACGGCCGGCACCTCGGCGCCACGGAAGACGGGCGGCCGGGTGTAGTGCGGGTGCTCCAGGAGCCCCTCTTCGAAGCTCTCCGCCACGGAGGACGCCTCGTTGCCCAGGACGCCCGGCACCAGCCGCGCCACGGCGTCCACCACCGCCATCGCGGCCACTTCCCCGCCCGTGAGGACGAAGTCGCCCAGGGACAGCTCGCCGTCCAGGAAGGGCATCACCCGCTCGTCCACACCTTCGTAGCGGCCGCAGACCAGGATCAGCCCGGCCTCGTGCCGCGCCAGCTCACGCGCCGTGACCTGGGTGAACGTGGGCCCCCGGGGGCTCATCAGCAGCACCTTCGCGCCGGGCAGGCGGGCGCGCGCGGCCTCGATGGCGGCCACCAGGGGTTCGGGCTTCATCACCATGCCGGCGCCGCCGCCGTAGGGCGCGTCGTCGGTGACGCGGTGCTTGCCCTCGGCGAAGTCGCGCACGTCGGTGAGCGTGACGGAGATCAGCCCCTTCTCCTGGGCCTTCCCGAGGATGCTCGCGCCCAGGTAGCCGGACACCATCCCGGGGAACAGCGTGAGAAACTCCACGGGGTAGCTCACCCGCCGTCTCCGTCGCCAGAGCCTCCAGCAGGGCCTTCCGGCCCGTCTGCATCCAGGTACTCCGGGGGCCGGATGACGATGCGACCCGCGGGCAGGTCCACCGTCGGCACGAACTCATCCGCGAAGGGCACCACCAGCTCCGGCCGGCCCTTCGCGCGGATCACCAGGTTGGGGACTTCACCGGTGGCCCAGACCTCTTCCACCGTGCCCAGGGACGCGCCCTGCTCGTCCACGGCGACGAGGCCCACGAGGTCGCCCTGGAAGAACTCGCCCTCATCGGGCGGCTCCAGGTCCTCGCGGTAGACGAGCACCTTCGCGCCCACCAGCGCCTCGGCGGCCGTGCGGGACTCCACGCCCTCGAAGTACAGGAGGTCTTCCTTGTTCGCCGGGCGGAAGGACTCCACGGCGTACTCGCGCTCCTCACCGGAGCGCAGGCGCAGGCGGACGCGGTCGACGGTGCCGAGCGTCTCCGAGGCAGGGTCGAAGGCGCGGACCGCCACCTCGCCACGCAGCCCGTGCGCACGGGCCACGTAGCCCAGCTCCAGGGTCGCCTGCGCGCTCACCGCGCGGCGTCCGGAGCAGGCGGCGCCGGGGGAGAACCCGGGATGCGCCGATCGTCGAGAATCTCCAGGCGGACCTTCTGGCCCTGCTTCTGGGCGGCGGCGTTGAGCAGCGTCCGGAGGGCGTTCACTGTGCGCCCATCACGGCCGATGACCTTGCCGACGTCCTCGGGGGCGACCTTCAGCTCATAGAGCCGGCCGCCATCCGCCTCGGAGATGCGCAGGGCGACCTGGTCGGGTTGATCAACCAGGGCCTTCGCCAGATACGTGAGCAGCGGCTCCACGTCTTGTCCAGACGGGGGCGTGCTCAGGCGGTGGTCGCCGGGGCCTGCTTCTTCGCCGTCTTGATCAGGTCCGCGACCGTCTCGGAGGGCAGCGCGCCGCTCTTCAGCCAGTAGTTCAGCCGCTCCTCGTTGAACTGCACCTTCGCGGGGCTGTGGTTGGGGTCGTAGGAACCGACCTGCTCCAGGAACTTGCCGTCGCGCGGGCTGCGCGAGTCGGTGGCAACCACGTGGTAGTACGGCATCTTCTTGGCGCCCGCGCGGGCAAGACGGAGGACAACGGCCATGGAACGCTCCAGCGAAAACGTGTGACTTCTACGGTAACAGGCGGAGGGGGGCGCTCTTAGCGCCCTGCCGACTGGATTGTCAAGGAAGCTCGGGTGCTTATGTCATGTCGGGGCTTCGGCGGCCGCCTCGCCCCGGTTGGCGAGCTGGCCACAGGCCCCCGCGATGTCCCGGCCCCGGTTCCTTCGGATGTAGGCCGCGACATGCGCTTCGGCAAGGATGGCGCGGAACTCCTCCGCCCGCTCCTCACCCGTGGTCTGGAACCCCAGGCCGGGGTTCTCGTTGTAGGGAATGAGGTTCACCTTCGCGGGAATGTCGCGCAACAGCTCCTTGAGCCGGTGCGCGTCCGCGTCGCTGTCGTTGAATCCCTTGAGCAGCACGTATTCGAAGGTGATGCGCCGGCCCTGGCGCAGCGGGAACTTGCGGCAGGCGTCCAGGAGCGCCGCGATGTTCCACTTGCGGTTCACCGGCATCGTCTGGCTGCGCTGCTCGTCCGTGCTGGCGTTGAGCGAGATGGCCAGCTTGACGTCCGTCTCCTGGCCGAAGCGCTCAATCATGGGCACCAGGCCCACGGTGGAGACGGTGATGTGCCGGTGGCTGAAGTTGGGCCCCTCCTCCGACTGGAGGATGGCGAGCGCCGTCTTGAGGTTCTCGAAGTTGTGGAGCGGCTCGCCCATGCCCATGAACACCAGGTTCGTGAGCGGGCGGAGCGTCTCCAGGTTCTCGTTGCGGCGCACCTCGCGGTTCACCGCGTGCACCTGGGCGACGATCTCCCCGGCCGTGAGGTTGCGCTTGAGCCCCAGCGTGCCCGTCATGCAGAACGAGCAGGCCATCGCGCAGCCCACCTGCGTGGACACGCAGAGCGTCTTGCGGTCCTCCGCCGGCATGTAGACGGACTCGATGAAGCGACCGTCGCGCGTCTTGAAGCGGTACTTGATGGTGCCGTCGATGCTGCGCTGCTCCAGGTCCTTCTCCAGCGGGACGATCTCCGCCTTGACCTTGAGTTTCTCGCGCAGCGTCTTGGACAGGTCCGTCATCTCGTCGAACGACGTGGCGCCACGCTGGTGCAGCCAGCGGTAGAGCTGCGCCGCGCGGAACGGGCGCTCGCCCAGCTGCTCGCTCAGGAACAGCGCGAGCTTCTCGCGCGACAGGCTGGCCACGTCGGTCAGCTTCGCGGGGGCCGGCACCGGCAGGGGCTCGGTGACTGGGAGGGCTGTGGCGGTAGGCTCGGACATCGTTCAGTCGGGGCTAACGGAGGGAAATGAGGCGTGCTTCCCACAAGAAGGCACGGCAAGTCAAAGGAGAGCCTGCCCCCTCCCCTGCCTAACCCTTGGAGTCGTGATGCTCGGCGACGCCGCGCTTCCAGTAGCCCGTCACCCGCATCCAGCTCTTGTTCAGACCGCGCTCGTTCACCAGGTGTTCCCGGATGGGCTTGAGCGACGTGGACTCGCCTGCCACGAACACGAACCCGTCCCCGGAGGGCTGCGTCCAGGCGCGCAGCGCGTCCTCCAGGTGCTTCGTCGTACCGGCCTCCGCGCCGCCCCGGTGCAGCCAGGTGACCTTCACGTCCGCCTTGCTGACGATGCGCTGCTCCTCCGCCGCGTCCGAGACCTCGATGAAGGCGAACGCGCGCTTGCCCGCGGGCAGCTCCTCCAGGCGGCGGGCAATGGCCGGCAGGGCGCTCTGGTCCCCGGCGAGCAGATACCAGTCGAAGTCGTCCGCCACGTCGTGCGTGCTGCGCGGGCCGCCAATGCCCATGAAGTCACCGGGCTTCGTGTGCTGGGCCCACAGCGACGCGGGGCCCTCACCGTGCAGCACGAAGTCGATGTCCAGCTCCCCGGCCTTCGGGTCGAAGCGGCGCGGCGTGTAGTCGCGCGAGGCGGGCTTCTTGAGCCCCTCTGGCATGGACAGGCCGTTGGGCCCCACCACCGGCATGTCCGGCTTCTTCACGCCGGGCTCCGCGAAGAAGCACTTCACGTGGTCATCCGCCCCCGGGGACGAGAAGCCCTCCAGCTCCGGACCGCCCAGCGTCACGCGCACCATGTGCGGCGACAGCCGCGTCACGCGCAGGACCTCCAGCAACCGCAACTTCACCGGGAACGGCCCCCGCCGGGCCACGCGCTCCGAATCGCCGCTCATGCGCTCTTCCTTGCCGATTGTGATTTTCATTATCGGTAGCAAGGACCGTCCTGGAGGGCAACCGGATACGGCGCTCGGGAAAAGACGACGGCCCGGGTCCGCGCCGCGTGGGGCGTGGACACCGGGCCGCTGTCAGCAAGCTGGACGCTGCTCAGTACTTCTGGATTTCCGTCTCGCGGAAGAAGTACGCGATCTCGTTCTTCGCGTTCTCCAGGCTGTCCGAGCCGTGGACCGTGTTCGCGTCGATGCTCTGGGCGAAGTCCGCGCGGATGGTGCCCTTGTCGGCCTTCTTCGGATCCGTGGCGCCCATGAGGTCGCGGTTCTTCAGGACGGCGTTCTCACCCTCGAGCGCCATCACGACCACCGGTCCGGAGGTCATGAACGAGACCAGGTCCTTGAAGAAACCCCGGGCGCTGTGGACGGCGTAGAAGCCTTCCGCTTCCTTCTGCGACAGCTGCTGCAGACGGATGGCGACGGGCGTCAGGCCCGCCTTCTCGAAGCGGGAGATGATCTCCCCGATGTGGTGGTTCTTCAGCCCGTCCGGCTTGATGATGGACAGCGTGCGCTCGATGGCCATGGTTTGGCTCCTCGTGTTTGGGTTCGCGTGGAAGACTTAGCGGTTCTTCTTGGGGGGGCCGCGCTTGACGGCCTCCTGCAGCGTGGTGCCCAGCTCGGCGGGGCTCGCGGCCATCAGGATGCCCGCGGCCTCCATCGCCTTGATTTTCTCCGTGGCCGTGCCCTTGCCGCCGGAGATGATGGCGCCCGCGTGGCCCATGCGCTTGCCCGGGGGCGCGGACTGACCGGCGATGAAGCCGGCGATGGGCTTGGTGAACTCGCGCGCGACGTACTCGGCGCCCTCTTCCTCCGCGCTGCCGCCGATCTCACCGATCATGATGACGGCGTCCGTCTCCGGGTCGGCCTGGAAGAGCTTCAGCACGTCCACGAAGTTGGTGCCGTTGACGGGGTCGCCGCCAATGCCCACCGCGGTGGACTGGCCCAGCCCCAGCTGCGTGAGCTGGTGCACGGCCTCGTAGGTCAGCGTGCCGGAGCGGGACACCACGCCGATGCGGCCCGGCTTGTGGATGTGGCCCGGCATGATGCCGATCTTGCACTTGGCGCCGGGGGTGATGACGCCCGGGCAGTTCGGGCCGATGAGACGCACGCCCGGCTTGCCCTGCAGGTAGCGCTTGGCGCGCACCATGTCGTTGACCGGGATGCCCTCGGTGATGGTGATGATGAGGGAGATGCCCGCGTCCGCGGCCTCCATGATGGAGTCAGCGGCGAAGGGCGGCGGCACGAAGATGACGGACGTGTTCGCGCCCGCCTGCTTCACCGCGTCGGCGACCGTGTTGAACACGGGAACCTTGCCCTCGAAGGAGGTGCCGCCCTTGCCCGGCGTGACACCGCCCACAATCTTCGTACCGTACTCCAGCATCTGCTTGGCGTGGAACGAGCCCGCCGAGCCGGTGATGCCCTGGACGAGGACCTTCGTGTTCTCGTTGACGAGGATGCTCATGGCGTTCTTTCAGGAAAGAGGGGGCGAAGGCCCTACTTGATGGCCGCCACGGCCTTCTCGGCCGCCTGGCGAAGGTTGTCCGCGGGAGTGATGGCCAGCCCGGAGTTGCGGAGCAGCTCCTTGCCCTGCTCCACGTTGGTGCCTTCCAGGCGCACGACGAGCGGGATCTTCAGCTGCACTTCCTTCGCCGCCGCGATGATGCCTTCCGCGATGACGTCGCACTTCATGATGCCGCCGAAGATGTTGACGAGCACCGCCTTGACCTGCGGATCCGCGAGGATGAGCTTGAAGGCCGCCGTCACCTTCTCCTTGCTCGCGCCGCCGCCCACGTCCAGGAAGTTGGCCGGAGCGCCGCCCACCAGCTTGATGGTGTCCATGGTGGCCATGGCCAGACCCGCGCCGTTCACCATGCAGCCGATGTTGCCGTCCAGCGCGATGTAGGCCAGGTCGAACTCCTTGGCCTGCGTCTCGCGGGGCTCCTCCTCCGCCAGGTCGCGGTACTCCAGCAGCTCCTTGTGCCGGTAGAGCGCGTTCTCGTCGAAGTTCACCTTCGCGTCGAGCGCCACCACGCCGCCATCCTTCAGGATGACCAGCGGGTTGACCTCCACGAGCGACGCGTCCGTCCCCACGTACATCTGGTAGAGCGCCGAGCAGAACTGGACGAACTTGTTCACCGTGGGGCCCGTCAGGCCCAGCCCGAAGGCCAGCTCGCGGCCCTGGAAGTCCGCGAAGCCGATCGCGGGATCCACGACGGCGCGGAGGATCTTCTCCGGGTGCTTCTCCGCCACTTCTTCAATCTCCACGCCGCCCTCGGTGGACGCCATGAAGGTGATGCGGCTGGTGGCGCGGTCGAGCGTCACGCCCAGGTACAGCTCCTTGCCGATATCCAGGCCCTGCTCGATGTAGACCTTGTGGACCTTCTGCCCTTCCGGGCCGGTCTGGATGGTCTTCAGCTGCATGCCCAGCATCTGCCGGGTGAGCTCCTTGGCCTCCGCGGGGCTCTTGGCCAGCTTCACGCCGCCGCCCTTGCCGCGGCCGCCCGCGTGGATCTGCGCCTTCACGACGACGACAGGCGTGGCGAGCTTCTTCGCCGCGGCCTCGGCCTCGTCGGGAGAGAGCGCGAGGATGCCGCTCGGCGTGGGCACGCCATACTTCCGGAAGAGTTCCTTGCCCTGGTACTCGTGGATCTTCATCGAATCTCCGGGTGGGACGAGGGGAGACGAGGACAGCCCCTACACGGGGCGTCAACGCGGGCCCTCATTGCGCAGAAAACGACGGATGGCAAGGCCGTTTGGCCTCCAGCGTCGCGGCGGGACACAGGCTCCGCCCCTCAGGGATAACACCCGGTGTCCGGGCGGATGAGGCGGTCTTCATCCAAACGGCCACGGCCCCGCCCGGCGCCCCGCTTGAACGGGACGCAGGCACGGGGCCGTGAGGACGCCAGGACGGCGCGTTGGGAAGGACTACCCCGGACCGCTGGACGCCTTCTGCTCCTCTTCCTTGAAGAAGATGTCCTTGATCATCAGCTTGCTCACCTCGCGGTTCATCACCGCGATGGAGGTGGTGAGGGGGATCTCCTTCGGGCAGACCTTCACGCAGTTCTGCGCCTTGCCGCAGTCCTGGATGCCGCCGGGGCCCATGAGGGCGCGCGTGCGCTCCTCCGCGTTCAGCTTGCCCGTGGGGTGCATGTTGAACAGGCGGGCCTGGCTGATGGGCGCGGCGCCGATGAAGTCGTTGTCCAGCGTCACCTGGGGGCACGCCTCCAGGCAGCTGCCGCAGGTGATGCACGTGGACAGCACGTACATCACGGACTGGTCCTTCTGCGACTGGCGCGGGCCGGGGCCCAGGTTGTACGTGCCGTCGACGGGGACCCAGCCCTTCACGCGCTTGAGCGACTCGAACATGCGGTCGCGGTCCACGGTGAGGTCGCGCACCACCGGGAACTTCTTCATCGGCTCCAGGGTGATGGGCTGCTGGAGCTTGTCCACCAGGGCGGAGCACGCCATGCGCACCCGGCCGTTGATGTTCATCGCGCAGCTGCCACACACCTCTTCGAGGCACGCGGAGTCCCACACCACGGGGGCCACCTTCTTGCCCTCCGTGGTGACGGGGTTGCGCTGGATCTCCATCAGGCAGGAGATGACGTTGGCGCCCTTCGTATAGGGGACCTTGAACTCTTCGAAGTGACCCGGCTTGTTCGGATCATCCTGCCGCCAGATGCGGAAGGAGATGGTCTTCGAGCTGACGGCGCTGGCCTGTGCGGTGTCCATGGTGAGGCTGCCCTTCCCTTCACTGCCAAATCAGGTGGCGGAAACCCGCGCCGCAAAGCGCGCGCGGGCCCGGAAAGAAACGAACGCCTTACGCGTACCAGCGCGGCTCGGGATCCAGCACGGGCGTGGGCAGGTCCTGGTAGGAGATCTGCGGCCCCTGGGAGGCGTAGGTGGCGATGGTCGTCTTCGCCCACTTCTCGTGGCGCGTGCGCCACTGGTCCATCCAGGACGGATCCTCGCGCGGATCCTTCGTCTTGGGCTCCGGCAGGGAGAAGTCCGGCTTGTAGTGGGCGCCGCGGCTCTCGTCGCGAAGGAGCGCGCTGGTGGCAATCACTTCGCCCAGCTCCAGCATGTTCCACAGCTGGTTGGTGTACGACAGCGCGCGGTTGGCGACGACGCCCGTGTCCAGCACGTTGACGCGGTTCCAGCGGTCCTTCAGGTCGCGGATGCGCTCCACCGTCTTCTTCAGGCGGTCGTTGTAGCGCACCACGGTGCAGTTCTCCGTCATCACGTCGCCCAGCTCCTTGGCGAGCTGATACGGGTTCTCCGCGCCGTTCATCTGCTTGATGGTGGCGAAGCGGTCCTGCCAGTACTTCTTCGCGTCCGCGAAGTGCTTCTCCGGCATCGCCGCGGCGCTGGTCGTCTGGTTCTTGGCGAAGGCCACCATCGCCGGGCCGCCGATCATGCCGGAGTAGATGCAGGACAGGAGCGAGTTGGCACCCAGGCGGTTCGCGCCGTGGAACGCGGAGTCCGCCTCGCCGGCCGCGTACAGGCCCGGGATGCGCGTGCTCTGGTTCACCGGGCTGCCGTCCACCGGGGTGTGCGTGCGCGGGTCGGACTCGAAGGAGACGTGCAGGCCGCCCATCGAGTAGTGCATGCCCGGGAAGATGACCATGGGCGTGTGGCGCGGATCGTCTCCGACGAACTTCTCGTAGATCTCCATCACGCCCTTGATCTTCGCGTCGAGCGTCTTGGCCGGGATGTGCGTCACGTCCAGGTACACGCCGTCGCGCCCGCCCAGGCCCATGCCCAGGTCGCGGCAGACCATGAAGATTTCCCGGGTCGCCACGTCGCGCGGCACCAGGTTCTTGTACTTGGGGTACTTCTCTTCCAGGAAGTACCAGCGCTCGCTCTCCGGGATCTCCCGGGGGTTGCGCGTGTCGCCCTTCTTCTTGGGCACCCAGACGCGGCCGCCCTCGCCGCGCACGGACTCGCTCATCAGGCGCAGCTTGTCCTCGCCCGGGATGGAGGTGGGGTGCACCTGGATGAACTCGCCGTTGGCGTACAGCGCGCCTTCCATGTACGCGCGGCCCGCGGCGGTGCCGGTGTTGATGATGGAGTTGGTGGAGCGCCCGAAGACGATGCCGGGACCGCCCGTGGCCAGGCACACCGCCTCCGCCGGGAAGGTGCGGATCTCCATGGTGCGCAGGTCCATGGCCACGCTGCCGATGCAGCGGCCGGACTCGTCCTTCACCGTGCCCAGCCACTCCCAGTACTCGTACTTGGTGACCTTGCCCTCGGCCTCGTAACGGCGGACCTGCTCGTCCAGCGCGTAGAGCAGCTGCTGGCCGGTGGTGGCGCCCGCGAACGCGGTGCGGTTGTGCAGGGTGCCGCCGAAGCGGCGGAAGTCCAGCAGGCCTTCCGGCGTGCGGTTGAACGTCACGCCCATGCGGTCCAGCAGGTAGATGATGCCGGGCGCCGCGTAGCACATGCCCTTCACGGACGTCTGCTCCGCGAGGAAGTCGCCGCCGCGCAGCGTGTCCTTCACGTGGATGTCCGGGTGGTCACCCTCACCCTTCGTGTTCACCGCGCCGTTGATGCCGCCCTGGGCACAGACGGAGTGCGAGCGTTTGACCGGGACGAGCGAGAGCACGTCCACCTGGTGACCCGCCTCCGCCAGCTTGATCGTCGTCATCAGCCCGGCGAGACCGCCGCCCACCACCGTGAATCGCGCTGCTGCCGCCATCATCGTCTCCTTGACCACTGGATGCGCGGGGGGGTGCCTTCACGGGGGGCCGCTGAAGTCCTGCTTCGCGGCGCAACCCCGCTCCCGTGATCCGGTGCGAGTCCAACACGCTAGTTAACTTGGAAAAATACCGCCGCAACGACGGTGCGCCGGGGGATAAGCCCGGATCATTCACGGCATCAGGCAGGGCCCGCCAGCAGGATTCCGGCGGGCCCGGCCGACAGCCGGATTACAGCTTGACGAGGTCGACGGTGCCCTTCACGGAGGTGAAGGACTTGCTCAGCTCGGCCTTCTCCGCGTCGTTCAGCTCCACCTCGATGATCTTCTCCACGCCGCCCGCGCCGATCTGCGCGGGGACGCCGAAGAAGAAGTCGTTGATGCCGTACTGGCCCTTGAGCAGGGCGGCGGCCGGCAGCACGCGCTTGCGGTCGAAGAGGAAGCTCTCCGCCATGGCGATGGAGGAGGACGCCGGGGCGAAGTAGGCGCTGCCCGTCTTGTACAGGCCCACCAGCTCCGCGCCGCCCTTGCGGGTGCGGTCGATGATGGCGTCCAGCTTGTCCTTGGCGATGAGCTGGGTGAGGGGCACGCCGCCCACGGTGCTGTGGCGCACGAGCGGAACCATGTCGTCGCCGTGGCCGCCGAGCACCAGCGCCTCCACGTCACGGATGGAGACGCCCAGGGCCTCGGCCACGAAGCACTTGAAGCGGCTGGTGTCCAGCACGCCCGCCATGCCCACGACCATGTTGTCCTTCAGGCCGGCGATCTTGTGGAGCGCGAACACCATCGCGTCCAGCGGGTTGGCCACGTTGATGACGAAGGCGTCCGGGGCATGCTGCTTGATGTTGCCCGCCACGTCCTTCATGATCTTCAGGTTGACCTCAAGCAGGTCCTCGCGGGACATGCCGGGCTTCCGGGGCACACCGGCCGTGATGATGATCACGTCCGAGCCCGCGACGTCCTTCCAGTCCGTGGAACCGGTGACGCGGCTGTCGTAGCCGTCCACCGCGGACAGCTGGTTGATGTCCAGCGCCTTGCCCTTGACCAGACCTTCGGCCGCCGGGATGTCGTAGAGCACCACGTCGCCGAGGTTCTTCTGGACCGCCAGCAGCGCCAGGTTGCCGCCGATCTGGCCGCCGCCGATGAGGCCGATCTTCTTCTTCTTGTGAGCCATGGTTTCGCCCTCCTGTTCCGGGGTGGGGACTACATGTGCTTGATGATGGCCTGACCGAACTCCGAGCACTTCACCTCGGTCACGGCGTCCTTCGTCTCCAGCTTCATCAGGCGCGCGAAGTCGTACGTCACGGTGCGCGCCGCGATGGCCTTGTCCATGCCCTTGATGATCAGGTCCGCGGCCTCGTGCCAGCCCATGTGGCGGAGCATCATCTCACCGGACAGGATGACGGAGCCCGGGTTCACCTTGTCCAGGTCCGCGTACTTCGGCGCGGTGCCGTGGGTGGCCTCGAAGACGGCGTGGCCGGAGACGTAGTTGATGTTGCCGCCCGGCGCGATGCCGATGCCGCCCACCTGCGCCGCGAGCGCGTCCGACAGGTAGTCACCGTTGAGGTTGAGCGTGGCGATGACGTCGAACTCGTCCGGACGGGTCAGCACCTGCTGCAGGGTGATGTCCGCGATGGAGTCCTTGATGATGATCTTCCCGGCGGACACCGCGGCCTTCTGCTCGGCGTTGGCGGCGTCCTCACCCTTGGCGGCCTTGGTGGCCTCCCACTGGTCCCAGGTGTAGACCTTGTCACCGAACTCACGCGCCGCGAGGTCGTAGCCCCACTTGCGGAACGCGCCCTCGGTGAACTTCATGATGTTGCCCTTGTGGACCAGCGTGACGCTCTTGCGCTTGAGGTCCACCGCGTACTGGATGGCGGCGCGCACCAGGCGCTCCGTGCCTTCCTGTGACACGGGCTTGATGCCGATGCCCACGTTCGCGGGGAAGCGGATCTTGCCCGCCTCCTTGGGGAACTCCTGCTTCAGCCAGCCCAGGAACTTCTCCGCCTGCGCGGTGCCGGCCTCGAACTCGATGCCCGCGTAGATGTCTTCCGTGTTCTCACGGAAGATGACCATGTCCACCTTGTCCGGCTGCTTCACCGGGCTGGGCACGCCCTTGAAGTAGCGCACGGGCCGCAGGCAGACGTACAGGTCCAGCATCTGGCGCAGCGCCACGTTCAGCGAGCGGATGCCACCGCCCACCGGCGTCGTCAGCGGGCCCTTGATGCCCACCAGGTACTCGCGGAACGCGGCGACCGTCTCATCCGGCAGCCAGTTGTTCACCTGCTTGAAGGACTTCTCACCGGCGAGCACTTCGTACCAGGAGATCTTCTTCTTGCCGCCGTACGCCTTCTCCACCGCCGCGTCGAACACGGCCTGCGAGGCCTTCCAGATGTCGCGGCCGGTGCCGTCGCCCTCGATGAAGGGGATGATCGGGTTGGACGGCACGTTCAGCTTGCCGTTCTGCAGGGTGATCTTCTCGCCAGAGGGAGGCGCCATGAACGCAAACTCCTGATTGAGACCGGGTATTGAGAGGCGGCGGATAGTCGGGAACCCGCCCCCGGTCGTCAAGGAGTTTGGCCGCACGTCCCCCTGGGTTCGATACACCCGGGGTGTGCCGCGCTTATCGCAGCCAATGGTCCGGAAGCAGGATCGTTTTTCCGGATTTGGGAGCGGGCTAGAAGCTCGCGAGCCCGGGCGCCGGCAGCTGGACGCTCACGGCCGTCCCCTCTTCCAGGCGCTCCAGCGCAAGCTCGCCGCCCATGGCGTCCACCAGCTCCCGCGCCCGCGCGAGCCGCCGCTGGGTGCTTCCCACGCGCAGGGGCGACAGCACCACCGAGCGGGTCTCCCGTTCGGACAGGCTCACGCCGGGCATCACCACCTGGAAGCGCGGCCCCACGTCCCCGAAGTCGTCCGGCGGATCCACCACCACCCGCACGGTCAGCGCGTCCGGCGGCGCCACGTCCGCCGCGTGGGCGACGAGCAACAGGACGACCTGCTCCAGGCGGCGCCGGCTGACCCGGGCGATCACCGGCTCCTCGGGGAGCTCCAGCGATACCTCCACGCCGCGCAGCCGCCGCGTCGCGCCGAGCAGCCCCAGCGCGTCACGCACGGACATCGCCACATCCACCTGGAAGACGTCTGGGAGGTCCACGGGCTCCAGCCCCTGACCGCTGAAGGAGGCTTCCGCGTCCCCCGGCGAACCCTTCACATCCAGCGCTGCGCTCATCCGCGGCTCCCTGCGCCCAAACCCGGAAACGCCGACCATAACGGCCCCCTCTGACAGGCGTCCATCGCCAGTCCGACCCGGGACTCCCCCATTTTCCCGCGTGAAGGAGAGTTACAGCCCTGCGCCACTTTGCTGATAAAGATGCGCACGCTGGGTCCGGATTACTCCTCGGAAAACCCTTATTTCCCTGGTCAATCACGACCCAGGGTGAGTCAGGGCCGGGGGCGGAAAAACAGCCCAGGCATATAAATTCGATTTGACTGTTACGGCCGAGATCTCCATGATGAGGACCCAGAATCCAGAGCCGTCAGCGTCTCCAGTGAATCAGGGAGGAAGTGTTGTGCTCGCAACATCGCCGACCACCAATGGTGTCGCTGCCCGCAAGAGGGGAGTCCTGACGATGGATGGAGGGATCCCGGCGTCCTCGAAGTTCCGGCATGCGATTGAATTCGGCAGTGGCGACGCGCTGCGCAACGTGATTCCCCTCCCCCCCGCTGAAGCCGCCCTGGATGACTCGGGCTATTCGCTGCACGGCACCGGCCCCACGGCCATCACCTGCGCGGTGGGCCGGCCGGACGCGGTGCTGGGTGATGTGACGCGGCTGTCCCCGACGGTGGTGTGGGTGGCCCCCCGGCAGCAGCTGGTGGACACGACCGAGGCGCGCACCTTCCCGGTGTACCTGGCGTGCAACGGCGCCACGATTGGACCGCTCAATGGCGCCTTCATCCGTACGGACACGGACGTCCCGAACGCGCCGGTGGGACTGCAGCTGGTGGGCGTGACGCTGGAGCAGGGCCGGCAGATCCTGGGCTTCCTGTCGGATGCGCTGCGCCAGGGCGTGGCGGTGCCGGCGGCCTCCGCGCTGCCCGTGCAGGACACCATTTCGGATCCGGAGCGGATCCGCTCCATCTTCACCGCCATCTGCGCGGCCGGGAACAAGGGCGTGCTGCGCCGCCAGGGCCGGGTGGTGCGCATGGTGCTGGAGCGCTTCCACGCCACCACCGGTCAGCTGGAGTGGCGCACGGAGGAGTCCACCCCGGACTTCGGCGAGCCGTCGTACGACATCGACGTCATCGGCTACAACTCCGCGTACCGCCTGCGCGCGGAAGAGGGCCGCAGCGAGGGCGACCGCCTCTTCACCGCCCTGCCCGCGCAGCTGTTCCGCATCCGTCACCGCTGGCACCGCCGCGTCACCGCCCCCGACGGCGTGCACGCCCGGTTCCACCACCCGCTGTGGCGGGAGCAGGGGCTGCTGCGGCGCGAGGTGCTGGACCTGTCCTTCTCCGGCCTGTGCATGCGCTGCCAGCCGCAGGACCTGCTCTTCCCCGGTCTGCTGCCGCCGCTCATCGAGCTGGAGCTGGGCGACGGCCACCGGGTGAGCGTTCGCGGGGAGATCCGCTACGTCAGCGGCGTGCGCGCGGACGGCACCGTGCTGTGCGGCCTGAGCGTGCTGCCCTACTCGTCCGACGAGGCGCGCTGGGTGCGCTTCGTGTCCCAGACGATGTCCCCGGCCACGCGCACCAGCGAGGGCCTGGTGGAGGAGCTGTGGGACCTGTTCAACCGCTCCGGCTTCTTCAGCCTGGGTGGCAGCTCCCCGGCGGAGTTCGACGAGCTGAAGCTCAACTTCGCGTCGCTCGCGAAGCGCGCCTCGGAAGTGCCGCAGCTGTTCTGCAACGCGGTGTGGCCGTCCGAGCGCGGCATCGAGGCCACGCTGTCCTTCACCAAGCCGTACCGCCACGCGTGGCTGGGCCACCAGGTGGCGAAGCGGCCTGGCAAGCCGCCGGCGGGGGTGCAGGAAGCGGGCGCCATCATGCGCGACATCTACCTGCGCACCTTCGAGCACCCGCAGAGCGACCCGGACTTCCACTGGGTGGTGGCCTACGTGGAGGCCCTCAACCCGTGGATCAACAAGGCGCACGTGAAGTACGCGCAGCGCCAGATGGAGTCCGGTTCGGGTCTGGCCTACACGCGGAAGATCCAGAAGATGAAGGCCTACAGCCACGAGATGACGGGCCGCGTGCACCCGTACACCGTGGGTCCCGCCACCCCGGGTGAGCTGAGCCTGCTGGCCGCGACCGTCGCCCAGCAATTCCCCGAGTGCTACGTGGAGTCGTTGGACCTCACGCGCGACCGGCTGGACATGGGTCCCGTGACGGCGAAGTGGAAGAGCTTCGGCATGGAGCGCGAGCGCACCGTGCTGGTCGCCCGCCGCGACGGCGTGCCCTGCGCCGCCGCCGTGGTGGAGCTGGGCCAGCTGGGCGCGAACCTCTTCCGCCTGCTGGACAACACGCGGCTGTTCTCCCTGCTGGGGGATGGAACGCGCGCGTACTCGGCCCTCCTGGACGCGGCCCGCCGCTGGTACGCCGCGCGCAACCGCCCCTCCTTCCTCTACCTGCGCGAGGACGAGGGCGGCGACTACGTGCAGGAGTGCGGTCTGCACGACGGGCCGGACCCGTACCTGTGGATCATCTCCTCCAAGCTCGTCCCGGACTTCCTGGAGCACATCAGCGAACTCACCATCGGGCGCCGCGGTGCCCACTCCCGTTGAGGACCCCCACCCCATGAACAAGCCCCTCGTCGAAGAGCAGTACCTCCCCCACGTCACCGACGTCCGTCACCTGCTGGCGACCGGCCCCCACGTGACGACGCTGCTGGATCCGAACGTGGAGCCCGCCCTGCTGGAGGCCTTCCTCATCCAGTTGTGTGCCCTGGGCGTCTACATGACGGAGCCCGTGGACGGGTGGATCCGCCGGGCCGGCGAGGCCTGTGTGAAGGCGGGGATGGTCGACGTGGGCGAGAAGCTGATCACCCACGCCAAGCACGAGGCCGGTCACCACCTGATGATGGTGGAGGACACGAAGAACCTGGTGGCCGGATGGAACGCGCGCCGCTTCCCCAAGCTGGACGCGGAAGCCCTCATGGCGCAGGCCCCCACCCAGGCCATGCAGGAGTACCGGCAGATCCACGAGGACACCATCGCGGGCCCCATGCCGGGCGGCCAGGTCGCCATCGAGTACGAGATCGAAAACCTGTCGGTGGTGTTCGCGCCCCGGCTGATCGAGCAGTGCAAGCGCGTGCTGGGCCCGGACGTGATGAACTCGCTGTCGTTCATCAAGGAGCACGTGGAGCTGGACGTGGGCCACACCGCGCTCAACGAGGTCATGCTCAACAAGCTGCTCGGCCAGAAGCCGGAGCACGCGGCGACCATCGCGAAGACGGGCGCCCGTGCCCTGGACATCTACCTGCGCTTCTACGGCGACTGCATGGCGAAGGCCCGGCAGATTCTCCAGGCCGCCACCGCCTGAGTCTCAGGCCCCCAGCTGCGCCGCGCGGCGCGACCCGCGGCTGCCCCAACGGGTGAGCGGGCGCACGGACTGCTTCAGCGCCGCGTGGACCTGCGCGACGCCCGCGCGGTTCGTGGCCGCGTAGACGTAGCGGTCCGGACGGAGGACGACCAGGTCCGAGCCGTGCTGGGCGAACCACTCGCCCAGCTTGCCCTCCAGGTCCACCACCTCACCCGAGCGGCCCGCGCCGGAGCGCGCCGCCGGCGCCACCGACAGCCACACGCCGCCGATGTCCTCCGCCATCGCCTTGGCGGCCTGCTGGACCTCGGCGGGCGCACCCGGCCGCGTCAGCACCGAGAAGCGGTGGCCGATGACGTCATCCAGCGGGCGCTCCCCTTCCTCGCCGTGCTCCACGCGCGGCTGCGGGAAGTAGGCGCCTTCCGCGGCCTGCTTGGACTTGCCGCGCTTGCCGCCGAAGAGGAACCCTTCCGCGTGGAAGAGGTTCGGCTTCATCTTGTACTCGCGGATGAAGGGGCCGGTGACGGGCATGTGGTACAGCAGCTTGATGAAGGCGTTGCGCGCGCGGGCCATGAACGGGCCGCCCGACGCCAGCATCGCGCCCAGCGAGTCCGACAGGCGCATCATCTCCGCCGCGTGCGGCCGGCGCTCCACCTCGTAGGTGTCCAGGAGCGACGCGTCCGCCGCGCCGCCCAGCACGTGCGCCAGCTTCCAGGTGATGTTCGCCGCGTCGCGCAGGCCGGAGCACAGGCCCTGTCCCAGGAACGGCGGCATCAGGTGCGCCGCGTCCCCGAGCAGGAACACCCGGCCCACCCGCCACTTCTCCGCCATGCGGCTGTGGTAGGCGTAGAGGTTGACGCTCTTCACCTTCACGGAGTCCGGATCGATGAAGGGCGCGATGATGCTCCGCACGTACTCGGGGCTCTTCACGTACTCCAGGTCCTGCCCCGGCTTCACCACCGTGTCGAAGCGCATCTCGTCGTGCGCGGTGCGCGTCACGATGCCCACGCGCTCCGGGCCGCAGGGGTAGTAGGTGAAGTCCGGCGCGGACGACGGCGTCTCCACGGAGATGGCCAGCGCGTGTTCCAGCGCCGTGGTGCCCTCCAGCTTCAGGCCCAGCCGGCGGCGGATGCCGCTCTTGGCGCCGTCGCACGCCAGCAGGTAGCGCGCGCGCACCGTCACGGTGCGGTTGGCGACGGTGTCCTTCACGCGCACGGACACGCCGTCGTCGTCCTGCATGAAGGACTCGACCTCGTGGCCGCGCCACATCGTGACGTGCGAGAAGCGCTCCAGGCCGCGGTGCAGCGCGGCCTCCAGGCGGGGCTGGTTGAACAGCGCCCCGATGTAGTGGCCGTTGGGGCGCTCCACCTTGGTGAAGTCCACCTCGGCGAGCATCCGCATCTCGTCGTCCACGTAGGTCATCTTCAGGCACGGGTGGAAGCCCGGCCCCAGCTCGCCCGTGAGACCCGCGGCCTGGAAGATGCGCTGCGCTTCGTCGTCCGCGTTGATGGCGCGGGACTGGGTGTGCGCGGTGGTCTCCCTCTCGATGACCACGGTGCGCAGGCCGTATTGCCCCAGCAGGTTCGCCGCCATGGCACCCACCGGGCCGCTTCCGACGACGATCACATCAACAGATTCCGGAGCCATTACTCCCTCCCGTTGTGTGCGAGCTGATCCGTTTTGAACCGTGCAACCAGACGACCGAAGCCCCCCTCGGTCGTAAGTAATAATACCTATAAATTCCGACAACCCCACCCCGGATACGCTGTTTCGGCGCATTCCTGGCTGTCTGGGCCCCGAGTCAGAAACACCCGGTCTACCCCATCCCGACTGCCTGATAATCAAACGCACCCCTCGGGAAACCTTGCAGGGACGGATCATCACCTGGGGCTGCTGTCTGGCTTTCGGGCCGTGATTTCCTGCAACGTTTCAAAGTTTCGGAACGGCGGCAGGAATTAGAGGGTTTATTGGAATTCCCAGGCCTGCAGATGTGTGCCGATGCCCCCGGAGGGCGCCTCTTGTACGTCGCTCCGGACTGGGCGACAGTTCGGGAGTCACCTCCCCCCTGAGCCCCTTGGAGCGCCCAGCGATTATGCCCAGACTGCAACTTTTTGAATTAGAGGATCAGCCCTGGTTCCCGAAGGTGCTTCGCCGGGGCGTGACGGACTTCCTGGCGTACGTATGGAGCCTGTCGGACGACCGCTATTCGGAGTTCGTGAAGCGGCTCAAGGGCGCGATGGCGGCGATGGGTGAGACGCAGCTGCTGGACATGGCGTCGGGCAGCGCGGGGCCGGTGCCGAAGCTGCTGGAGATGCTGGAGACGCAGGAGGGCTACCAGGCGACGGCGCTCCTGACGGACCTGTACCCGGAGATCTCCGCGTTCGAGAAGGCGAAGGCGGCGAACCCGGGGCGCATCGACTACGTGACGACGCCGGTGGACGCGACGGCGGTGCCGGCGACGTTCAAGGGCTTCCGCATCATGTGCAACTCGTTCCATCACCTGCCGCCGGACCTGGCGCGCAAGGTGCTGGCGGACGCGGTCGCGCAGCGCCGGGGCATCGCCATCATGGAGCTGGTGGAGCGGCGCGGGCCGGCCATCGCCATGACGGCGGCGGCGCTGATCAACGTCCCCCTGACGACGCCGTTCATCCGCCCGGTGCGCGCGGACCGGCTCGCCCTCACCTACCTCATGCCGCTCATCCCCATCGCGGCGGCGTTCGACGGCGTGGTGTCCTGTCTGCGAACCTATTCCGTGGAGGAGATGCGCGAGCTCACCCACGGTCTGGGCGACGACTACGTGTGGGAGATCGACCGGCTCACCAATCCGGGGAACCCCTTCGGCCTGATGATGCTCATTGGCCGACCTGCCAATGCCTCGCAGGCTTGAAAGGGCTGTTAGCGGGAGGTCACTGACGCCCCAGGCCAACGCAGGGCGTCGTGATTTCCGGGTTTGAAGGGGGTTCAATGGCCGCTCCTTCAACGAGGAGCAGGCTCATGGAATGGCTCGAATTCAAGCGCTGGTCTCCCGAAGTCCAGCACGCGCTGGCACTGCAGGCGGCCCGGTTGGGCCAGACGGCGATGCACGCCGAGCCGCAACGGCCGTCCGCCGCGATGGTCGCCGCGCACCGCCTGTGCACGCTGCTGCGCCAGTATCCGCGCACCAACCCCTGGGGACACCCGGCGTCGGAGTGCTGAGACGCTGACGAAGCACCCGGCCCGTCCGTGGGAACGCCACGGGCGGGGCGGGCGCCTTGCGGGTGGCGTCAGGCCCCGGTGGGGGTCCACCGCACGCGCAGGTGCTGGATGGAGCGGATGGTCAGCGACTGCGTGGCTCCGAACTCCGGGTTCTCCTCCAGCCGCAGGTCCGGGAGGGAATCCAGCAGCATGTTGGTGGCGATGAGGGCCTCCAGCCGGGCCAGCGGCGCTCCGATGCAGAAGTGGATGCCCCGGCCGAAGCCCAGGTGTGTCGGGTGGTGCCGGGAGATGTCGAAGTGCTCCCCGTCCGCGAGCAGCGCGGAGTCACGGCTTCCGGACGCGTAGAGCAGGAGCAGCCGCGAGCCCTTGGGCAGCGCGACGCCCGCGAGCTCCACGTCCTCCAGGGTGGTGCGGATCATCCCGTGCGCCACCGAGTCGAAGCGCAGCGTCTCCTCGATGAGGTGCGGCACCAGCGAGCGATCCGCGCGCAGCCGCTGCCAGAGGCCGGGCTGGAGCAGGGCCTGCTTCCAGCACTGGGCGAGCAGCGCCGTCGTGGTTTCATGGCCCGCCGCCAGCATGCTCCCGGCGATGGCGATGATCAGCTCCGGCAGCGTGAGGGCTTCGCCGTCCGCGTCGGTGGTGACCAGGTAGCTGATCAGGTCGTCGCGGGGCTCGTCCTCCCGGGCGCGGATGAGGCGGGCGACGTAGTGCTGGAAGGTGACCCAGCTGCGCGCCAGCGGCGGCTGCTCCTCCGCGGGGACGCGGGTGAAGATCATCCGGAAGAAGTCGTCGCACCAGCGCTTGATGTCCGCCATGTCCTCCTGGGGCACGCCCGCCATGCCCAGGATGACCCTCACGGGCAGCGGGTACGCGAACTGCGTCACCAGGTCCGCGTGTCCCTTCTGCGCGAAGGCGTGGATCAGCTCCTGGGAGACGGCGCGGATGGGGGCTTCCTGCGCGGCGATGCGCTGGGCGGAGAAGCCCCGTCCCAGCAGCTTGCGCAGCCGGGTGTGCGCCGGCGGATCCGAGTTGATCAGGCTGTCCGCCAGGGGATAGCCCTCGGCGAGCACCGAGAGCGTCTCCGGGGAGAGCACCGACCCCATGTTGCCCAGGTCCGCCGACGAGTAGCGCGACGGATCCTTCAGCACCTGGCAGATGTCTTCGTAACGGCTCACCAGCCACATCCCCAGCATGGGGTTGAAGCTGACGTGAGCGTCCTGTCTCAGCTGCGCGTAGAACGGATGCGGGTCCTCGACATGCGGTCCCGCGAACGGGTTGTACTGGGCTCCCAGATGGGGGCACTTCATGGCGGCTGGGGCCTTGCTGCCGTGCGCGTCGATGTGGCGTGCCTCGGACTGTCCTTCCACCTTCACTGTTTCCACTGCGGTACTCACCTTGAGCTTCCTCTCAGGATCCCCCCACAGCGGAATATTATAACCCAACCTGACAGGTCTTCTCAGCGAGTCCTGTGAACCCCACCCAGCAGGAAATCAGGGCTGTTAGGACCCTGGCTGATACGGGGGATGAGACAGGGCGTGTTTCCGGAGGACGGCGCGCTCCACCTTGCTCATCGCGTTCCGAGGCAATGTTTCAACTGAAACAAAGCGGGTGGGGACCTTGAAGCGCGCGAGCGACTGCCGGCACCACGCGTCCAGGTCTCCGGGCAGGGCATGGCCGGGGCGCAGGACGACGAAGGCGACGGGGACTTCACCCCAGTGCGGATCCGGCACGCCGACGATGGCGGACTCCAGGATGGCCGGGTGGTTGGCGAGGACGGCTTCGATCTCCGCCGGGTAGAGGTTCTCCCCTCCCCGCACGATGAGGTCCGTGCGGCGCGACAGGAGGGTGAGGCGCCCCTTCGCGTCCAGGACGCCTACGTCCCGGGTTCGCAACCAGCCGTCGTGGAAGGCGTCTCGCGTGGCATCGCGCTGGCGCCAATAGCGGGCCATGAGCGTGGGGCCCCGGACCTCCACGTCGCCTTCCTGTCCCTCACCGAGCGTCGTGCCGTCCGTCCCGACGATGCGGACCTCCAATCCCGGCAGGGGTGGACCCGCGGTGCGGCCATCCGCTTCCGTGGGACGCTCGGTGGTGACCTGGGAGCAGGCCTCGGTGAGGCCGTAGGTCTGGAGGGCCAGGAGTCCCGCGGCACGGGCCCGTGTGAGCAGCGCCGTGGGGACGGGACCGCCGCCAATCAGCGCGCACTGGAAGGTGGCGGGCAGCTTGCGGTCCTGCCTCGCGTCCAGCACCCGCTCCAGCGTGGTGGCGACGAAGCTGGCGTGTGAAGTGCCCTCCGTGTCGATGGCGCGGTTGACCGCGTCCGCGTCGAAGCGCTCGTGCAGGAGGAGGCAGCCGCCCTCGTACGCGGTGCGCGTCAGCATGGCCAGACCGCCGACGTGGAACAGCGGCAGCGTGCCCAGCCAGCGCGGCGCGGGGTGCGCGCCCAGGTTCGCGGCCGAGGCCCGGCACGAGGCGCGAAAGGCGCCTTCCGTGAGCACGGCGCCCTTGGGCCTCCCCGTCGTCCCGCTGGTGAAGAGGATGACCCGGGGCGTGTCCGCGTCCCAGGCTCGTACGGGTACGGAGTGCGCCGCGACGCCCTCCAGGAAGGACTCCAGGGACTCCGCTCCGGGAAGCCGGTCGCGCAGGGCGTTGAGTGCCAGGTTGAGGCGAGGCTCGACGGCCTCCAGCAGGGGCCGCAGCTCCGCCGGGGTGAGCCGGGCGTTGAGCGGCGCGAACACCGCGCCCAGGCGGCCCAGGGCCCAGAAGAGGAAGGTCACCGACGGGTGGCTCGTGGACAGCAGCGCCACGCGGTCCCCCTGATCCACTCCGTGCGCGGCCAGCGCTGCTGTCCAGCGCGCCACCTCTTCGTCCAGCGCCCGGAAGGTCCAGGTCTGTCCCGTGAAGCGCAGCGCCTCCGCTTCGGGATGCCGGCGCGCGCCTTCGCGGATGGGGCAGTCGTAGGTCATGGCCTGGCGTCTCCGAGGCTGGGACGGCCGGAGCGCATGGCTCAGCGGTCCCGGATGAGGTCCGGGTTCAGCCCCAGCCCGGGCAGGTCGCGCAGCCGGATGAGTCCCCGCTGGGGTTGATAGGGATGATCCCTCGGCTCGTCCGCGAAGAGCCGCCCCACGGCGAGCCCGGAGGCCAACTCTCCTGACGGCAGCGCGGACGCCAGGTGCGCGGCGCCCGCACGGGCCACCACGCCGTCGATGGAGCTGGTGACGAACGCGTGCATGCCCAGGTGGGCCGCACGCAGCGCCACCACCATGGAGGGCAGCAACCCTCCGAGCACCATCGGCTTGATCACCACCGCGCCCACCGCCGGCCCGCCGCCCAGGTCCATTGTGAGGAGCGTGCGCACCGAGGCGGGCGTGGCGAGCGTCTCATCCGCGGCGATGAGGCACGGGGCACGGCGCTGCACGCGCCACAGCGCCTGCAGGTCCTCGGGATGGGTGGGCTGCTCCACCAGCTCCAGGTCGTACCAGCCCAGCCGATCCAGGGCGCGGTTGGCTTCGGGCTCAGTCCAGCCGCCGTTCGCGTCCAGGCGCAGACGCACGCGGGGGCCCACCGCGTCGCGCACGGCGCGCACCCGGGCTTCGTCCTCGTCCAGCGAGCGGCCCGCGACCTTCACCTTCAGCGTCTGGTAGCCCTCCTCCACCGCCGCTCGCGCTTCGTGGGCCAGGGCCTCGGGCTCCACGGCGCTCAGCAGCGCGTTCACCAGGACCTCCTGCCTCGCCTCCTCCGCGAGCAGCCAGCACAAGGGCACACCCTTGCGCTGGGCCAGCAGGTCCAGCAGCGCCAGTTCCAGGCCGTGCTGCGCGGCGGGGACGGGCTCCTCGATGTCGATGCCGCGGAGCCGCGCACCGTGCTGGCGCACTTCCTCACTGGCCGACGGCACGAGCGTGGCTTCGATGCCCTCGATGCTGTCCTCCAGCGACTGGCCCTTGAGGGACCCCAGCCACCCGCGCAGCACCGTGTGCGTGGTGGCCAGTGACTCCGTGCCGAACTCGGGCAGCGGCATCGCCTCGCCCTGCCCCACGTGGCCGTCCTCGTCGCGCAATCGCACGAGGAACCCGTCGCGCGTGGCGTACGAGCCCCTCGCCGTCTTCAGGGGGGTGGAGAGCGCGAGGTGCAGCGGGGTGAGCGTTGCTTCGGTGATGCGCATGACAACCCTTCAGCGCAGGTACAGCCCCACCGCGAACAGCAGCCCGAACACCATCTGCAGGCGTGCCGTCCCGCCCAGCGCGGGGTTGAGCGCGGCGCCCTCCGCCTTCAGCATCAGCTTCAGCGGCGGCACCACCAACGGCAGGCTCAGGAGCGGCAGGAAGACCCAGGCGCTCGCGTAGCCCCTGGCGAACAGGATGAACGGCGTGACGTAGGAGGCCACCAGCAGCAGCACGTACTCCGCGCGGCCGAAGCCCTGGCCGAAGCGCACCACCACCGTGCGCTTGCCGGCCTTCACGTCCGTGCTCGCGTCGCGCTGGTTGTTCACCACGATGAGGCACGTGCCGATGGCGCCCACCGGCAGCGACACCCACCAGGCCGCCGGGGCCACGAAGCCGGCCTGCACGTAGTACGTGCCCGTCACCGCGACGATGCCGAAGAAGATGAGCACGAACAGGTCGCCCAGGCCGTGGTAGCCCAGCGGATACGGGCCGCCCGTGTACGCGTAGCCGCACACCAGCGAGGCCACCCCGATGAACACGATGGGCCAGCCGCCCACCGCCACCAGGTACAGCCCCACCAGCGTCGCCAGCGCGAAGCACACGAGGCCGCCCAGCAGCACCGTGCCCGGCGCGATGAGCCCGCTCTGCGTCACGCGCTTGGGCCCCAGGCGCTCCTCGGTGTCCGCGCCCTTCTTGTAGTCATAGAAGTCGTTGATGAAGTTGGTGCCGATCTGGATCAGCACCGCGCCCAGCAGCGCCGCGAGCGCGGGCAACAGGCGCCCCACGCCGTTGCTGTACGCGAGCGCCGTGGCCACCAGCACCGGCACCGCGCCGGCGGTCAGCGTCTTCGGACGCACGGCCATCAGCCACGTCTTCAGCGTGGGCCGGGGAGGCACCGCACCGGAGGGATTGCTCACCAGGGTCGTCACGAGTGGGTCGCCTCTCGCGCCAGGATGGCGGATTCGAACTGCGGCGCTTCGTACCAGGGCGTCTGGAGGAACGAGAGCACTTCGCGCACGTACGCCTCCGGCGCCTCCAGGTGCGGGGCATGCGTGACCCCGGCGAACGCGTGGCGCCACACCACCGGCAGCTCCGCCGCCATGCGCCGCGCCAGGGTCGTGAACTTCACGTCCTGATCCCCGGTGAGCAGCAGCGTGGGCAGCCGCTGACGGTGCAGCGCCGGCCAGTAGTCCGGCTGCACGCCCAGGCCCAGGGTCTCCAACGCCCCGGCGAGCCCTTCCCTCGTGCACGCCTTGCGGCGCTCGCGCAGCGCGGACTGCTCCGGATCCGGCAGGCGGCGCAGCCCGTCGAAGAGGGGCAGCGCTTCCCACCGGTCCACGAAGGCATCCACGCCCTTCGTGCGGATGAAGTCCACGAGCTTGGCGTCCGCCTCGCGCCGTTCGGAGCGCTCCTGACGGCGGTGCAGGCCGGGCGAGCCGCTCTCCATGATCAGCCGGCCGAAGCACTCCGGCGCGCGCACCGCGGCGCCCAGCGCCAGCCGCGCACCCTGCGAATAGCCGAGCAGATCCACCTGGCCGCCCAGCTCGCGCGCCAGTTGGACGACGGCGTCCACCGTCTCCAGGAAGCCGTCGCGCCCCGTCTTCTCCGGCAGCGGCGTGCGGCCGTGGCCGGGAAGGTCCACCGCCACCACGCGCACGGAGCGGCCGAGCAGCGGATGCAGGTGTCCGAACGAGGCGCCGCTGCCGGTGAAGCCGTGCAGCGCCAGGAGCGTATGGGGGCCTTCGCCCCAGGTGTCATAAGCGAGCGTCACGCCCATGGTCCTTCTCCCAGTGCGGCGGCCATCCGCGCATAGAGGTGCCGGTGCGCAGCCACGTTGGTGGTCCGGTCCACCTGGACCTCCACCAGGTGGAGGCCACCCTCCAGCCCGGTGCGCACCGCCGCACGCAGGGCCGCGGGCGTCGTGGGCCGCTCGAAGCGAGCACCCGCGAGCGCCGCCGCGTGCGACAGGTCCACGCCATGCGGCGTGCCGAAGAGGGTCTCGAACTCGTCCGGCTTCGCCACCTGCGCCAATGGCAGGAAGGAGAAGATGCCGCCGCCGTCGTTGTTCACCACCACGACCGTCAGGGGCACGCGCGCCCGCGCCGCCGTGACGAGCCCGCCCACGTCGTGCAGGAGCGCCAGGTCGCCGGACAGCAGCACCGCGGGCCTGCCGGCCGCCGCGGCCATGCCCGCCGCGCTGGACACGATGCCGTCGATGCCGTTGGCCCCCCGGTTCGCCAGCACGCGCAGCGGCACACAGCCACCGTGCGCGAAGGCATCCACCGCGCGGATGGGCATGCTGCTGGACACGAAGAACAGCGCGTTCGCCGGCAGCGCCGCCACCACCTCGCGCGCCAGCCGGGGCTCGGTCAATGCCTCGGACTGCTCACCGAGCGCCGCCTCCAGCGCGCTGCGGGCCATCCGCTCCGCGTTCACGAAGTCCTGCGCCCAGCGGCCGGGGCCTCTCGACAGCCCTTCCGTCAGCGCCCGGCACGCGAGCACCGCGTTGCCTTCCACCACCCGCGCGGCCCGGTGCGCCGGGTCGTACAGCGCGCTTTCGTCGCTGAAGACGGTGATGTCCGCGCCGGAGGTGTCCAGCCACTGCTGCGGCGACTTGGGCGTCAGGCCTCCGCCGAAACGCAGCACCAGCTCCGGCGTGTGGCTCCGCGTGAACGGTTCATGGCGGAGGAGCGCGTCGTAGAGCGACACCGTCAGCGGGCCGCCGCCATAGCGCGCCTGGGATGTGGCCTCCGCGAGCACCGGGTAGCCTGTCGCCAGGCTCAGCGCGGCGATGGCCTCCGCGAAGCCGTCGTCCTCGTCGCGGGGACCACACACGATGACGCCGCGCTCGGTGGCGGCGATGCGGGCGCGTACGGCGTCCAGCGCCTCGGCGTCCGGGGCCCGCGACGCCGGCAGGATGCGGGTGATGGGAGCGTCCGCCCGCCCTTCCCTCGCGAGCGCCGTCAGCTTCTCCGCGCCGAAGTCCTGCGGAATGGGCGCCAGCGGTTCGCGGAACGGCACGTTGAGTTGCACGGCGCCCCGGGGCGCGCGGCACGCGGTGCTCACCGCGCGGGCGGCCGTGGCCCGCAGGTGCGCGATGGCCGGACTGTTCGCCTCGGGCATGCCCACGTCCGCGAACAGCCGCGCGAAGTCTCCGTAGAAACGGCCCTGGGGCACCGTCTGCGGCGCGCCCCAGCCCTGCAGTTCCAGCGGGCGGTCCGCCGTGAGGATGACCAGCGGCACCTGGGCCATGGCCGCCTCGATGACGGCCGGGAAGAAGTGCGCGCCCGCCGAACCGCTCGTCGCGACCAGAACCACCGGCTGGCGCGACTGCTTGGCCATGCCCAGCGCGAAGAAGCCCGCGCTCCGCTCGTCGATGACGGACCAGACGCGCAGGCCCGGCGTGTGCGCGCACGCGAGCGCCAGCGCCGACGAACGGGAGCCCGGACACACCACCGCGTGCCGGACGCCGCCCCGCACCAGCTCCTCCAGCAGCGCACGCGACCACAGCACGTTGAGGTTGGTGTCCAGGGACATCACCGGCCCCCCAGCGCGCGCAGCATGGCCAGACTCTTCATCTCCGTCTCCCGCCACTCGGACTCCGCGCTGGAGCCCGCGACGATGCCCGCGCCCACGAAGAGCCGGGCCTTCGCACCGCGCACCAGCGCCGAGCGCAACGCCACCACCAGGTGTGCGCGTCCGGGGCCCACCCAGCCCACCGGCCCCGCGTACCAACCCCGGTCCAACGACTCGTGCTCCACCAGGAACGACAGCGCGCGCTCGCGCGGCGTGCCGCCCACCGCCGGCGTGGGGTGCAGCGCGGTGACGACCCGCGCGGTGTCCACTCCTTCCGCCAGCTCCGCGCGGATGCCCGTGCGCAGGTGCACCACGTTCTTCAGCGCGAGCACCGACGGCTGCGCGTCCGCGGACACGCTCGCCGCCACCGGCGTCAGCGCCTGGAGGATGTAGCGCACCACCGCGTCATGCTCGCGCCGGTCCTTGTCGCTGGCGTCCAGCGCCTCCGCGCCACCCGGTGCCGCGGATCCCGCGAGCGCCTCCGTCTCCAGCCGCCGCCCGTCCACCCGGCACAGCGTCTCCGGCGTCGCGCCCAGGAAGCCCGTGCCGTCCGGCGCGCGGAAGAGGAACGTCGCGCAGCGCGGGTTCTGCTCGCGCAGGCGCGCCAGCACATCCACCACGTCGAAGGGGGCCGGCCCTTCCGCATCCAGCGCCCGCGCCAGCACCACCTTGTGCAACTGGCCCGCGCCAATGGCCTCCACCGCGCGATCCACCAGCGCCTCGAAGTCCGGCCGCGACGAGGCCGTGCGCAGCGCCACCGGCTCGCCCACCGGGTGCCGGTAGGCCTGAGGAAAGGACGCCCGCACGCGCTCCAGCCGCGAGCGCACCACGTCCTCCGCGCCAGGCACTTCCAGCGCGAAGACCGCGACCGCCAGCGCGCTGCCATCGCGCCACACCAGCACCTCCGGCAGCGTCCAGCGCGCCAGTCCGTGCGAGCGCCACGCGCCATCCACCGGTTCCGTCGGGCTGAAACGCATGCCGCCGAACCAGGGGCCCGGCAACAGAGGAGACGCCGCGTCCAACCACCGCACGCTGTCCTGCCCGAGCGCACCGAGCACCGCCGGCAACTCGCCCGGTGCATGCGCTTCCAGGACACCCGCTTCGCCCCATCCCGCCACCGCCTCGCGTGCCACCGGCCGCTCCCAATACACGGAAGGAACGCCGAGGCTGCCTGCTCCAGCCAGCGGATCCACTCCCGCCAGGGGCATCATCCCGGCGACCCATCGCGGGCCCTCAGCGGGACTGAGCGGCGTCATCAGCCATTCTCCTGCACCTCGGGGGATGCGAGTGACATCACCTTCGATTGTCTTCTAAGCGATCTCGGCTATACATGCACCAAGGAGTTCAAAACCGCTTGAACTCCATGGAATCTGAATTCCCGTAACTCCAGCGAAGGAGCCATTGTGGGAGGCCAGCAGCCAGAGGACCCAGCCGGGCGGCGTGACCCGGGTGCACACCGCGTCCTTCGCGCAGCGCGTCCAGAGGGCACCCGCGTCCGCGTAGGGGCCGTGGAGGTGGGTGGCCCCGGCTTCGTGGTGATGGCGGGGCCGTGCGCGGTGGAGGGCGCGGAGCAGTTGGAACTGGCGGCACGCGCGGTGGCGCAGGCGGGTGCGCACCTCCTGCGCGGAGGCGTGTTCAAGCCGCGCACCAGTCCATACGCTTTCCAGGGCATGGGGGAGCCGGGGCTGAAGCTGTTGGTGGACGCCGGCCGGAGGCACGGCCTGCCCATCATCAGCGAGGTGATGGAGACGGAGCAACTGCCCCTCATGGCGGAGCACTCGGACATCCTCCAGGTGGGCGCGCGGAACATGCAGAACTTCGGGCTCTTGCGCGCGCTGGGCCGGCTGCGCAAGCCGGTGCTGCTCAAGCGCGGGCTGTCCGCCACGGTGCAGGAGTGGCTCAACGCCGCTGAATACATCCTGGCGGGCGGCAACGAGCAGGTGCTGCTGTGCGAGCGCGGCATCCGCACCTTCGAGACGTCGATGCGCAACACGCTGGACCTGGCCGCGGTGGCGTGGGCGAAGGAGCGCACGCACCTGCCGGTCATCGTGGATCCGTCGCATGCCACGGGCATCCCGTCGCTCATCACGCCCATGTCGCTGGCGGCGGCGGCCTGCGGGGCGGATGGATTGTTGATTGAAGTCCATCCCCGGCCGGAGCAAGCACTGTGCGACGGGCAGCAGGCGATGTCGCCCGGGGATTTCGCTACGTTGATGCAGCGGCTGCCGGGCGTGCTCGCCGCGGTGGACCGTCACCTTTGGACGCCGGCGGTGCCGGCACAGATCGCGGGGGCGCGATGAGTACCGAAGTCCGTCAGATGTTCTCCTCCATCGCCACGCGCTACGACGTGACGAACGAAGTCCTCTCCTTCGGCATCCACC
Organism: Corallococcus carmarthensis; assembly: GCF_003611695.1. GTDB lineage: Bacteria > Myxococcota > Myxococcia > Myxococcales > Myxococcaceae > Corallococcus > Corallococcus carmarthensis. Next base: position 46,054 of record NZ_RAWE01000018.1, on the reverse strand, counting down.
GGCTGTGGCGGCGCACGGCGGTGAAGCTCAGCGGCGCGAAGGAAGGCAGCCAGGTGCTCGACTGCGCCACCGGCACGGGTGACCTGGCGCTGTCGTTCAAGCGCAAGGTGGGGTCCACGGGCCGCGTGGTGGGCACGGACTTCTGCCCGGAGATGCTGGAGAGCGCGCCGGCCAAGGCGGCCAAGGCGGGGCTGGAGGTGGAGTTCCAGGTGCAGGACGCCATGGCGCTCACCTTGCCGGACAACAGCTTCGACGTGGCGTCCATCTCCTTCGGCATCCGCAACGTGGATGATCCGGTGAAGTGCCTCCAGGAGATGGCGCGCGTGGTGCGCCCCGGGGGCCGCGTGGTGGTGCTGGAGTTCGGCCAGCCCACGGGCCCCTACGGCGCGCTGTTCCGCTTCTACAGCAAGACGGTGATGCCGGCGATTGGCGGCCTGCTCACGGGCAACCGCGCGGCGTACCAGTACCTGCCCCGCACCGCCGCGGCCTTCCCCGCCGGCGAGCGCTTCCTCTCCCTGATGGACCAGGCCGGCGCCTACTCCGAGCGCGCCGCCCACCCCCTGCTGTTTGGAACCGCCTACGTCTATGTCGGCACCGTCCGTTGAGGCACGACGCCTCCTTGTTTCCCAAGTCGTCGCGTCGGTAGACCCCAGACTCCAGCAGGCGCTCCAGGGGGCCCTTTCGTCCCCGGGGCCCTGCCCCCGCCCGGTGGGCACGCAGACCGTCGTCATCGCCGGGCACCGCGCCGCCGGGAAGACCCGCCTGTTGCCGCTCGTCTCGAAGCTGCTCGGGCGGGCCGGGTTGGATCTGGACGCGGAGCTGGAGCGCCGGCACGGGCGCCCGCTCCGCTCCTGGGTCGCGGAGTCCCCCACCACCTTCCGCGCCGCTGAGCGCGAGACGCTGGGCCTCCTGCCCGCGGGCAGCGTGGTGGCGGTGGGTGGCGGCTTCCTGTCGCATCATCCGGAAGCGCTCGCGGGGCACTTCACGCTCGTCGTCCCCGTCACCTTCGACACGTACCGCGAGCGGCTGACGGCGGACACCACGCGCCCTCGGCTGCGCACGGACGTGCCGCTGGAGGAGGAGCTCCACTCGCTGTTCCACGAACGCGAGGCGCTGCACGCCCGCGTCCCCACCATCTCCCTGGCGGACTTCCTCCGGGGCTGTCTTGCCCAGGAGCCCGCGTGATGGCCACCCGGCGCATCATCACCCTGCCCCCCACCCTCACCGGCGCGGACGCCGAGGCCTTCGCGCGCGACGGCCTCAAGCGGGGCGCGGACGTCATCGAGGTGCGCACCGACCTGCACGCCCCCGGCGACATCGACCCGGACGCGCTCGCCCGCGTGATGCCGCTGCTCGTCTCCGAGCGGGGCAAGCCGCTGCCCGCCCCCTGGATCCAGGCGGCGTGGCGCGTGGACCGGGACGTGGAGCGCGCGCAGGACATGGACGCGCCGCCGGGCAAGCTGCTCGCGTCGCACCACGCGGAAGGGCCGCTGACGACGGCGGAGGCGCTCAGGCGCTGGTCCCGTCCCATCCCCCCGGATGCGCTGGTGAAGCACGTGGAGCCCATGGACGGGCCCGCGCACCTGGACGTGCTGCTGGAGACGCAAGCCCAACTGTCGCAGCGCTTCGGCTCAGAGCGCGTCACCGTGCTGGGCATGGGGCCCGTCGCCATCCCGGCGCGCGCGGTGCTCTCACGCAGGAACGGCCTGGAGTACGTGGCCATGGGCGGCCCGTGGACGGCGGCCCCCGGACAGCGCCTGCTGGACGACGTGGTGCGCGAGCACCGCAAGGTGAAGGACCCGCACGCGCTGCGCCTGGGCATCCTGGGCACGTCCATTCCCCACTCGCGCTCGCCGCGCATCCACCGCCAGCCGTTCGACCGCATCGACCTGGCGGAGGACGCGCCGGTGGAGGCGGTGGTGGACGCGCTGCTGCCGCACTACGCGGGCTTCGCGGTGACGAGCCCGTTCAAGATGCGGCTCGCGAAGCACAGCGGTTCGGCACTGGAGGCCATCAACACGCTGGTGCGCCGGGGTACGCGGTGGGAGTCCTTCAACACCGACACCGAGGGCGCCCGCGCGGTGCTGGAGCGCCTGGGCGCGAAGGACGTGGCGGTGCTGGGCGATGGCGGCTCCACGCAGGCCCTGCGGCTGGTGGCCGCTGAACAGGGACTCGCCCTGCGGGTCGTGCGGCGGGCGGAGATTCAAACGCCGCTGACGGGGGATTGGGTCTGGACCTGGCCAGACCGGGTGGCCCCGCCCGAAAACCTGAGATTCCACGGGGCACGCGTGGCGGTGATCGCATACGGTGCGCCCGGCCGGCGCGTCGCCGCGGAGATCGTTCGCCGCGGGGGCACCCCTCTCCTGCTAGGTGCGGCGTGGTTCGTCGCCCAGGCCCGGCGGCAGCGACAACTCTGGGAAACGGCGACATGAATACCTTTGGCACCCTCTTCCGGCTGACCACCTTTGGCGAAAGCCATGGTCCGGCGCTGGGCTCCGTCATCGACGGCTGCCCCGCGGGCGTTCCGCTCACGCGCGACATGCTCCAGGCGGCGCTGGACCGCCGGCGTCCCGGCCAGTCCGCGCTCGTCACGGCACGCAACGAGCCGGACACCGTCGAAATCCTGTCCGGCGTCTTCCAGGACAAGACGCTGGGCACGCCCATCGCGGCCATCGTGCGCAACACGAACCAGCGCTCGCAGGACTACAACCAGCTGGCCAGCGTGGACCGGCCCGGTCACGCGGACGCCGTGTGGCGGGAACGCTACAAGCACCGCGACCACCGCGGCGGCGGCCGGACCAGCGGCCGTGAGACGCTCTGCCGCGTCATCGGTGGCACCATCGCGGAGGCCTACCTCGCGCGCGACCTGCCCTCGCTGAGCACCGTCGCCTACGTCTCCCAGGTGGGTGAGCTGGTCGCCTCCGTTCCCGCGCCGGGCCTCACCCGCGCGATGGTGGACGGGCACGCCACCCGCTGCCCGGACGCCGCCGTGAACGAGGAGATGTCCCGCCGGATCCTCGCCGCGAAGGAGGCCGGGGACAGCCTGGGCGGCGCCATCGACGTGCGCGTGGAGGGCCTGCCCGTCGGTCTGGGCGAGCCCATCTTCGGCAAGCTGAAGGCGCTCATCGCGCAGGCGCTGGGCAGCATCGGCGCCGTCACCGGTGTCGTGTGGGGCCCGCCGGATCTGCTCCAGCGCATCGGCCAGCCCGGCACGCAGTTCCACGCCGTGAAGGACGCGTACGGTGGCATCCAGGGTGGACTCGCCAACGGTGAGCCCATGCAGGTGCGCGCCTTCTTCAAGCCCCCCGCGACGCTCGCGGATCACGCCAAGGGCGGCCGTCACGACCCGTGCATCATGCCCCGCGCCGTCCCGGTGCTGGAGGCCATGGTGTCGCTCGTCATCGCCGACCTCGTCCAGCAACTCAACGCCCGCCCCCACTCCGCATGAGCCCGCTTCCTCCCGGTTCCTACCGCCCCCCTGCCGACCGCTGGGGTTCCTTCACGAAGCTCGTCGCGAAGCTGCCCGAAGGCAGCGTCGCCGTGGTGGACCGCACCGTCGCGCGCTTCCACCCCACGCTCATCCCCGCGCTGGAGGCCCGCAAGCCGCGCGCCATCATCCAGCTGGTCGGCGGTGAGCGCGCCAAGAGCCTCGCGTCACTGCAGAAGGTGCTCGCGGGCGGCATCACGCTGCCGCGCTCCGGCACGCTCGTCGCCGTGGGCGGTGGCACCGTGGGCGACGTCGCCACCGTGGGCGCGCACCTGCTCAAGCGCGGCGTGCGGCTGGTGCAGGTGCCCACCACGCTGCTCGCGGCGGTGGACAGCAGCCTGGGCGGCAAGGGCGCGGTGGACCTCGTCGTGCGCGGCCGCGTGGTGAAGAACCCCGCGGGCGTCTTCCACTACGCGGATGAGACCTGGCTGTGCCCGGAGCTGTACGCCACGCTGTCCGACGCGCAGGTGCGCGAGGGCTCCATCGAGGCGTGGAAGATGGTCGCGTCGCTGGATGCGTCCCTCTTCAAGCGCTACGTGCGCACGCCGCCGTCGCTGGAGAAGCTGGTGAAGGACGCGCGCGGCCTGAAGGAAGGCGTCTGCGCGAAGGACCCCTACGAGCACCAGGGCCTGCGCCGCGTGCTCAACTTCGGCCACACCTTCGGCCACGTGCTGGAGAGCCTGTCGCGCTTCAAGCTGTCGCACGGCGACGCGGTGGGCCTGGGCATCCTCTGGGCCCTGGACGTGGGCCGGCACCTGGGCATCACCCCGGAGCCGGTGGCGCACGAAGTGGAACGCGCGCTGGCCAGAGGCCCGGGTGTGCTGGGCCGCGACCGCGCCGCGGAGCTGGCCCACCGCGCGTCGCTGAAGGACGTGGTCGCGCTCCTGGACGCCGACAAGAAGGCCGGCGCGAACGGCGAGCTGCGCATGGTGCTGCTCACCGCCGTGGGCACCGCCGAAGTCGTGGATGTGTTGCCGAAGACGTGGCGGGCCCTGTGGCCCGCCTGGACCCGAGGAGCCCGCCCTTGAGCCACGCCTCGCCGAACCGCCTGACCGTCGACCCGAGCGCCTTGAGCGCCTCACCGCTCACCCCGCCCGTGTCGAAGTCGGACGCCCAGCGAGCCCTGGTGTTGGGACACCTCACGGGCGCCTGGCCGCTGCCGTCGGTGCAGGCGGAATCGGACGAGGACCTTCCCGCCGACGTGCGCGTGCTGCGCCGGGGCGTGGAGGCCCTGCGCCTTCCCCCCGGTCCCGTGCGCGACGTGGACTGCGCGGATGGCGGCGCCCCCTTTCGCATCCTGGTGACCCAGGCCGCGGTGACGCCCGGTGCGCGCGTGCGCTTCACCGGCACGCCCCGCCTGGGCGAGCGCCCGCACGGCCCGCTCTTCACGTCGCTGAAGCAGGCCCTGGGCCCCGCGGGCCTGACGCTCACCGAAGGCACCCCGTGGCCGGTGGAGCTGCACGCGCCCCAGGACACGGCGAAGGTACCGCCGGTGTTCCGGGTGCCGGGCGCGCAGAGCAGCCAGTACGCCTCCAGCCTGCTGCTGGGCTGCGCGGAGCGGTTCCTGCGGGAGAAGCGCGCGTGGAGCGTGGAGATCGAAGGCACGCTCACCAGCGCCGGCTACATGGACCTCACGGTGGCGTGGCTGCGCCGCTTCGGCTTCACCGTGGAGCAGTCCGAAGGTCACTATTCGGTCACGGGCTATCAGGCGCCTGAATCCGTGCCATCACTGCCGGGCGATTGGTCCTCGCTGGGGTACCTGGTGCTCATCGCCTGGCGCACGGGCGGCACCGTGGAGCGCGCGGAGCCCGAGAGCGCCCACCCGGACCAGGCGATCCTCCGGCTGGCCGCTGACGTGGGCCTGAAGATGATCCCCGCGGGCGCGCCCAACACCTGGCGCTTCGGGGGCGAGGCCACGGGCGAGCTGCGGGCCACGGGCAAGGAGTGCCCGGACCTGCTGCCCACGCTGGCGGCGCTCGCGTGCGTGCTGCCCCGGCCCACGACGCTCACGGACGTGGGCATCCTGCGGGTCAAGGAGAGCGACCGCCTGGAGGGAATCCGCACGCTGGTGGCGGCCTACGGCGGCACCACGGAACTGTCGGCCGGAGCCGACACCGAGACGCTCCGCATCCTCCCGCCGAAGGTGAAGCCCGCGCGCTTCGCCATGGACAGCCGGGGTGACCACCGCCTGGCGATGTCAGCGGCCACCCTGTGTGTGCTGTCCGGGGTGCCTCTGGATCTGACGGGGCCGGAGTGCGTGGAGAAGAGCTTCCCGGGCTTCTGGCGGCAGCTGGCGCGCGCGGGAGTCCGGTATTCCTGAGCACGGAGGCGGACCGGAAACTTCGCCTCTCGGACTTATCGTTCTTTTTTGTTGAAAGCGTCTGCCGCCCTGTGAAATCTCCGCCCATGCCCAAGGACACGCTGACCGTCACCGACAATCGGACCGGGAAGACGTACGAGATCCCGATCGAGAACGGCTGTATCCGCACCCCCGACCTGCGCCAGATCAAGACCGGCAGCGACGACTTCGGTCTCATGGGTTACGACCCCGCGTTCCTGAACACGGCGAACTGTAAGAGCGCCATCACGTTCATTGACGGTGACAAGGGCATCCTCGAGTACCGCGGCTACCCCATCGAGCAGCTCGCGGAGAAGTCCACCTTCCTGGAGGTGGCCTACCTGCTGCTCAAGGGCCAGCTGCCCACGCAGGCGGAGCTGGACAACTTCACGCACAACGTGACGCACCACACGCTGGTGCATGAGAACATCAAGTCCTTCATGGACGGGTTCCGCTACGACGCGCACCCCATGTCCATGCTGGGCTCCACGGTGGCGGCGCTGTCCGGCTTCTACCCGGACGCGAAGAACATCCGCGACGCGCGCAGCCGTGAGATCCAGATCACGCGCCTCATCGCGAAGATGCCCACCATCGCCGCGTTCTCGTACCGGCACTCCATGGGCCTGCCGTACGTCTACCCGGACAACGACCTGTCCTACGTCGCCAACTTCCTGGCGATGATCAAGCGCATCGGCACCACGACGTACAAGGTGCACCCCACGCTGGAGAAGGCGCTCGACGTCCTCTTCATCCTGCACGCGGACCACGAGCAGAACTGCTCCACCACGTCCGTGCGCACGGTGGGCTCGTCGCAGGTGGACCCCTACTCCGCGGTCGCCGCGGGCGTGGGCGCGCTCTACGGCCCGCTGCACGGCGGCGCAAACGAGGCGGTGCTCCGCATGCTCCGCGAGATCGGCACCAAGTCCGCCATCCCGGAGTTCATCAAGCAGGTGAAGGGCGGCGAGGGCGAGAAGAAGCTCATGGGCTTCGGCCACCGCGTCTACAAGTCCTACGACCCGCGCGCGAAGGTCATCAAGCGCGTGGCGGACGAGGTCTTCGAGGTGACGGGCAAGAACCCGCTGCTGGAGATCGCGCTCGAACTGGAGCGCATCGCGCTCGAGGACGAGTACTTCGTGAAGCGCAAGCTGTACCCGAACGTCGACTTCTACTCGGGCCTCATCTACGAGGCGATGGGCTTCCAGGCGGAGATGTTCCCCGTCCTGTTCGCCATCCCCCGCACGGTGGGCTGGTGCGCGCAGTGGGAGGAGATGGTGACGGACAACGAGCAGAAGATCGCCCGTCCCCGTCAGGTCTTCACCGGCTCCGCGCGCCGCGACTACGTGGCCCGCGACAAGCGCACCAGCGCCAAGTAGCCGCCGGCTGAACAGCCACTGAAGCACGAAGGGGCGCAGGACTCGTTGCTGAGTCCTCCGCCCCTTTCGCTTTTTCCTACCCGTGGGCCGCGGCGGCGCCGGCCGGCTCGCTGTAGAGCGCGTCGATGGCGTCCGCGTACTTCTGCTCCACCACCTTGCGGCGCATCTTCATGCTGGGCGTGAGCTCGCCGCCGTCGATGGAGAACTCCCCCGGCAGCACGCGGAAGCGCTTGATGGTCTCGAAGCGCGACAGCTTCGGGTTCACGTCCCGCTCGAAGGCCTCGTGCAGGTGCTGCTGGAGCCGCGGGTCGTTCACCAGCGCGGCCACGTCCTCTGGCCAGCCCTTCTCCCGCGCCAGCTTCCGCACCCGGTCCGGATCCAGCGTCACCAGCGCCACCAGGTAGTTGCGCCGGTCGCCCACCACCAGCGCGTGCCCCACGGGGGAGACGGCCTTGAGCAGCTCTTCGATGTTGGCGGGGGACGTCTTCTTTCCGCCGGAGGTGACGATGATCTCCTTCTTGCGCCCGGTGATGCGCAGGAAGCCCTCCGCGTCCAGCTGCCCCACGTCACCCGTGTGCAGCCACCCGTCCGCCAGCAGCTCCTGCGTGGCCTCCGGGTTGCGGTGGTAGCCCAGGCACACGTTGCCGCCCTTCACGAGGATCTCCCCGTCCTCCGCGATGCGCACCTCCACGCCCAGCATGGGGCGGCCCACCGTGCCCAGGCGCGCGCACTCGGCGGTGCTCACCGTGGCGGGGCCGGACACCTCCGTCATGCCCCAGACCTCCAGGAGGACGACGTCGATGGAGGCGAAGAAGTCCAGCACGTCCCGGCCAATGGGGGCCGCGGACGTGGAGAACAGCTTCGCCTTGTCCAGGCCGATGCGCGTCTTCAACGGCTGGAACACCACCCGCTGGGCCAGCGCGAACTTGGCCTCCATGAACGACGGCACGCGCTCCTGGCTCAGCACGCGCGTGTTGCGCTCCAGCGCCGTGGCGCGGGCCCACTCCACCAGCCGGCGCTTCAGGGGCGGCTGCGCGGCCAGGCCCTCCTCCGCCTTCGACTTGAACTTCTCCCAGACGCGCGGCACCGCGAAGAAGACGGTGGGGCGCACCTCCGTGAGGTTCTTGCCCAGGGCGTCCAGCGAGTCCGCGAAGTACACCTGCGTGCCCATGAGCAGCGGGCTGTGCAGGGAGACGATCTGCTCCGCGACGTGGGACAGCGGCAGGTACGACACCAGCCGCTCGTCCTCCATGTTCCGGAAGCCCATGGTGTCGCCCAGCTGCTTCGACGTCCAGGCCAGGTTGCGGTGGCTGAGGGCCACGCCCTTGGGCTGGCCGGTGGTCCCGGAGGTGTAGATGAGCGTGCTCAGCGCGTCCGGGTGGAGCGCGTGGACGCTGTCCCAGTACGGGGCTTCGTCCTGCTTCGCGCCGGAGGCCAGCACGTCCGCGTAGCGCAGCACCCCTTCCGGCAGGGGCGTGGGCGCGTCCACGACGAGCAGGTGCTTGAGCGCGGGCAGCCGCTTCTGGACCTCCAGCCCGGTGGCCAGGTGCTTCGCGTTCTCCACCAGGAGGAAGCGCGCCTCGCAGTGGCCCAGGATGTAGACGAGCTGATCCACGCTGCTGGTGGTGTAGAGCCCCACCGGCACGCCGCCCAGGGCCATGGCCCCCAGGTCCGCGACGTGCCACGCCTCGCGGTTGAAGCTCAGGATGCCCAGCGGGTCGCCTTCCCGGAACCCCAACGCATGCAGCCCGAGGGCGAAGCGCTTGACGCGCTGGGCATAGTCGAACCACGAGGTGGGGACATAGGCGCTTCCATGCCGGGACCAGAGTGCCGGGCGGTGTTCCAGCCGGGCGGCCTGGTCATGGAGCGCATGCAGCATCGTCTTGGGCAGGTCCATCCGACGGAACGTAGTGGAAGCGCACCGCCCGTACCACGTCTCCCCGTCTCAGCCGTTGACAGCATGTTCACCGGCTTTGTATGCCGCGCCCGACCATGAGCATCGACTTCACCTGTCAGAAGTGCGAGGCCAGCTTCGAGTTGGAAGCCCAGGACCTCATCGAGGGGACGGAGAAGATTGTCTGCCCCCACTGCGACGCGAAGGCGCCCGCGAACCTCTCCGAGGACTTCGTCGCCGCGCTCACGGAGATGCGCGCGCAGATCGCCACCCTGAGCAAGAAGTTCGCGGTGACGATGACGCTCGAGGCCGAGGAGCTCGAGGACGAACTCGACGACGAGGACGAAGACGAGGAGGAGTCCGACGAGGACGACCTCGACGAGGACGAGGACGACGAGGAGTCCGAGGACGAAGAGGACTACGACGACGAAGAGCCCGAGGGCGAGGACCGCTAGCCGTCTCGCGCCCCCTCTTCCCGCCTGCCCGCCCGCCCTCCAACCGGGTGGGCCAGGGCCCGGGGGCCGCTCGCGAAGGCGCAGGGGCAGCGCCCTCCCGGTGAAGGGGGAGGTGCGTAGCTTAGGGATGTGAAAACGTCCAACCGCGCCAATTTCTTCGTCGCTCCGTTCACGGCCGTGGTGCTGGCGCTGGGGGGAGCGTTGTTCCTTCCCGCGTTCGGGATCCCCGGCGCCATCGCCGCCTCCGAGACGGCCGAAGGGAAGAAAGAGAAGCCCTGCATCACCGAGAAGGGCAGCGATCCGAAGGCCTGCTCGGAGCTGGTGGAGCTGGAAGTGAAGGACGTGGTGCCCTTGATGGAGGCGCAGACGCACGCCGTCGTGCTGACCACCAAGGACGGGGAGACGGTGCTCCCGCTCTTCGTGGACGAGGGCGCGGCGGTCTCCATCGCCTTCCGCCTCGCGGAGCGTCCGCCGCCCCAGCCGCTGTCGCAGGACCTGCTGGACGACGTGGTGTCCAAGCTGGGCGGCAAGGTGACGGAGGTCCGCATCGACGACCTGCGCGACAACGTCTACTCCGGCCGCGTCTTCCTGCAGCAGGGCAAGAAGGAGCTGGCGCTGGACGCCCGGCCTTCGGACTCCATCGCCATGGCCATGCACAGCCAGGCGCGCATCCGCGTGACGCGCAAGGTGCTGGCCCTGGCGGGCATCACCCGTTCGGAGATTGAAGCCCTCCAGAAGCAGCAGGACCTGGGCGTGGGCGGCAGCGGCCACGGCGGCGAGGACATGGGTCCCCTGCCTCCGCCGCCTCCCATGGGCCCCAGCGCCGGCCACCCGAAGCCTCCCTCGGAGGACATCGGCATGGATCACTCCGTCAAGGATCAGCCGCGGATGGAGCCCATGGGCAAGGGTCAGGAGATCGACCTCTAGCCGGGCCAAGGACACGCCCTGGAACGATGAAAGCCCGGCCCCCCCTCCCAGGGTAGCCGGGCTTTCTTCGTCTCAAGCGTCTGAGAGCCACGAATGGCGTGCGCTGGCTCGCGGTAACTTTCCGCCCAGCGCGTGAGGCGAAGAGTTAGTCCTTCGGGCGCAAGCCTGTCAAGCCGGCCACCCCCTGCGGCTAGGATGGGCGGCTCTATGCGCAAGGCGAAGATCATCTGCACGCTGGGACCGGCGTCGGACTCCAGGGAAGTCATCGAGGGGCTGGTGAAGGCGGGCATGAACGTGGCCCGGCTCAACTTCTCGCACGGTACGCACGACGAGCACCGGCAGCGCGTCCTGCGCATCCGCGCGGTGTCGAAGAAGCTGGGCGTGCCGGTGGCCATCCTCCAGGACGTGCAGGGCCCCAAGGTGCGCCTGGGGAAATTCGAAGGCGGCCAGCTGATGGTCAAGGCCGGCGACACCGTGACGGTGACGACGCGCGCGGTGCTGGGCCAGGGCACCGTCATCCCCACGCCGGTGCGCTCGCTGCCGCGGGACGTGGCGAAGGGGCACGAGGTGCTGCTGGACGACGGGCGGGTGCGCCTGCGCGTGCTGAAGGTGAGCGGCCAGGACGTGTCCTGCCGCGTGGAGGTGGGCGGGCTCCTCAAGGACCACAAGGGGCTCAACCTGCCCGGCACGGCCATGTCGGTGCCCACGCTGACGGAGAAGGACAAGGTGGACCTGGCCTTCGGCCAGGAGGTGGGCGTGGACTACGTGGCGCTGTCCTTCGTGCGCAGCGCCCAGGACGTGCGCCAGGCGCGGGCGCTGGTGGCGAAGCTCAAGACGCCGCTCATCTCCAAGATTGAAAAGCCCCAGGCGGTGGAGAACCTGGAGGCCATCGCCGCGGAGTCGGACGGGGTGATGGTGGCCCGCGGCGACCTGGGCGTGGAGATGCCCCTGGAGCAGCTGCCCGCCATCCAGAAGCGCGCCGTGCGGGAGGTCAACCGCATGGGCGGCATCGTCATCGTCGCCACGGAGATGCTGGAGAGCATGGTGCTCAACGCCCGGCCCACGCGCGCGGAGGTGTCGGACGTGGCCAACGCCATCCTCGACGGCGCGGACGCGGTGATGCTCTCCGGGGAGACCGCGGCGGGCCGCTACCCCGTGGAGGCGGTGGCCACCATGGCGCGCATCGTGGAGGAGACGGAGCGCACCAGCCTCATCACCCTGCCCCACTCCCCCTTCGAGCGCTCGGCGGACCTGGGCACCGGCATCGCGGCGGCGGCGGTGGCCGCGTCCCGGCAGCTCAACATCGGGACCATCATCGCGTACACGGAGAGCGGCCACTCCGCGCGCCTCATCTCCGAGTTCCGCCCCGGCGCGCGCATCATCGCCCTGACGCCCAACCCGGACACGGTGAACCGGATGGCGCTGTACTGGGGCGTGACGGGCCACCTGGTGAAGCGCATCGGCTCCATGGAGGCCATGCTCAAGCAGGTGCGCAGGCTCTGCCAGGACCAGAACCTCTGCGAGCCCGGCGCGCCCTTCATCCTGGTGGCCGGCATTCCGCTCAACGTGCCGGGCAACACCAACCTGATGAGCATCCACCGCGTCTAGTCCGCGCGCGGTGGAGGCCCGGGCAGGAGGCCCTAGAGGACCTTCTGCTCGAAGTCGTAGAGCTTCTCCACGGAGAGCTGGCGGTAGCGCTCCACGTTGAGGGCCCGGCGGGCGCACTCCCACACCAGGTCCTTGGCGGGGCGCTCCGGCTCCTTCTTCTTGCGGCGCTTCACCTCGGCCTTGATGGCCTTGAGGGCCATGGCCGGGTGGTAGCAGAAGGCGGAGGAGAACAGCAGGTGCCCGCCGAAGGGCACCAGGCGCGCCTCCAGCACGTCGCCCGTCTCCAGGCCCGCGATGTGACGGCGCTCCGTCACGTCGAAGTCCTTGCCGGAGAAGAGCTCGCGCAGGCGCACCATGCCCTTGGCCAGCTTGCGCACCTCGAAGAGGCCGTGGACCGTCTCCGTGAAGCTGCGGAAGGCGTTGGCCTCTTCGGGCGGCGCGGACTTCTGGCGCTCCTCGTACAGCTCCGCGGCCGGCGTCCTGCCCGTGAGCGGCGAGACGCGGTCGTAGAGGTAGTAGTCCAGGAACGACGCCATCCGCAGCTCGAAGAACTTGTCGTCCTCGAAGACTTCGCCGGTGAGGCGGAAATACTCCGCCTTCGCCTCCAGGAGGTCCGGCTTGCGCGCCTCCGAGCTGCCGAAGGCGATGAGCTGGTCCAGGTACGGCTGGTACGACAACGGGGTCAGCGCGGTGTCCATGGCCGGTGCGAGCCTCTTCCTACGAACCCGCCATCAGCGTCGCGAAGCGGCTGAACAGGTAGCGCGCGTCGTGAGGGCCGGGCGAAGCCTCGGGGTGGTACTGCACGCTGAAGGCCCGCGCATCCGGTACGGCCAGGCCCTCCACCGTGCCGTCGTTCAGGTTGATGTGCGTGACGACGGCCTTGCCCTTGAGGCTGGCGTCGTCCACCGCGAAGCCGTGGTTCTGCGCGGTGATCTCCACCTTGCCCGTGGTGAGGTCCTTCACGGGCTGGTTGCCGCCGCGGTGGCCGAACTTCATCTTGTACGTCCGGCCGCCCAGCGCCAGCGCCATGATCTGGTGCCCCAGGCAGATGCCGAACACCGGCACCTTGCCCAGCAGCGCCGCCACCGTGCGGTCCGCGCCCTTCACCGCGGCCGGGTCGCCCGGGCCGTTGGCCAGGAAGACGCCGTGCGGCTTTTTCGCCAGCACCTGCTCCGCCGTGGTGTGGGCCGGCACCACCGTCACGCGGCAGCCCACGTCCACCAGGTACTGGAGCATGGAGCGCTTGAGGCCGTAGTCGTACGCCACCACGTCGTACTTCAGCTCCGGCTCCGGCTGCTTGTCCCCGGTCGCCAGGAACACGTCCGGCGTCGGCGTGGTGAAGAGGTAGGGCTCCTTGGTGGACACGCCCGTGGCCAGGTCCAGCCCCTCCATGCCCACGGCGCTGCGCGCGCGCTCGGACAGGGCGGCGGCGGACACGTTCTCCGTGGAGATGATGCCCGTCTGGGCGCCGTGCGTGCGCAGGTGGCGCACCAGCCGGCGGGTGTCCACGCCTTCGATGCCCACGCGGCCGTGGCGCGCGAGGTACGCGTCCAGCGTCTCCTGCGAGCGCCAGTTGGAGGGCGTCTTCGTCAGCGAGCGCACCACCATGCCCACCGCGTGCGGCAGGCCCGCCTCCTCGTCGCCGGCATTCGCCCCGATGTTGCCCATCTCCGGGTACGTCATGGTGACGATCTGCCCCACGTACGAGGGATCCGTGAGGATCTCCTGGTAGCCGTACATGGACGTGTTGAAAACCACCTCACCCACCGTCTCGCCGGAAGCGCCAAAGGCGCGACCTTCGAAGGTGGTGCCATCCGCCAGTGCGAGCACCGCCCGCTTCGTCATCACCGCGACTCCTTGAGCTGACCGTCCTCGAACACACACCGGCCGCCCACCCACGTCTGCGACACGCGACCCTTCAGCGTGCGCCCGTGGAAGGGCGTGTTGCGACTGCGGGAATAGAACCGGTGGGCATCCACCGTCCACTCCTCCGAAGGTGACACCAGCGTGATGTCCGCCGGGGCACCAGGCGCCAGGTGACCGCCCGGCAGGCCGAATACCCTCGCCGGCCCGTCCGACAGGAGCTCCACCGCCCGGCGCGGGGTGAGCACGCCCTCGTGCACCAGCACCAGCGTGAGCCCCAGGGCCGTCTCCAGCCCGACGATGCCGTTGATGCCCTTCTCGAACTCCACCAGCTTGTCGGACACGCCGTGCGGCGCGTGGTCCGTGGCGATGGCGTCCACCGTGCCGTCCACCAGCGCCTCGCGCAGCGCCTTCACGTCCACGTCGCCGCGCAGCGGCGGCGCCATCTTCGCGTGGGTGTCGTAGTCCCCCACCGCCCGGTCATCCAGGATGAAGTGGTGCGGCGCCACCTCGCAGGTGACGCTCAGGCCGCGCTTCTTGGCCTCGCGAATGAGCCGCACGCTGCCCTCGCACGACACGTGCGCGACGTGCAGGCGCCCCTTCGTCTCCTCCAGGAGCACCAGGTCGCGCGCCACCATGGCCACCTCCGCGGAGGCCGGAATGCCGCGCAGGCCCAGCCGCGTGGACGTGGCGCCCTCGTGCATCGCGCCGCCGGCGGACAGCGTGAGGTCCTCCTCGTGCACCATCACCGGCACGTCGAACTGGGTGGCGTACTGGAGCACCCGGCGCATCAGGGCCGCGTTCATCACCGGGCGGCCATCGTCGGTGAGGGCCACGCAGCCGGCGCCAATCAGCTCGCCCGCCTCGGACAGCTCCTCGCCCTTGAGCCCCTTGGTGATGGCGCCCGCCGGGTACACGTGGCACAGGGCCGCGTCCCGCGCGCGCGACAGCACCAGCTCCGTGACGAGCGCGCTGTCGTTGACCACCTTGGTGTTGGGCATGGCCACGACGCCGGTGAAGCCACCCGCCACCGCCGCGCGGCAGCCGGTGAGGACCGTCTCCTTGCCCTCTTCTCCCGGCTCGCGCAGGTGCACGTGCAGGTCGATGAAGCCCGGCACCAGCCACTTCCCCGTGGCGTCCACCACCCGGGCGTCCTGGGGCGCGGGCAAGGCGGCGTCCGACACCTGCGCCACCCGGCCGTCCGTCACCAGCACGTCGCGGACGCCGTCCACGCCATTGCGCGGGTCGATGACGCGCGCCCGCTGGAAGAGCACCGTGGTCATGATGCGCACGCCTCCAGGATGGCCCGGCGCACCGCGACGCCGTTGGCCACCTGTTCCAGGATGACGCTGCGAGGCCCGTCCGCCACCACCGGCGACAGCTCCACGCCGCGGTTGATGGGGCCCGGGTGCAGCACGAGCGCGTCCGGCTTCATCCGCTCCGCGCGGGCGGGCGTGACACCGAACAGCCGCGAGTACTCCCGCTGGGACGGCAGGAAGGCTTCCGACATGCGCTCCGTCTGCAGTCTCAGGCACATCACCGCGTCCGCCTGGGGCAGCACGGCGTCCAGCTGGTGCGTCACCTCTCCGCCCATCTCCTCCAGGCCCGGGGGCAGGAGGGTGGGCGGTCCGCAGAGCACGACCCGGGCCCCCAGCGCCTTCAGGCACACCAGGTTGGAGCGCGCCACGCGGCTGTGCAGCACGTCGCCCACGATGAGGACCGTCCGTCCGTCCAGCCGGCCCCAGCGCTGGCGCAGGGTGAAGGCGTCCAGCAGGGCCTGGGACGGGTGCTCATGCGCGCCGTCGCCCGCGTTCACCACGGCGCACTTCACGTGCCGGGCGACGAGGCCGGGCGCGCCGGAGGAGCGGTGGCGGATGACGATGACCGCCGGCCCCATGGCTTCGATGTTGCGCGCGGTGTCCAGGAGCGTCTCCCCCTTGGACACGGAGGAGCCCGCGTAGCTCCAGTTGAGGACGTCCGCGCCCAGCTTCCGCGCGGCCACCTCGAAGGAGGAGCGCGTCCGGGTGGAGTCCTCGAAGAAGAGGTTCGCCACGACGCGGCCCCGCAGCACGTGCGAGGCATCCGGTCCGCCGGGCAGGTGCGCCTGGGCGCGGTCGAGCAGGGCTTCCAGCTCGTCCCGCTGCCAGCCTGCGATTCCGAGAAGATGTCTCATGGGCCGGGGCCGCCGCGTACCGCGCGCCGCACGTTGCGTCAAGCACCGCGCGTGGTGGCCACGCGGCCACCGTCCGTCAGCGCACCGGTTCGAAGAACCGGTCGACCCGGAGGCCCGTGCCGCCAAACAGGTTGCCCAGCAGGCCGCCCCACCCGAGCGACAGCCAGACGACCATGGCCTTGCCCTTGATGTGGCCATAGGGCACGTAGGCGACCTCGGCGCCGCCCGGGCCGCCCAGGTTGTAGCGGCTGTCCGCGCTGTTGTCCCGGTTGTCACCCATCACGAAGACGCTGTCCGCGGGCACCGTGTAGGGGCCCTCGTGCTCGCGGCCCGGCAGGCGCATGGGGTGCTGGAGCGCCGAGTGCACCACGCCGCTCAGGTCCTCGCGGTAGAGCACCTCTTCCTGGTCGAACCAGCGGCCCGTGGTGTCGTCCTGGTTGTGCACGACGAAGTCCGGCGACACCAGCGTGCGCGTCTGCGCCTCGCCGTTGATGCGGATGACGCCCTCGACGATCTCCACCGTGTCGCCGGGGATGCCGACGACGCGCTTGATGAAGTCCTTGGACTCGTCCACCGGGTTGTTGAAGACGATGACGTCCCCGCGCTGCGGCGCGCGCACGATGCGGAACGGCACCACGTTCATGAACGGGACGCGCACCCCGTAGATGAACTTGTTGACGAAGACCTGGTCGCCAATCTGCAGCGTGGGCAGCATGGAGCCGGACGGGATGCGGTACGGCTCCACCAGCACCGTGCGGATGACCAGGGCGATGAGCAGCGCCTTGCCGAAGCCGCCAATGAAGTCCCACACGTTCTGCTTGCGGTACGCCCCCAGGTGCTCCTGCGTGAGCTTCTCCAGGGTCTGGGTCTCCGTGCGCAGCTGCTCCACGTTGCCCGCCACGGACGCGGACTCCACGCGCAGGGCCTGCTCGGTGATCCGCTCCGCCGCGGCCGGGGGCACCTTCGTGCCCACGCGCGCGAGGATGCGCTCGTCCTCGGAGAGCAGCTCGCGCGCCTCGTGGCGCAGCGTGCGCAGCTGCGACTCCTTCTTGGAGGCGTTGCGCCACACCAGCAGGCCCACGAAGGCCAGCACCATCAGCAGGCCGAAGCCCTTCATCAGGGGCTGGGCCCAGGACGCGGTGCCGGGCGCCATCTCAATCAGCGTGACGTAGGGGATGAACGCCAGGCCCACGCCACACAGCGGGGCCCAGAGGCTGGTGAGCAGCTCGCGCCACATCAACTGGCGACGGGCCTTGAGCTGCTCCGGGGTGCGGCGCGCGGCCATGGCCGCTCCCAGCTTCGCGGAAGGACTGGCCGTGCTCATAGGGCTTACTGCTCCGTCTTGAGGACCGCGAGGAAGGCTTCCTGCGGAATCTCCACCGTGCCCACCTGCTTCATGCGCTTCTTGCCCTCCTTCTGCTTCTCCAGGAGCTTGCGCTTGCGGCTGATGTCGCCGCCGTAGCACTTGGCAAGGACGTTCTTGCGCATGGCGGAGATCGTCTCGCGGGAGATGATCTTCGCGCCGATGGCGGCCTGGATGGCCACCTCGTACATCTGCTTGGGAATCACTTCCTTGAGCTTCTCGCAGACCTCGCGGCCGCGCAGGTACGCGCGCTCGCGGTGCACGATGACGGACAGCGCGTCCACCGGCTCCCCGTTGATGAGGATGTCCAGCTTGGCCAGGTCCGCTTCCGCGTAGGCGGACAGCTCGTAGTCCAGGCTCGCGTAGCCGCGCGACACGCTCTTGAGCCGGTCGAAGAAGTCGAACACCACTTCCGCCATGGGCATCTCGTACGTGACCTGCACGCGCGTGCCGCTGGAGCCCAGGTACTTCATGTCCTTCTGCACGCCACGCCGGTCCTGGCACAGCTTCAGGATGGCGCCCAGGTGCTCGTTGGGCACGTGGATGTGACAGGTGAGGATGGGCTCCTCGAACTTGGTGATGTTCTGCGTGGGCGGCAGCTTCGCCGGGTTGTCCACCAGCATCACCTCATCCTTGGTGGTGGTGATGCGGTAGACCACCGACGGGGCCGTGGTGATGAGGTTGAGGTTGTACTCGCGCTCCAGCCGCTCCTGGACGATCTCCATGTGGAGCAGGCCCAGGTAGCCGCAGCGGAAGCCGAACCCTAGCGCCGTGGACGACTCCGGCTCGTAGGTGAAGGCGGAGTCGTTGAGCGTGAGCTTCGCCAGCGCGTCGCGCAGGTTCTCGTAGTCGGACGAGTCCACCGGGAAGATGCCGGAGAACACCATCGGCTTGACTTCCTTGAAGCCCGGGAAGGGCTGGTCGGTGGGCCGCGCCTCCTCCGTGACGGTGTCGCCGACCTTCGCGTCCTGCAGCTCCTTCACGTTCGCGACGAGGACACCCACCTCGCCCGCCATGAGCTGCTGCACCGGGCGCGAGAACGGGCTGAACACGCCCAGCTCCTGCACCTCGAAGACCTTGTTGTTGCTGAACATCTTGATCTTCTGCTTGAGCTTCAGCGTGCCTTCCAGCACGCGCACCAGCGTCACCACGCCCCGGTAGTTGTCGTACCAGGAGTCGAAGATGAGCGCCTTGAGCGGCCCGGACGGATCGCCCGTGGGCGGCGGCACGCGCTTCACCACCGACTCCAGGATGTCGTGGATGCCGATGCCCTCCTTCGCGGAGGCCGGCACCGCGATGGACGCGTCGATGCCGATGACGTCTTCAATCTCCCCGCGCGTGCGCTCCACGTCCGCGCTGGGCAGGTCGATCTTGTTGATGACCGGGATGATCTCCAGGTCGTGGTCCAACGCCATGTAGACGTTGGCGAGCGTCTGCGCCTCCACGCCCTGGGTCGCGTCCACGACGAGCAGCGCGCCCTCGCACGCGGCGAGGCTGCGGCTCACCTCGTAGGCGAAGTCCACGTGCCCCGGTGTGTCGATGAGGTTGAGGACGTAGTTCTGGCCGTCCTTCGCGGTGTACGTCATCCGCACGGACTGGGCCTTGATGGTGATGCCCCGCTCTCGCTCGATGTCCATGTTGTCGAGGAACTGGGCCTGCGCCTCACGCTTGGTCAGCGTGCCTGTCTTCTCCAGGAGGCGGTCGGCCAGCGTCGACTTTCCATGGTCGATGTGGGCGATGATACAGAAGTTGCGGATGTGCGCGTTTTCAGCCGGCATGTTCAGGGCGCTCGTCGGTCGCGAAGCGGGCGTAGGTAACACCGAACCGCCCGAAAATCCACGACCGGCGCACACCCGCCCGCCGGGCACTCCACCCGCCTGACGCCCGGTATTGCCCCGGTATTGCTCCGGCGTCCCCCCCGGCATCCAGACCGGGGAGCGGACCGCGAAGAGGCCTAGCCCCGGGCCCGCGTGGGACCCACGGCCTTCTCGCGGAAGAACTCGATCGTGTGGCGCAGGCCATCCGCCAGCTGCACGGACGGCTCCCAGCCCAGCACCTTCTTCGCGTGGGCCGCGTCGATGCACGAGCGCATCTGCTCGCCCGGCTTGCCCGGCGCGTGCGCGGCCTTCAGCGAGCTGCCGCCCGCCTGCGCGATGAGCTCGTAGAGGCGGTTGATGTCCGTCTCCACGCCGGTGCCGATGTTCGCGGCGCCCACGTAGTCGCTCTGGAAGGCCAGGTAGTTGGCGCGGGCCACGTCCGGACCGAAGACGAAGTCACGCGTCTGCTTGCCCTCGCCGAAGATGGTGCAGCCCTGCCCCGCGATGGTGCGCTGGCAGAAGATGGCCACCACGCCCGCCTCGCCGTGCGGATTCTGCCGCGGGCCGTACACGTTGGCGTACCGCAGGGCGACGTACGGCAGGCCGTACTGCGCCCGGTAGTAGCCCAGGTACAGCTCGCCGGCCGCCTTGGAGACGCCGTAGGGCGACACCGGCCGCGTGGGGTGATCCTCGCGGGCGGGGAAGTAGTCCTGCTCGCCGTAGATGGCACCGCCGGTGGAGCTGAAGATGACCTTCTTCACGCCGGACTGGCGCGCGGCCTCCAGCAGGTTCGTCATGCCGCGGATGTTCACGTCCGCGTCGAAGCCCGGGTCCTCCACGCTGCGGCGCACGTCCATCTGGGCGGCCAGGTGACAGAGCACCTGGGGCTTCTCGGTGCGGATGAGCTCCGCGGCCTCGGGGCTCCGGATGTCGTGCACGGCCAGCCGCACGCGCGGATCCAGGTTCTCCTTCTTGCCGCTCGACAGGTTGTCCAGCGCGATGACCTCGTGGCCATTGCGCAGGAACTCGTCACACACGTGCGAGCCGATGAAGCCCGCGCCGCCCGTTACCAGGACTTTCACGCCGTTCTCCCCAAGCCCGGCCGCCAGAGAGGGGCCGGGCCGTCAACCTCGCGCTCACTCGCGCGCGGCCAACCTATGACGCGGGGGGGCTACCGGCAACCTCTCGGAAGTACGCGATGGTGTCCCGCAAACCATCTTCCAGCTTCACCTTGGGCTCCCACCCCAGCAGCGTGCGCGCGCGGGTGATGTCCGGCTGACGCTGCTTCGGATCATCCTTGGGCAGCGGGTGGTAGACGATCTGCCTACCCCCACCGGCCGCCTCCCGCACGGCCTCCGCGAACTGCTTGATGGTCATCTCGCGCGGGTTGCCGATGTTCACCGGGCCCCGGACGTCCGAAAGAACCAGCCGCACCAGGCCGTCCACCAGGTCCTTCACGTAGCAGAACGAGCGCGTCTGGCTGCCGTCCCCGAAGACGCTGAAGTCCTCGCCCTTGAGCGCCTGGCCCACGAAGGCGGGCACCACGCGGCCGTCGTTGAGGCGCATGCGCGGGCCGTAGGTGTTGAAGATGCGCACGATGCGGACGTTCACGCCCCGGCTGCGCTCGTACGCGGCGCTGATGGCCTCCGAGTAGCGCTTGGCCTCGTCGTACACCGAGCGCGGGCCAATGGGATTCACGTTGCCCCAGTAATCCTCCTTCTGGGGGTGCACCAGCGGGTCGCCGTACACTTCCGACGTGGAGGCCATGAGGAACACGGCCTTCTTCTTCTCCGCCAGCTTCAGCGCGTTCTCCGTGCCGATGGAGCCCACGCGCAGCGTTTCGATGGGGAGGTTCGCGTAGTCGATGGGCGACGCGGGCGAGGCCAGGTTGAGGACGAAGTCCACCGGCCCGTCCACCTCCAGCCCCTCGGTGATGTCCTGCTTCACGAACTGGAAGCCCGCGCGCGGCTTGAGCGTGCGGACGTTCGCCTCGTTCCCGGTGATGAGGTTGTCCACCGCGAGGACGGACTCCGCGCCGTCGTCCAGCAGCCGCTCACACAGGTGCGAGCCCACGAATCCGGCCCCACCCAACACCACCGCCCGCTTGCCACGCATGCTCGTCACGTCACGCCTCGTTCGTCAGGAGAGTTCGTCGAAGGTTGCCTGGCCCGGCAGCTGCGCTTTGTACTTCTCCAGCACCAGGTCGATGCCCTGCCGGATGTATTCGGCCACGGGCACCTTCGTCTTCTGGTTCAGCGCCTTGAGCAGTTCGTTCTGCTCCGGAGTGATGTAGATGGTGGTGCTGACTTTCTTTCGGGCCATGGCGATACGTGAAAATATATGGAATGACGTGGCCTGCGAAAGCACGGAGTGGAAGCGGCGCGAATAGGGCGCCCCACCTGCTTGGGAGGCACCTTGGCTTCTAGCAACCGTTTGATTTTCCTGGGCTTCCTTGCAGCAGGCGTGCTCTCCGGTTGCGCCTCCAAGAAGGCGGCGGAGACCCCTGACGCGGTGCGCAAGGGTCCGGAGGCGGAGGCCATCCGGGGGAAGCAGGACCCCGGGGAGACCGTCACGGAGCTGGACGCGAACGGCGACGGACGCACGGACGTCTGGGAGTACCGGCTGAAGGACGTGCTGGTGCGCAAGGAGCTGGATCTGAACTGGGACGGCCGCGTGGACGTCACCCAGTACCTGGATCCGCAGGGCGCGAAGGTCCGCGAGGTGATGGACCTGGACTACGACGGCAAGGTGGACGCCACGTACCACTACGCGGAAGGCAAGCGCACGAAGGGCGAGCGCGACCTGGACGGCGATGGCAAGGCGGACTCGTGGCTCTACTACGAGAACGACACGCTCGTGCGGAAGGAGCGCGACGCGAACCACGACGGCCGGGTGGACTACTGGGAGTACTGGGAGAACGGCCAGGTGGACCGCATTGGCGAGGACCTGGACGGCGACGGCACCGTGGACCAGTGGACCCGCAATCCGAACCCGGCGGCGAAGCCCAAGGAGTGACGCCGGGAGCCCGCGCCGGCGCACCTTCGGGGCGCGCCAGCGGGCGGTACGGCTCAAGACTACGGGGTGCTGGTGCCCGTGCGCCCGTAGGAGTCTTCCAGGCGGACCACGTCATCCAGCTCGGGGGTGCTGACCTCGAGGATGTCGCAGTCGGTGATGGCGACCATGCGGTGCTTGGTCAGCGGCTTGATGTGGTAGCTCTCACCGGGGTTCATCTCCTTCTCGATGAGACCCTGGCCCTCGTCCACGACGAAGAGGAGCTTGCCGCTCTGGACGTGGATGGTCTCGTCCTTGCGGTTGTGGAACTGGAGGCTCAGCTTGTGGCCCTGCTTCACGTGCAGGAGCTTTCCCACGTAGCGCTCCGTGTGCGCCCAGATGAGCTCGTGACCCCAGGGCTTCTCCACCCGCTTCGTCGTCGTCATGTTGCTTCGTCTCTTCCTTGCCCAGCGCTAGTTCGTGCCGGCCACGTACGCGTCGAGCTGGGTCTCGCGCTTGAAGTCCGTCAGGTACCGGCCCGCGGCTTCCTTGCTGGCGAAGCTGCCCATCCGGACGCGGTACCAGGTGCCCTTTCCGGGCACCTCCGCCGACAGGATATAGGGGGCATAGCCCTTATCGCGCAACCGCGCGGCGAAACGGTCGGCGTCCTGGCGGCTCTGGAAGGCAGAGAGCTGGAGCGTGAACGCCCCACCCTTCACGGCCTCGGACGGACGCGGCGGCTCCGCGGGCAGCGCCTGGGCCCGGGCGATGGCCTCCTTCATGCCCCCGTCACGCACGGCGGTGCGGGTGGCGACCGGCGTCTCCTCCACCTTTCCCTTCACCGGCTCCACCTTGGCGGGCTCCGGCTTCACGGGCTCGGGCTTCGCGGCGGCGACCTTGGCGGGCTCGGCGGGCTTCGGCTCCGGCTTCACGGGCTCGGGCTTCGCGACGGGCTTGCCGTTGGCGATGGCGTCCTCCTCGGCGGCGTCCATCGCGGGCAGCTCGCCCGTGTCGGGGTCCGGCGTGGGGGCCAGGGCGGCGGGCTTCGCGGCGACCTTGGCGGACTCCGCGGGCTTCGTCTCCGGCTTCACCTCGGGCTTCGCGGCGGCGGTGGCCTTGGGGGCCTCCGGCTTCGCGGCGGGCTTGGGCAGCGACGGCAGGGGCTCCGCGCCCGTCTTGCGGGTGAGCTCGTCCGGGAAGGTGAGCGGCGGCTCCTGGCGCGCGTCGTTGAGGACCTGCGCGTTGGCGTCCAGCGCGGAGAGCAGGTCCGGCGCGGCGGCGGTCTGCGCGTCGCCGGAGAGCTTCTTGCCCACCACCACGCCCAGCACGAACACGGCGCCCATCACGACGATGCCGGCGATCAAAAGGCTGACGATCTGCCGGTTGTCCAACGAGACGTCGAACTTCTCCTTCATCCGGTGGGCGTCACGCATGGCGGGGCAAACCTCGTCGCGCGCTCAGGCTGTGTAACGGCCTGTAGCGACAGCGTGCGCGCAAGCTACGCCCCACCCCCAGGCGGGTCAAATTCACGGAGGCAGCGGAACACCGACGCGCGCGAGGCCCAAAGTCAGGCCCCAGCGGCTCCGGCGATGCGCTGGCGACGGCTCCGGCACAGGACGCACGACGCGCCGGGTGGGATCAGACGATCCACCCACCGCCGAGCACGCGATCCCGGTCGTAGACCACCGCGGCCTGGCCCGGCGTGACGGCGCGCGCGGGCTCATCCAGCTTCACGGACACGAGCCCGTGCTGCGAGATGTGGATCCGTCCCGCGGCGCCCGCATGGCGGTGACGGATGCGGACCTCCACCGCCTGTTCGGGCGGAGGCGGCCCGTCCACCCAGTGAGGCTGGAGCAGGCCGAACTGCGCGCGGCCGGTGCCCTCCGCGGGGCCCACGACGACGCGGTTCGTCTCCGGCTCCAGGCGCTGCACGTAGCGCACCTCGCCACCACCCAGGTTGAGCCCCTTGCGCTGCCCCACGGTGAAGCGGTGGATGCCGTTGTGCGTGCCCAGCACCTTGCCGTCCGGATCCACGACCTCACCGGAGGGCTGGGGGCCGGCGACCTTCTCCACGAACCCGGCGTAGTCGCCGTCCGGCACGAAGCAGATCTCCATGCTCTCCGGCTTGTGGGTGGTGGGCAGCTGGTGGCGCTCGGCGACGGCGCGGACCTCCGCCTTGGTGAGGTGGCCCACCGGGAAGAGGACGTCCCTCAGCTCCTCCTGGCCCAGCGTGAAGAGGAAGTAGCTCTGGTCCTTGGCGGCATCCACGGCGCGGCGCAGGTGGAAGCGGCCGTCCACCTCCTCCACCTGGGCGTAGTGGCCGGTGGCGAGCCGGGCGCCCAGGGCGCGGGCGCGCTTGAGGAGGAAGTTGAACTTCACGTCCTTGTTGCAGCTCACGCACGGGATGGGCGTCTTGCCGCCCAGGTACGACTGGACGAACGGGTTGACGACGCGGTCCTGGAAGATCTCCTCGGCGTTGGCCACGTAGAACGGGATGCCCAGCGTCTGGGCCACCGCGCGGGCATCGTCGATGTCGTCCGGACTGCAGCAGCTTCCACACTTCGCGGCGCCCTCGTAGGACCAGACGCGCAGGGTGATGCCGATGACCTCGTGGCCCTGCTCCTTGAGCAGGGCGGCGGCGGCCGAGGAATCCACCCCACCGCTCATGGCAACGACGACTCGCATGGGGCTCCTTCCTACACGCCCCCGGGCCGGGACGCACGGCCCGAGGCGCTCCAGGCCCCCTCCCCTGCCCTCCGGCCGGGAGAAGGCCCCCGTTTCATGAACCGCGCGCCGCCCAGGCCGTGAGCCGGGAGCGGAGCTCGTCCGCGGTGTTGAGCGAAGGGTCGTCCAGCACGGTCTCCACCAGGTACCGGGTCGCCTCGCCCACCTTCGGCGAGGGGCCGATGCCCAGCCCCTTCATGATGTCGCCCCCGGTGAGCGCCAGCTCCTTCGCGGACAGGGGCGGCTTCGCGGCGGCCAGCGCCTCCAGCCGCGAGGCCAGCGCCTCCAGCGCGGGAACCTGCTCCGGGGCGCGGACCTGGACGCGGGCCCGGGCCACGGCGATGAGCGCGGGCAGGTTCGGAAGTCCCACACGGGCGAGCAGCCGACGCAGCGCGGGGTCCGTGTCGTCCACGCGCGTCTCCAGCTTCGCGTGCTCGACGAGCAGGCCGATGAGGTCGGCGGACTTGTTGGGGAACTTCAGGCGCAGGCACAGCTCACGCGCCTGCGTCGCGGTGTCGATGTCCGCGAGCAGCGTGGCCACGCGCAGATCCGCGTCCAGCGGCGCGGCCTGCACGGCGGCGCGGGCGAGCCGGGCTGTCTCCGCGTCCGCGCCAGCCACCTCCGGAAGGAAGACCTCCATCAGCCCCGTGTCCGCGAGCAGGTGGAGCCCCGTCTCCGCGCGGGGGGACAGGAGCAGCTTGAGGAGCTCCTCGCGCACGCGCTCCAGCGCGACCTTGCGGAACACGCTCAGGGTCGCGGGGATGGCGTCGCGGGTGGCGGGGTCCAGGGTGAAGCCCAGCACGGCGGCGAAGCGCACGGCGCGCAGGGGGCGCAGGCCGTCCTCGGAGAAGCGCTCCAGCGCGGAACCCACGCAGCGGATCAGCTGCGCGGGCAGGTCCACCTGGCCGCCGAACGGATCCACCAGCTCGCGGTCGAGCGGGTTGTACGCCATGGCGTTGATGGTGAAGTCGCGCCGGGACAGGTCCTTCACGATGTCGCGCTCGAAGGACACGGAGCTGGGGCGCCGTCCGTCCAGGTAGTCCCCTTCCGAACGGAACGTCGTCACCTCCACGTGGTTGCCCCCGGTGACGACCGTGACGGTGCCGTGCTGGATGCCGGTTGGGATGACCTTGCGGAAGGCGCGCTGCACCTCTTCCGGCAGCGCGCTGGTGGCGACATCGAAGTCCTTGGGGTGGACCTTGCGGACCATGTCCCGCACGCAGCCGCCCACCAGGTAGGTGGGGTGGCCCAGCTCGCGCAGGCGGGTGATGACTTCGAGCACGGGCTTCGGAATGTCGGCGTCGTGGAGGTTGGCGATCATGTCCGCGGGGGTGGGAGGAGGCGGGCGCGTACGTTGCCGCCTTCCGGCGGGCCTTGCCACTCCGGCCGCCTCCGTGAAGGCCGGCATACGACAAATGACGTATACATGGGCCAATGAAAGTCTTCAGGAAACTCCAGCCCACATACCCCGACAATCATTTCAACGCAGCACCTACCGCGGGCGGGGGCCACGGCCCACCGCCCTGAGCGAGGAAAACCATGTTCAAGGTCACCAGCAGCCACACGTTCCGGAACCCCTCCCGCCAGCAGATTGATTCGACGACGCAGGGCAAGACGAGCGACTACAGCCACGCGGTCAGCGGCGTGAACCAGATCCTCGACAAGAACAACCTCGGCATCTCCGACCGCTCCAAGAACAGCGTCATCGACAACGTCAACAAGGTGGAGAAGGGCCAGCGCAGCGAGGTCAACGCGCACCAGCGCGAGGCGCTGAACTTCGGCCGCGACGCCTTCGTGAGCTTCAGCAAGGGCCAGTTCAAGCAGGGCGCGGTGGAGGCGCTCGGCTCGGGGCTCAACGGCGCGGCCTCGGTGTTCAAGTCCACGTACACGCAGACGCCGAGCGAGAAGAAGGGCATCGACCCCTGGTGACCCCTGCCTGCTGACGGGGCCGGAGAGCACTCCTGAAGCGCTCCCCTTCCCTGCCATCACGCACGGCATGCGGCGGGTGCATCTGTTAACGATGCACCCGCCATGTCCGACTCCCGAACCACCGCGGTGCACGTCCACGACGCCTGTGATGTCTACGTGGGCCGGGCCTTCCGCGCCTGGGCGAAGCCAGGGCCGCTCAACCCCGTGCCGGGCCGCTTCGGCAACCCGTTCAAGCCCGGCGGGGTGAAGACCTGGAAGGCGATGATCCGCACGTACTTCGAGCCGTGGCTGGAGAAGCTTCCGGCGGACGAAGCCGCGAGGATCCGCGACGAGGCCCAGCGGCGCATGGCGCCCGGCCCGGACGCATTTGAATCCTTCCGCTGGTACCTGGAGCTGCGCACGAAGCACGACGCGGACTTCCTGCGCGACGTTAGGACGTTGCGCGGCAAGCGGTTGGGCTGCTGGTGCAAGCCGGGCCCGTGCCACGCGGACGTGCTGGCCGCGTGGCTGGATTCAGGTCAGTGACGGGCGCTCTCCCGCTCGCGGACCTGCGCGGGCTGGGGCGTGAGCGTCGCGTCCACCTGCCGCCGCGTGCCCAGCGCTTCCGACAGCGTGAGGCAGGCCTGGGCAATGGCATTGCGCGCGGCGAGTGAGTCCGCCAGCGGATCCAACATCACGAAGTCGTGGATCATCCCCTCGTATTGGATGGCCAGCGCCGGGACGCCCGCGTCCACGAGCCTGCGCGCGTAGGCCTGGCCTTCGTCGCGGAGCACGTCGCATTCGCCGTTGAGGATCAACGCCGGCGGCAGTCCTCGCAGCTGCGCATCGGTCGCGCGCAGGGGGCTGATGGTCGGCTCGGCGCGGACGGAGGAGTCCGGGGCGTAGTTGTCCCAGAACCACTGCATCCCGCTGCGCGTGAGGAAGTAGCCGTCCGCGTAGCGCTCGTAGGAGGCCGTGTCGAAGCGGGCATCCGTGACGGGATAGAACAGCACCTGCTGCAGGATGCGCGGGCCGCCGCGCTCCTTCGCCACCAGCGTGAGCGCCGCCGCCAGGTTCCCGCCCGCGCTGTCCCCTGCCACCGCGATGCGCTGTCCATCCAGGTCCGCTTCACCGCCGCTCTTCGCGATCCACTGGAGCACGGCGTCGGCCTGTTCGAGCTGCGCCGGGTACTGGCCTTCGGGAGCGGGCGAGTAGTTGACGAACACGACCGCGCACCGGCTCCCCACGGCCAGTTCGCGGATCAGCCGGTCGTGCGTGTCCTTGTCGCCCAGCACCCAGCCTCCGCCGTGGAGGTAGAGCACCACCGGGAGCTTTTCCGACGCGTCCGCGGGCCGCACGATGCGGACGGAGACCTGTCCGTCGGGGCCCACCGGCAGGACGCGGTCCTCGATACGGGCGGGTTTCTTCGCGCTCTTTCCCGACTGCACGCTCCGGAGCACGGCTCGCGCATCCGCGGGGGGCAGGGTTTCGAGCGCGGGCCCGCCCGCTTTCTTCAACTGCTCCAGGAAGGCACGGGCGTGGGGATCCAGTCCCGAGTCGGAAGGCTTCTTCGTGTCGGTGGGCATGGCGTCTCTCCTCTTCGGCCGAGGATGGCCACGCACGCCCGGAGTGGGAGACGCAGGCACACGGTGGGCTCGTCCGAAGGGCCCGTTTCGTCTGACAGGCCGCTCTCTGTTATTTATAGTTTCACTAGTATTTCCTGTTTTTCACGGAGAGTGCCATGAGTGAGTCCGCTGTCCTGCGCAGGCCGCGCTTCCGCACCGCCTGGGCGCTGTTGCTGGCCGTCCCGTTTGCGTCCGCTTGCAGTCCCGAGCCTGAAGCCGAAGCCCCGGTCCAGGCCTCCGCGTCGCTGGCCTCGGTGATCACCAACACGTCCTTCGAAACGAACACCAGTGGCTGGTCCAGCTGGCAGGGAACGCTGACGAGGGAGACGCGCACCGGAGCGCCCGACGGCCAATACGTCGCGCGCGTCACCGTCAGCGGTTCGGCGACGCTCTACTCGTTGGACGGCGCGCAGAGCGGCATTCCGAACGCGCCGCAGGGGCAGGCCTATACGGCGACGGCGTATGTCGCAGCGGGCAACTCCGGCACGGTGGGCAAGCCCGTCAGCCTCATCCTCCGGGAGAAGAACGCCTCCGGGACCACATACAAGCTCTTCACCGCGGACGCGACGCTGACCACCAGCTTCCAGCGGCTCACCGTAACAGGCACCGTGGAGCGCGTCGGTGACACGGTGGATGTCTATGTCCTCCAGAACCAGGCGACGTCAGGCAACGCCATCCTCGTGGACGCCATCACGTTGGAGCCCACTGGTGGCACGAGCCCATCGGGTGAACCGATGCCGGTGGGCGACCTCACGGGCTGGCGGCAGGTGTTCACCGACGACTTCACGAGCAACGTGCCCGTGGGCCAGTTCCCCGCGGCGGTGTCGTCGAAGTGGAGCGTGTACCTGGATGGCTGGAAGGACACGAGCAAGAACGGGACGTACTCGCCCTCGAAGGTCGTCAGCATCCAGAACGGCGTGTTGAACAAGTACCTGCACACCGAGAACGGTGTGCATATGGTCGCCGCGGTGCTGCCGAAGATTCCCGGAGCGAACGCATCGGGCGGGCTGCCCGCGGGGCGCTACGCGGTGCGCTTCCGGGCGGACGCGGTGCCTGGCTACAAGACGGCGTGGCTGCTCTGGCCGGACAGTGAAGTGTGGCCTCGCGACGGGGAGATCGACTTCCCGGAGGGCGACCTGGACGGCACCATCTCCGGGTTCATGCACCGGCAGAACGGGACGTCGGGCGGGGATCAGGACGCGGTCTCCACGAGCGCGCGCTACACGTCATGGCACACGGCCGTCCTCGAGTGGACCCCGGGACGGTGCCGGTTCATCCTCGATGGCGCGGTCATCCTGGACAAGACCAGCCGCGTGCCGAGCACGCCCATGCACTGGGTCCTCCAGACGGAGACGGACCTGAGCGGCACGCCGCCGAGCAACGCCGCAGCGGGCAACGTGCAGATCGACTGGGTCGCGGTCTGGGTGCCGAAGTAGCACGCGATGGATGCCGCCGGGCATCCCCCCCTCGGGGGATGTCCAGGCGCTCCGCACGGTGGGATGGAGTCGCGCGGGCCTGATCCACGGGCCCCTATTTCCTGACGGCGGAGTCACCATGTCGGTTCGCTACGATCCCAGCATCATCACGAAGCATGCCCAGGCGCTGTACGACCGCGCCTCCGGCATCATCTTCGCCTGGGGCGTTATCGGTTTCATCGCGGGCGCGGTGCTGGCGAAGGCCATGAACGCGCAAGGCCTCATCGTCGTGATCGGCGGCCTGGTGGTAGCGCTGATCGGCGTCATGTTCGGCCGGGGCCGGGCTTTCTCGCTCCAGCTCCAGGCTCAGGTGGCGATGTGCCAGGTCGCCATCGAAGCCAACACGCGGAGGGCCGCGGATGCCGTGACCGCCGGAGTGCCGCCTGTCGCCACCGAGCAGGTGAACCGCGCGGGTTAGCTGAAACGATGGCGCCGGATGAATCCCGATGAACCAGCTCAGTCCCGGTTTTTCCCGCCTGCTGAGACAAGCCCGGGTGTCTTGAGACACCTGATTTGTGTTCATGTTTCATGAAAGGAATCCAGACGTCGCATGCAATGGTCGCGAACCCATTTCCCGGGAGCCCCACATGCGCACCACTTGGATGTCCTTGGCCGTCGTTCCCCTCCTGTTGTGTTTCGCGTGCAGTCCCGAGAGCGAGTTACCCGAGGAGGACCTCGTGTCCTCCCAGTCGTCCGCGCTCGTCGTGTCCGGGGGTTCGCTGCTGTCCGCGCGCTATCAGCACACCGCCACGCTGCTCGGCAACGGCAAGGTGCTGGTGGCGGGCGGCGGGACGCCTTCGGGCTCGTACACCACCACGGAGCTGTATGACCCGGCCACGGCCACGTCCGTCGCAGGTCCGTCGATGCTCACCGCGCGCCGCGCTCACACCGCCACGCTGTTGCAGGACGGCACCGTGCTGGTCGTGGGCGGCATCAACTCGAGCGTGCTCGCTTCCGCCGAGCGCTACGACCCCGTCACGAACACCTGGAGCGCCGCCGCGCCCCTGCCCCGCATCAGCTATGGACACAGCGCCACGCTGCTCACGGACGGGCGCGTGCTGGTGGTGGGTGGCGTGAGCTACGTCACCTCGACCTACGTCTACACGCCGTCGACGAACACCTGGGCGGCCACGGGCTCGCTCAACGCCGGGATGATGGGACAGGCCGCGGTGCGGCTCGCGGACGGCCGCGTGCTGGTGGCGGGCGGTGGGAACAGCACGACGTCCTCCAGCAACCACGCGGAGATCTGGAGCCCCTCCACGGGGGCGTGGACCACGGTCGCGTCGATGAACACGGGCCGCAATGGCCACACCCTGCAGCTGCTCGCCAGCGGCCTGGCGCTGGTGACGGGCTACGCCACGGCGGCGGAGCTGTATGACCCGGCCGCCAACACCTGGACCAACACCGGCGCCACGGCCGTCCAGCACTTCACCGCGCCGTCGGTGACGCGGCCGGATGGCACCATCCTGATGGCCGGTGGCTCCTACAACACGATGCAGGTGGAGCTGTTCTCCCCCACGACCAACACCTGGAGCACGGTGGGAACGCTCGCCCAGTCCCGCGTGGAGCACCCCACGGTCGCGCTGGCGAATGGCCGCGTCCTGTTCCTCGGAGGGACGACCTACAACGCCCAGGGCAACATGCAGGCCCTGGCGAGCATCGAGGTCTTCGATGCGTCCGCCACGTGCACGCCGACGACGTGCGCGGCGCAGGGCAAGACCTGCGGGACGATCTCCAACGGCTGTGGAGGCACCCTCACCTGTGGCACCTGTGGCACCGGGCAGGCCTGCTCCGCCAACAACGTCTGTGTCGCCGCCTCCTGCACCCACAACGTCTGTACGTCCGGCACGTCGCTGAACAAGGATTGCAATTCCTGCACGTTCTCGGTGTGCAACCGCGACCCGTACTGCTGCACCACGTCCTGGGACAGCATCTGCGTCAGCGAGGCCAACTCCTGGTGTGTCATCACGCAGCCGGGCTGTGTCGTGAGTCAGTAGCAAGCACGTCCGGGTGGACCTTCGCCGTATCGGGTCCACCCGGATTTCCCGGCAGGGAAGCGGCTACGCTGCGCCGCGCATGAACAGCGAGGCCCGGGCACGACGCCGGGCCCCGCTGGAATTCAAGACCGCTCAGCTCTCGACGGCCGGGGTCTGCTCCGCGGCCGGATGGGCGGCGTCGCAGACCGGCGCGGTGTCCTCGGTCCGCTGGGCCTGCTGCGAGGAGACGGAGGCGGTCTCTTGCGAAGGCTGCGCGGCCTCGAAGCAATAGCCCCCGTCACCACACGTGGTGCGATGAGTCCCCTCGTAACAGGGAGCGTCGCAGTACCTATCGCTCTCGCAGACATCCCAGCACTGCGGCGGGTAGGCAAAGGCAGCGGCGGGAGCCACGGCGAAGACAGCGGCGACGGCCATCAGGGACTTCCTCAGCGCGTTCATCGACTCTCCTGGGGTGTGGGATGTGCCTGTGAAAAGCCAGGCACGCGCGGCAGCAGACGCCACCCCCAGGCCCCAAAGACAGACGCTCCGTGTCATCAATGCCACCGACTGAACACTTACACCGTACCCGGGTCCATATCGACGAAAGTCAAGGATGCCTGCATCCCCCCGGACAGCGCTCTTGAGTCGAGCGGCGATGAACTGGCGGCGACCCGTGCGGACTGCGCCACGGAGCGGACCGCCTGTCTCCGGCGCGTGAAGAACGGAGACCTGGAGGAAATCCAGGCGTGAGGGGATGGGCGCTCCGAGCGCCCTTTATTTTCAACGTGGGCTTAACAGGCCATTGGATTCCGGCCCCCTGGTCCGCCGTGGGCCCGGGCCGTATCTCCTTCGTGCGACGAAACCCACAAAGGAGACAGCACCATGCAGAAGCGCAAACTCGGAAACAGCAACCTGGAGGTCTCCGCCCTCGGGCTCGGCTGCATGGGGATGAGCCATGGCTTCGGTCCGCCGGCCGACAAGCGGGAGATGGTCTCCCTCATCCGGACGGCTGTCGACCGGGGCGTCACCTTCTTCGACACCGCCGAGGTCTACGGCCCCTTCACGAACGAGGAGCTCGTGGGTGAAGCCCTGTCCCCTGTTCGCGGGCAGGTGGTCATCGCCACGAAGTTCGGCTTCGGCTTCGACTCCGACGGGAAGCAGGCCGGGCTGAACAGCCGCCCCGAACACATCAAGCAGGTCGCCGAGGCTTCGCTCAAGCGGCTGAGGACCGACACAATCGACCTGTTCTACCAGCACCGGGTGGACCCGGAGGTGCCCATCGAGGACGTCGCGGGAGCGGTCAAGGAGCTGATCCAGCAAGGCAAGGTCCGGCACTTCGGCCTCTCCGAAGCGGGCGTGAAGACGATCCGCCGAGCGCACGCGGTCCAGCCGGTCACCGCCCTCCAGAGCGAGTACTCCCTGTGGTGGCGTGAACCCGAGCAGGAGATCCTCCCGACCCTCGAAGAGCTGGGCATCGGGTTCGTTCCGTTCAGCCCCCTGGGCAAGGGCTTCCTGACGGGCAAGCTGAACGACGCGTCCCAGTTCGAAAAGGGCGACATCCGCAACGTCCTGCCGCGCTTCACGCCGGAGGCACGCCAGGCGAACCAGGCCTTCGTGGACCTGATTGGCAGGGTCGCGGCACAGAAGAAGGTGACCCCGGCCCAGCTCGCGCTTGCCTGGGTCCTGGCGCGGAAGCCGTGGATCGTTCCCATCCCGGGCACCACGAAGCTGCACCGTCTGGACGAAAACCTCGGCTCGCTCCAGGTGGCGCTGACGCCTGATGAGCTCCGCGAGCTCACGGACGCGGCCTCGAAGCTCTCCGCGCAGGGAGAGCGCTACCCCGAGGCGATGCAGAAGATGATCAATCGCTGAGCGCAGCCGCGGTCACTTCACATCGCCTTCACGGCCAGCTCCCGCGCCGCTTCGACGAAGAGCCGCAGCGGCGCGGAGCGCTGTGCACGGCTGGGGTAGTAGAGGAAGAACCCGGGGACGGTGGGCGCGTAGGCCTCCAACACCCGCACGAGCCGCCCCGTGCGCAGCTGCTCGGCCACCATGGGTTCCATGGCGTACGCCAGTCCCAGCCCCTGCTCCGCCAGGGACACCGTCAGGTGGCTGTCATTGGAAACCACGCCGCCTCGCACTGGAACGCGCCAGTTCCTGCGGCCCCGCTCCAGCTCCCACGCGTAGAGCGTTCCGGAGGAGCGCATGCGGAACGTGATGCATTCGTGGCGCAGGAGGTCCTCTGGCCGCTGAGGTGTCCCCTGGCGTTCGAGATAGCCGGGCGCCCCCACCACCACGAAGCGGAACGCATCCGTGAGCCGCACCTGCACCATGTCGCGCTCGATGGCCTCGCTCAACCGCACGCCCGCGTCGTAGCCCTCCGCCACGATGTCCACGAAGCGCTCCTCGATGACGACCTCCACTTCGATGCGCGGGTGACGCTCGCGGAAGGTGGGCACCACCGGGGTGATGACGTAGGACATCGCCGCCCGAGGTACGGAAAGCCGGACCCGCCCCACCGTCTCTCCCGGCTGCGCGGAGACCTCACGGAGCGCGGCGACCGCTTGTCCGACCGCCGGGCCCGCCCCCTCCACGAGCCGCCTCCCTGCATCCGTCAGCGACACGCTGCGCGTGGTGCGGGTGAGCAGCACCACCCTCAGCTGCTCCTCCAGCTGCCGCACCGACTGGCTGACCGCGGCCGTGGAGACGCCGAGCTCGCGCGCCGCGCCGCTGAAGCTGCTCAGGCGCGCCACCGCGAGGAACACCTGGAGCTGGGGGAAGGGAGCCATGTTCATGCGTGGGAACCGCCTTCGGGCGCATTGTTAAGCGCTGGTTGAGAGCCTATTGGCGTCCTCGCGCGTAGTCATCCGCGGCGCTGACGCGTATCTCTCTTCGTGAACGGGGCCCAACACCCGCGCCCCCACGGAGACCCAAACCCCCATGCTCACTGTCAACGCCTACGCGGCCCCGTCCGCGACCGCGCCCCTCGCTCCCACGTCCATCCAGCGCCGGGACCTCGGGCCGCGCGACGTCCTCATCGAGATCAAGTTCTGTGGCATCTGCCACTCGGACATCCACACCGCCCGCGGTGAGTGGGGCGGGACGAACTACCCCATCGTCCCCGGCCACGAGATCGCCGGCATCGTCACCAGGGTCGGCGCCCAGGTCACGAAGCACGCCGTGGGAGACCGCGTCGGCGTCGGCTGCATGGTCGACTCCTGCGGCGACTGCGCGAACTGCCGCAAGGGGGAGGAGCAGCACTGCCTCAAGGGCATGATCCAGACCTACGGCGGCGCCGGGAGGGACGGCCAGCCCACCCAGGGCGGCTACTCCACCCACATCGTCGTGACCGAGGACTTCGTCCTCAAGATCCCCGAGGGCCTCTCGCTCGACGCCGCCGCGCCGCTCTTGTGCGCGGGCATCACGACCTACGCGCCGCTGCGCCACTGGGGCGCCGGTCCTGGCAAGAAGGTGGCCATCGTGGGCCTGGGCGGCCTAGGGCACATGGGCGTGAAGCTCGCGCGCGCGATGGGGGCGGAGGTCACCGTCCTGTCGCAGACGCTGAGCAAGAAGGAGGACGGCCTGCGCCTGGGCGCGCACCACTACCACGCGACCAAGGACCCGGAGACGTTCCGCAAGCTCGCGGGCACGTTCGACCTCATCGTGAACACGGTGAGCGCGAAGATCGACCTGGACGCGTACCTGTCGCTGCTGGCCCTGGACGGAGCCCTGGTCAACGTGGGCGCGCCGCCGGATCCGCTCTCCGTCAACGTGTTCTCGCTCATCATGACGCGCCGGTCGTTCGCGGGGTCGCTCATCGGCGGCATCCGCCAGACGCAGGAGATGTTGGACTTCTGCGCCCAGCACAAGCTCGGCGCCGACATCGAGGTCATCCCGGCCGGGAAGATCAACGAGGCCTATGAGCGCGTGCTCGCCTCCGACGTCCGCTACCGGTTCGTGATCGACGCCGCGACCCTGAAGTAACGCAGCCCGAAAGGCCCACCGACATGCCGCACTCCCGTCGTTTCGTCCTCGGGGCCTTCGCGGCCCTGGGCTCGCTCCCGGTCCTGGGACAGGTGAAGGAGAAGCGAAAGGCCATGCGAATCGGCGTCATCGGCGCGGGGTGGCTGGGCGGCACCGTCGGCCAGATCTGGGTCCGGGACGGGCACGAGGTGCTGTTCTCCTCCCGCCATCCGGATGAGCTCGTGTCCATGACCCGCCCGCTCGGTGCCCGCGCATCGGTGGGCACCCCGCGCGAGGCGGCCGCCTTCGGCTCCGTGGTGTTGATCGCCGTGCCCTATGGCGCGCTTCCGCAGATCGGACGCGACCTGAAGGAAGAGCTGCGCGGGAAGATCGTCCTCGATGCCTGCAATCCTCCCGCGGGCCGCGACGACGCCCTGGCGCGCGAGGCGCAGACACACGGCGTCGGCCCCACGTCAGCGAAGTACCTGCCCGGCACGCGGCTGGTCCGGGCCTTCAGCGCCGTCGACGCCACGGCCATTGAAGCTTCGGCCGGCAGTCAGAGCGGCAGGCTGGCGGTTCCGCTCGCCGGGGACGATGCGCAGGCTGTCCAGGTTGCCGCGCAACTGGTGCGCGATGCCGGCTGTGAACCGCTGGTGCTGGGCAACCTGTCGGAGGCCACCCGCTTCCAGCGAGGCAGCCCCGGCTTCAGGGCGAACACGACGATGCCGGAGCTGCGTCGCAAGCTGGGCCTGCCCGCCGAGCCCTGACGTATCACCGCATCCAAGGAGGAATGGGAATGAGACTGCTCGCCGTGACTGCGTTTTCGTTTTCCCTGCTCACCTCGGCGTTCGCCCAGACACACGACGGTGGCAGCTCCGCCGCTTCGCGCGAGCAGGCCCAAGGCTTGAGCATCACGCGCGGCGGCTCGCAGCCCTCCAGAAAGGGGCCCGCCGAGAACTTCACGGGCTCCGTCCGCGTCGATCCGCTGTTCCAGGCGAACGCGCCCGCTCGCACCGCTGGCGCCTACGTCACGTTCGAGCCCGGGGCCCGCTCCGCCTGGCACAGCCATCCCCTGGGCCAGACGCTGATCGTGACGGCGGGCTCCGGCCGCGTCCAGCGCTGGGGCGGCCCCGTCCAGGAGATCCGGCAGGGCGACGTCATCTGGACGCCTCCCGGTCAGAAGCACTGGCATGGTGCTTCACCCACCACCGCGATGACCCACCTCGCCATCCAGGAACAGCTCGACGGCAAGGCCGTGGAGTGGATGGAGAAGGTCAGCGATGCCCAGTACGGCAGCCTGCCGTAGGCACCTCACGTCACTCCCAAAGGCGAAGGGGGCTCCCGCATCCTGACGGCAGTTGAGAGTGTCAGGAGTGGGGGCGACCGCCGAAGGAGAAGGCCTGAACAAGCCAGCCCCGCGCACGTGGGCTCGCCGGGTCGACAGGGAAAGGTGAAACGGCCATGGGGAATGCGAAAGGACTCAATGAGGAGGTGAGGCCATGGATCTCGATGCATCGATGATCCCCGCCCACCTGCCCATCCAGGTGCCACCGGGATGGAGCTCGCGGGAAGAGGACGGCGCGCGGCTCCTCGCACCCGGGGACGTCGGCGAAGGAAAGACCTACGCCGTCCTGGTCCCCGAGCTCCAGAAGCAGGTCGGCTCACTCGCCGCGCTGGTCGAGACGGCGGAGACGCTCATCGCGGCGACCGGGACGTTCACACCGCTCAGCAGCCCGGCGCGCGGCCACAACGATCACGGCTGGGAGTACGCGCTCGTCATCGGCTCGCTGGAGACGGACGGCAAGGCGCTGCTGGCGCAGGCGACCGGGATGAAGAAGGGCGACGAGGAGGGCATCGTCCTCGTCCTCGCCGATACCGCCGAAACCATGGAGAGATACTCGGAACCGCTCCGCACGCTGCTGCAGGGCGTGGGTGCCTCCCCGACCGCTCCCGCGCCTGGCCCGGATGTCGATCTCCGCTATCGCGTGCCCGCGGGATGGACCGCCACGCGTATCGAGAGCGGCATGCTCCTCGAGCGGAGCAAGAACGAGGAGTACCAGAAGTACCTCTTCCGGCTCGTCATCCTCCCGAGCGAGCCACTCCACGACAGCCTGAAGAAGACCTATCTCGCGAAGTGGGCGGAGTTCACCAAGCCGGTGTTCGAGACCGAGCTCACACCGCTACCTCTCATGCACCGACTGAAATCGGGCACCGCGATCGCGTACGACATGGATTCGCGCGCGAAGACCCAGAACGGCCAGGGGGTCAACGCCGGGCTCTACCTCCTGGCCCGCGGGAAACGCGTGGTTCCAATCGGCGTCGTCCTCTTCGGGTCGGAGCTCGGCAGCGACCGGCTGGAGGCCGACATCACGGCCCTCTTGGAGTCCGCCGAGATCCCAGGCGCAGGATCGGAGAAGACGGCAATCTATTCTCCTGACGACCTTCTTGGAGAGTGGAGCAGGTC
This sequence comes from Corallococcus carmarthensis, assembly GCF_003611695.1. Lineage (GTDB taxonomy): Bacteria > Myxococcota > Myxococcia > Myxococcales > Myxococcaceae > Corallococcus > Corallococcus carmarthensis. Next base: position 7,630 of record NZ_RAWE01000018.1, on the reverse strand, counting down.
GTCAGCCTCGCTGGCCTCGTACGTGACCGCCTCGGGCGCCTATGGGGGCGATGCCTCGATCGCCATCGCCGCCAGCCTGGTGCTGAACGCCGATCGGTCCTTCAGCAGGGCGTTCACAGGACTGTCGAGTTCGACCACGATCCAGCAGAACGACTCCGGCACCTGGAAACTCGAGGACACGCTCCTGGTTCTGACCGGCCAGGAGCGGAAAGAGAAATGGGTCCTCGGCGTGGGTGAGGACCCCAGACTGGGGGCCTTCCTCGTCCTCTCTCACGGGGAGATCGCGATGAAACAGCGGTACTCCGATCCGCGAGGGGACTTCCAGGGGGAGTGGTTCAAGCGGAAAGCCTGACCGACCCGGGGTGAGGCCTGCCCCCAAGCCGCGCTCACCCCTTCACGACGCCGTCGAAGACGCCGTAGCCACCGGGGATGAAGTAGTCCTTCCCCGGCTCCAGGCCGAAGGCGCTCATCACCGTCGCCGCGATGTCCTGCGACCGTGGGGCGCGCGTCACGTGGCTTCCGTCCTCCTCCACCAGCGCCACTGGAGATCCCATGGGCGAGCCGCTCATCGTCTCGTCGTACCCACCGAGCATCTGGTTGCCCTGGATGCCGCCGCCCACCAGCAGGGCGCACGTCGCCGGGTGGTGGTCGCTGCCCTGCTTCGGGAAGGTCCTCCCGAAGTCGCTGTAGACGTAGACGAGCGTCTCATCCAGCAGTGAGCGGGACGGGTCGGACTTGCTCGGGGTGAGGCTCATCTCGATGCACATCTGCCCCACCATCTCCAGCGCGATGCGCAGGTGGTTGGTGTGCATCTGGACGCCGTTCGCGCTGTGGGTGTCGAACGAGTTGTTGTTGAAGCTCGTGGCCCTCAGGTTCACCGACGTCACCAGGTCCGACTTCAGCAGCTGCAACGCGAACTCATACGACCCCATTGACGGGCCCGTGCCGCAGGCGTCCGCGTAGCCAATGCATGCCGTCCAGTCCACCGGGTAGCGCGGGTCGTTCTTGAGCTTCTCCCACGTGGGCGTATTGGCCAGCACCGACAGGATGTCGCGGCGGATCGTCCGGCTCGCGCCCTTGTAGGTGTCATAGAGCTGTTCGAGCATCGCGTCGGTGCCGCTCGAGGAGATGCCCCGCTCCGCGCGAAGGGCCTTCATGAGCGCCGCGTCCACCGCCGTCGCCGGCACCGTCCCCGGAAGCGCTGAACCGTTGAAGGCCACGTCCGGCACGTCGCCGCGGGCGCGCAGCCCGTTCCAGGCGCTGCCTCGCTTGTCGGACAGCGTCGGTTCCACCGACGACGCGGAGCGCAGCACCGTCGGGTTCGCCAGCGCGGGCAGCCCGAACGCGTTCGGGAGCTCACCGCCCAGGCTGACGTTGGGGATGGGCCGGTCCGGGAAGCGCTGGGCCATGGCGTTCGCGATGACGGCCTGCACCGCCGGGGCCCGGAAGCTCGCGCCCGCCACGCCGCACATGCTGGCGACGATGCCGCTCGTGTGCGCCGCGGTGTTCTGGTCCGCGCCCACGAGCAGCGTGGCCTTGTCGTAGAGCTTGTACGTGGGGTCCGCCCACGCATAGCCCCACGGACGGTAGAACTGCTGGTTGTTCACGACGGGGTTCGCGCCCCGCGTGTCCGAGGGGTTCGCCCAGTTCCAGTAGATGGGCCCCCGCAGCTTGCGCACGGGCCCCGGCGCATCCAGGTCCACCGGCGAGCGGTCGAAGTTCTCCACCTGCCCGGGCGCGTAGCCGAACGGGATGATGCCGCCCTGCGCCGGGGGGATGTACGCGTTGATGCCGGCGCGGGACAGCGGGGAGAAGAAGCTCTCCCAGTGCAGACCTCCATCCAGCCAGATGCCCAGGAGCTTCGTGGGCCGTCCCGGCGCTGGCGCGGCCGAGGCCGTGGACAGCCCGAAGCGCGCCATGAGTCCCAGTTGCGTGGCACCAAGGGCCAGCTCGAACAGCTTGCGACGCGAGAGCTTCATGGGGTGCCCCTTCAGTAGAAGATCCAGTGCGGGTGACGGATGAAGTACGAGCACACGCCCACGTAGGCGGGCTCGGTGTCCGTCAGTGTCGAGAGCGGCACGAAGACGTCCGCGTAGAGCGCGTCCACCTGCGCGTCGGTGAGGCGCTCGCCCAGGAAGTGCAGCGACCAGCGGCGCAGCGTGGCCTTCACGTCCACGGCGTCGGCGGTGCGCCGCGAGCCCGCCGGGAAGAGCGCCACGTTGCCCGTCTTGGCCAGGGCCAGGCGGCACCAGCGCTGCGACACCTGCGTCAGCGTGAGCGCGAACGTCGGGGAAGCGGTCCGGTCCTGCGCCGTCTGGTTCAGCACCGAGCCTCCACCCAGGCCGTAGAAGCGCTCGGCCGTGGTGATCTGCCGGGGGGCCGGTACCGCGTCCGGAGGCTGCATCGGGTAGGCGTCGTCACCCCGGGCCTCCGCCATCGGGATCCCGAACTCCGTCGCGGAGATGAAGAAGTCGTCATGCGTGAGGCCCAGCTGCTGGTACAGCGCCCGCTGCACCTGGGTCGCGTTCATGCGGGTGATGCGCGCCGCGGCGGGGTCGGGGCGCGCGTCGCGCTGCTGCGTGGAGAGGCCCTGGATCCACGCGCGGACATCCGCGATGGGCAGCGTCGCCGTGCCCTCGGAGACGAGCTGGGCGTAGGACTTCTCGCCAATGGGCATCTGCTTGAACGCGGCGCTGCCCCGGCCCTCCAGGAGGCGGACGAGCTCGCTGTCATCGGGGCTGCCCGCCTTCACCAGCCGGGGGGCGGAGACGAGCAGGCTCTGGAACGCGTCCACCGACGCGAAGTACCCGCGCGCGCCCTGCGAGTGACAGCCCTCACAGTGGGGCTTGAGGCCCTGCATGATGCGCACGGTTTCGGAGCTGGCCGGGGTGCCACATGCATTCTGGGCCTGCGTGGAGGGGACGGACGTGGAGCCGTCCCTGCCGCACGCGAGCGCCACGGGAAGCACGAGCAGGAGGAGTGCGAAGCGGTTCATGTCAGCGCCCCCGCTGGAAGAGGTTGGACTGCGTGAGGGATTTGACGAACGGGCGGACCTTGCGGCCTCCCGCGACGAAGCGCTCCACCTGCGCGTCCAGGTAGCCCGCCTCGCGCGCCGGGTCGATGTCCCGCCCCAGCACCTGCGCGTGGAGGTGCCGCACCACGCAGCGATCAAACGCCCCCGCCGCGACGATGATCTTCGCGAAGCCGAGCGGCCCGACCGTCCCGTCCCCCACCTGCCCCAACAACGTCTGTTCTGGCGGGAGGAAGTCCAGGAAGACGGCCTCGGGGTTCGCCTGCGCCTGGGCCTCGGTGACGGGCGTGAGCTTCGTGTCGGCCATGTACCAGCGGTTCCAGTGGCTGAACGGATCCCCTCCGTAGGGGTACTCGCCCTTGCGCCACTGCACGGGCCAATGCCAGGCGGTGCCCACGCCCGGCATCAGGTACTTCGCGCCATAGCCCTCGAACGCGGAGCCCTGCTTCGCGAAGCGTTTGAAGTGGATGGCCGCGGGGTCCAGCCGGGTGTGGCAGTGCTGGCACGGCCCCTCCGTGCCCGGGTCGCGGCGGTACTCGTTGAACTTCTGTCCCAGGGGCGGCGCGAGGACTTCACACGCCAGCGTCTCCAGCGCCCGGGCACCGCGCACGCGTTCGCGCGGGTAGCCCGCGAGGAACCCGATGCTGGTGAGCATGCCCGCGGCGGGAATCCCCCGGGAGGGAGTGACCTGCGTGCGGGGGTCGTAGTGGTAGTCGCGGTCCGCGAGGAGGAAGGGATTGCGCGTGGGGACCTGATACTCGCGCCACGCGAGCGGATCCCCCTGCGCGTGATCCGGATCCACAGGCGCACCGGAGAAGCGCGACGGCCGCCACCAGGAGTCGTCGTCGAGCAGGCCCGTCGCTCCGCCCGCCAGGCCCTGCATCACGTACGCGGCCTGGAGCCGGGTGGGCGCCACGGAGTAGGTGCCGAGGATGAGGTCCGTCACCGGCCGGTCGTGCCACGCGAGGTGGGCGAAGAGGCGCGCGGGCTCCTCGGCGACGAGCCGCCGCTGGGCCTGCTCGTGGTAGTGCAGGTAGTCCTCCCAGCCGGCGTACTGCTGGAAGTCGGCGTGGCAGCGCACGGCGTTGGGGCCACAGCCGCAGGTGCCCTCCGGGCCGGCGGTGGCGCAGGTGATGGGCACGGGGTTGCCATTGACGTACGTGATGCCGGTGGCGGCGGTGTTGGCCGCGGCGCCCACCAGCGTCACCGTCGTGCCGGGGGCCCACCACGGCTCCAGGGCGAGTTCCTCGACCGGTGTGCCATCCCCCTTCACGCCGTCGCAGGCGGTGTTCTCGCCGCGGAAATACTTCCACGCGCCCGCCTTGGCCGTGCCCGCGGGGCAGCGCTGGATGGACCGCTGCTGCTGAACGCCATACTCCGGCGCGTCGGCGGTGCGAGCGACGGGCGGGATGTTGAACCAGTCACGCGCCTGCTCGAACATCGTCCGGTAGAACGCGGGCTGCCCGAGCGACTGGTCGACGAAGTGCTCGACGAAGGCCCGCTGCGCGGCGTCGTCGCCCGCGGCTTCGAGCGCGGCGAACTCCTCGTCGGTCGGAGGCGTCCCGCGCAGCGCGAGCGCCGCCCGCCGCAGCAGCCGGCTGGGGGCGAGCATGTCGTTCTTCTCGCCCGCGTCAGGGTCACCCGAAGGCGCGGGGTCTTCACAGCCGGCGTCCGGCGAGCCCGACGGATCCACGTCATCATCGGACGTCCCGCCCACCACACCCGTGCAGGCCGTCCATACGACGAGTAACAGCGCCCACCCGACGGAGCGTCGCAAGGTGCCGGGAGCCATCGAGTTGCGCGGGATCATTCGCCGCCGCAAGGCAATGCGTGTGCCAGGAACTCAACAGTGCCGCGACGCAATCCCTCCCTCGGGACGAGCGCACGCCGCCCTGGGAACGCCCGTCACTGGCGACGGATCTCCCCCACACAGTGAGGCCCGTTCCCCCCACCCTTTCGCGAGGATCCCATTCACGTCATCCTTCCGCGCCGTCACGCTGTCGCCGTCAGGGCTGCGCACAGACACCGCTGGGGGGGAAGCCGCGAACAGCACCGTGAATAGCCTCTCCACCGGTGGCCGGATGTCTCCGGCCCGGGGGAGGCAGCATGAAGCAAACACGCGGACTCGCCGTTGCCGTGGCTGTGATCACCTTGCTCACGGGAGCGCCCGACGTCCAGGCACGTGGCACGGTTCCTTCTGACGCGGATGCGAAGGTGACGTTCGCCAGCGGCGCGGCCGTCCGGTGCGGTGACACCCTCACCGAGCACACGCGCCTGACGCACGATCTCAGCTGCCCCAGCTCGGCTCCCTTCGCGCTCCGGCTCGACGGCGAAGGCATCGTCCTGGACCTGGGCGGATACACCATCCGCCGCACCGGCCCGGAGAACGAGGACTCGCAGGGCATCGTGGTCGACAACGGCAGGATGGTACGCAATGGCACGGTCCAGGGGTTCGGCAGGGGCATCATCACCTCCTCGTTCTCGAACGCGCGGAACCTGCGGCTGCATGAGCTGGCGATCCTCGACAACCACAGTGCCATCTACAGTCAGTCGGAGACGAACTTCCTCATCACCCAATGCCGCCTGAGCGGAAATGCCTGGGGGCTGAGCAGCGAGTTCTCTGCGTCCACGGGACTCTTCGACGTGAGGAACTCGATCTTCACGCACAACGGGACCGCGATGGCCGCGGACTTCCATCACATCGACGTGATCGACTCCACCTTCACGTCCAATGGAATCGTCATCAATTGCTTCGGGGGTTCCTTCCGCATCCGTGAGAGCACGCTCGCGTGGAACGACGCGGTGGGCAGGATGCAGCTCGACTTCGGCGGCCCGTATACCTGCACTGAGATGCGGTTCGAGAACTCACTCCTCGCGAACAACGCCGCGTTCGCTCCCGCCATCCGGCCGGTCTGGGAAACGGTCCGGCTCGTGATGATCGACACGCTGGCCATCAGCAATGGCCTGGGTCTCCAGGTCGCGGCCGAGACGGTCTACCTGGATGGCAACACCTTCCATGACAACGCAGGCGGCCTGACGCTGTCCGACCTGGCCACTGCCGAGCCCGTCCCGCTCACCGGCATCGTCCGGGGCAACCAGTTCCTGCGCAATGACGGTGACGGGCTCCGGGTCACGCCGCCCAGCACGCCCACGGTGCTCGACAACGTCGCCCTGGGCAACACGGGCTTCGGCATCTACGCGCCCACCGCCTTCGACGGAGGCGGGAACGTCGCGCGAGACAACGCCGCTGGCGGCTGCGTCGGGGTCATCTGCTCCCCGTACTGAGGACTGGCGGCCCACAACGGCTGCCCCGGCTGGAACAATGCACCTCCAGACACCTCCACGTACCCGGGTCGCCTTGAGGCGCACCCGGGGCCTTTCACTAGCGTGGCCTCCGTCCATTCCACCCTGGAGGTCGCGACATGGAAACGGAACGCGGAAGGGCCTGGGTCCCCTGGCTGGTGACAGCGTTGGTGGCGGTGCTCGCGGGTCTGGTGCTCTTCTTGTCGCATCGCAGCACCGCCCGCGCGGACGCGGAGGCGGCCGTGGCAGCGGCCCGGGCCAGCGACGCGGAGGCAGCGAAGCAGCAGCTCGAAGCGAAGCTGGCCGCGCTGGAGGCGGAGCGCGCGAAGCTGTCCACGGAGAAGGAGCAGCTCAGCACCGAGAAGGAGCAGCTCAGCCAGACGGTGCAGGAGCAGGAGGCGGAGCTGGCGCGGCTCAAGGCCACCTACGAGGACCTCCAGGACAAGCTGAAGAAGGAGATCGCCGAGGGCGCCATCCGCCTGTCGCAGGACGGGGGCCGCCTCCAGGTGGACCTGGTGGACAAGGTCCTCTTCGATTCGGGCGACGCCAGCATCAGCGCGCGCGGACAGGAGGTCCTCACCCGGCTGGGCGGCGTGCTGTCCAAGGTGGATGACAAGCTCATCCAGGTGTCGGGCCACACCGACGACTCGCCGCCCACGCAGAAGCTCCAGGCCACCTTCCCCACCAACTGGGAGCTGTCCGTCGCGCGCGCCGTCAACGTGGTGCGCTTCCTCCAGGACAAGGGCGGTGTGCCCGCGAAGCGCATGCTCGCGGCCGGCTACGGAGACACGCGGCCCCTGGGGGCCAATGCCTCGCCGCAGGGTCGCGCCCGCAACCGCCGCATCGAGCTGTTGTTGATCCCGGAGCTGGCCGCCAAGCGGAACCCCGCCCTCGCGAAGGCGACCCCCGTGAAGGGGACTCCCGCGAAGGCATCCGCCGTGAAGCCCGCTGTCGGGAAGAAGCCCCAGGCCGGCCGGTAGGCGCCAGCCCGCCGGACACGAAACCTGTCCGACAGCCGGACAGGGGGTGCCTTCCATTCGTCCGCGGCGCCGGGGTCCAGGACGTCGGAGCCCTCTGACAGCGCACGCTGCCGGTGCGCGATGACCGGCAGGGACAACCGGCCCGCGTTGCGCAGCAGATCGTGGAGGAACAGGAGGGTCGTTGTCCGGCCACCTCCGCCACTCTCCCAAGGCCGGGGACACGCGCTTGCCGGGGGACTGCCGGGGTGGGAATGCTTGCGCCGTCCTCTTCCCCGGTGCCCTCCCGCATGTCCCCTCCCCGTCCGCTGCTCCGCCT
>NZ_RAWE01000189.1 GCF_003611695.1 Corallococcus carmarthensis | reverse complement strand
GGGCGGACAGGCTCTTCGGCAGGTCCGTGCGGATGCGGCTCTCCTGCAGCTCGATGTCCACCGACCTGGGCACCGGCACGTCCAGCAGCGCCTGCCAGGCACCGTTGGGCGTGGTGAAGAGGAAGCTCACCGCCACCGCCTGCTCCGGCGGCAGGGGGATCTTCACCTGCTTCGTGCGGCTCGGGTAGATGACCACCGTCTGCAACACGGACTCATCCGGGCTGATGACCTTGGCCGCGACGTCCGCGTAGCCCTCCGTCATCGACGTCTTCGACACCGTGCGCACGAGCATGTACAGCGGCCGGCCCTGGTTGGTGCCCGCGGGCGCCTTGATGTTCACCGTCAGGCTGGGCGCCGCGCAGCTGCCCACCACCACCGCTGTCACCAGTCCCGCGGCCAGCCTCATGCCCCTGTCCTTCATGGCACCACCCCACGGAATGGCGCCCAAGGCTCGCCGCGCAGCCCGAAACTGATCTCCAGCACCTTCTCGTTCGCCGCCAGCCCGCGCCCCGGCAGCACCCACACCACGTTCGACTGATCCGTCAGCGTCGCGGACTCCAGCAGGCGGAAGCAGTTCCAGGACGACTCGGACATCTCCATGGAGCGGTAGCGCTTGCCATCCCGCGACGGCGAGCGCAGCTCCACGCCAATGGACGACGGCTGCGGGCTCCACCAGCTCAGCGGGAACTCACCCCACGCCGGCCGCTGGTTGAACCCGAACGACGCCGCCCCGCCGCACTTCAGGTACGACAGCGTCACGAAGCTGTCCGGCGTGGGCGCCGTCGGCAGCGGCAGCGGACGCACCTGCATCGCGATGGGACGCGGCTTGCCCTCGTCGTCCCACAGGAGCTTCGACAGGCGGCCCAGCTGGCCCAGTGCGCTGAGCATGCGCGGCGGCAGGAGCAGCCGCGACTTCAGCGGATAGCGCAGCGACCAGTCCGTCCCGCGCTCCTCCACCACCGGCGCCAGCACCTGGGTGACGTACTGCCAGAAGGCTCCGTCCTTGCGGCGCAGCACCTCCAGCTCCACCGGATCCACTTCCTGCGACGCGCTGGGGTTGAACGGATAGCGCTTCACCAGCGGATCCAGCGTGCGGCGGGCCTGGTACGTCCACTGCTCCGCGATGACGCGCTCCAGCTCCGAACGGCCCCGGTTTCGCACGACGACGAAGGGCTGGCGGAACGGCAGCCGGAACTCGCCCACCAGGCCGTGCTGATCCAGCCACGCGTCCACCCGGCGCAGGTACGAGTCCTCCTCCTCCAGCAGCATGCTCAGCGCCACCCGCCCCACCGGAGACAGCATCTCCGCCAGCTGCGAGCCCGCCGAGGACGCCGTGGCGCCAGCGGGAGCCGCGGGGTCCTTGGGCGCGGCGGGCTTCGCCGGCGCGGGCTTCACCCCGGACAGCTCCTGCTGGAGCTGCGACACCAGCGTGGTGTAGGCCGCCAGCTCCACGAGCGCCCCGCTCTTGTCCGGCGTCATCAGCTGCACCACCGGCTTGAAGGGCGCCACCGCGTCGCGCATCGGCGCGTAGTACTCGTTCTCCAGCGGGCCCACGCTGGCGCGGCTCGCCACGTCGCGCAGCATCGCCTCCAGCGGGGAGGACGGCTGCAGCAGCACGGACAGGTCGCTCGCCAGCGAGCCGCGCGCCGTGGTGCGGAAGCGGTAGCCCCGGTAGGTCGCGTAGAGGTCCTGGCCGTAGCGCTTCGCGAACGTCTGCACCTTGCCCTGCACGAAGGTGGCGCGCTCCACGGCCTCCTCGCGCGTCAGGCGCGACTTGGCGAGCCGCTCGGAGAACTCGTCCACCAGGGGGCTCAGCTGCGCGTCGAAGGCGGCCTTGCCCAGCACGCGGCCCACCACCGGGGCCTGCCCGCTGGTGAACTCCGTGTCGTCATCGTCCGCCCCTTCGTTGGCGACCTCGGACGTCGTCTCACCCGTGCGCGCGTTGAACGCGTTGCCGTCGAACGGCGAGCGGCCCGTCTCCTTCAGCGTGCGCAGCACCTTGTCCAGGAGTTGCCGCGACACGTCCATGGGGCGGAACTCGTAGTCGCGCCTGAGCACCTCCACCGTGTAGCGCGCGTCGCCGTCGCTGGGGGCGAAGAGGCCGTCCGCGCGGGTGAGCAGCTCCGCGGGCGTCATGCGGGCGGCGGCGCGCAGGGAGGCGTCCACTTCATCCTCCATGCGCAGGATGGCCTCCAGCGTCTGGCGGTTCTGGCGCAGCCAGTCCAGCGAATCCAGCAGGCTGCCCACGCCTTTGAGCTGGCTTGCGTCCGGCTCCGCGTCCGACGCGTTGATGAGGTCCATCACCTTCCGGGCGGAGGTGTACGGCGCGCTCTCCGCCAGTGAGGCGCGCAGGTTCTCACGCTCGTCGCTCAGCGCGCGCCACCGGGCCAGGTCCAGGTCCTTCGAGGCCACCACGTCTTGCAGCTGCGTGAAGTGCTCGCGCCACGGTCCCAGCAGGCTGTCCATCGTCAGCCAGGAGAAGGGCCAGCGCGTCCAGGGGACGTTCTCGTCGAAGGGCTTGTCGCTGGCGATGACGTAGTTGGCGATCATCGGCTCCGCCAGGCCCATCGCCTCCAGCCAGTTGTGCTCCTGGTCCGTGCTGGCCAGGCTCAACCCGAAGGCCTCCGCCGTCCACCCCAGCTGCTTCTTGTGTGCCCCGTGCACGCTGCGCAGCACGAACTGGCCCAGGTCCTCGTTGCGCGAGGCGTAGAGCACGCCCAGTGTGTAGAGCACCTGCTCCGGCCGGCACAGCGTCTCCAGGTGGCAGCCGGGGTCCCCGGAGGACGCCGGGGTCAGCGACGTGGCGCGCGTGCCCCGGCTGGCGAACGCGGGCGCGGGCTGGCAACCGGGAATCTCGCTCGCGCAGCGCCGGCACTGGTCCTGGCACTTCTCCAGCATCGGCTTCAGGTAGGACATCCGGATGCTGCGCGCGAGCCGGGCCCGCAGATCCTCCCACTCGTCGGTGAAGCTGTGCGCCAGGGGCGGCCAGTAACGCGTGGCGCCCCAGAGGTCCTCCATCGCCCGCACTGCTTCGTTCGTCTGGGACTCCACCACGGAGCCGGACACGCTCTGGTTGCGCTCCTCCAGCCGCTGCACCGTCACCTGGAACGCGTCCAGCTTGTCCTGCGCGCGCAGGAGCATCCGGTAGAAGTGCGCGTACGCCAACAGCACCGGCAGACACCCCACCGCCACGATGGCCGCGCACCGGCGCAGGTGCGTCCAACGGTAGTCGCGGACCAGCCGCTCCACCGGTTGATCCGCCTGCACCGCCAGCGCCCCGGTCGGCTGCGCGTCCTTCTGGCCCGACGACAGGTACACACGATCAAGCTTCAGCGGGAACGCCAGCGAGCCGCTCTCCACCAGCGTGGAGACGAAGCGCCCCAGCACCGCGAAGGCCTCGCCACCGCGCGCGTAGAAGGACGCCAGCCGCTCGAACGCGTCCGGCGACAGGGACGTGAGCCCCAGCGCCAGGTACTTCTCCATGGGCTGGAGCGCGGTCGCCAGCTCCCCTTCCCTGCCGGGCGGCGGCACCGCCAGCTCCAGCGGCACGCCGTTCATGCGCAAGAGCTGCGCGAAGTCCGCGTAGCCGTCCAGCGTGTCCATGTGCGTGAGGACCAGCCGCGTCTCCACGGGCGCCTGGCACACCTCCGACAGGAGGTTCACCTTGCCGCGCAACAGCTGGGTGACGCGCTTCACCTCGTCCGGCGAGGTCTCCAGCAGCCAGTTCACCTTCAGGACGATGACCACCCGGCCCACGTGCTTGCGCCCGAAGGTGGCCTTCCACAACCGGCGCAGCGCGCGCCGCGCGTGGCGCGAGTCGTCCTCCAGCACGGGCGCGGACAGCTCCTGCACCACGACTTCCGGCCCCAGGAAGATCTTGAGGAGCGGGTCGTCCGTGAAGCTGGGCATGAACTGGCGCTTCTGCCGCTCCCAGTCCACCTCCGCCTCGATGAGGTCCGACTTGCCGCTGGCGGCGGGGCCCAGCACCACCAGCGTGGGGAAGTCCCGCACGGACGCGCGGAAGCGCCACGGCAGCTTCGACAGGAACTGCTTGCGGATGGCCAGCAGCTGCCCGGACGCCAGCGGCTTCTGCTCGCCCGCGAGCGCCGGGCCGCGCTGCTGCCGCTTGCGCCACCAGAGCGTCACGCCCACGCCAATGGCCGCGAGCACCACCACGATGCCCAACACGAGCACCCAGTGGGCCTTCAGTGCCGCCAGGATGGACTGGAGCGCGCCCACGGTCAGCCGCCGCTCCTTCCGCTACCCGGCTTCACGGCGAGCTGAAGCGCTTCCAGCACGTCCTCCGCCTCTTCCAACGTGGCGGTCAGCTTCGCGCGCAGCTTCTCCTGCTCCAGGGGCGAGGGCAGCATCCCGTCTCCGGGCGGATCCAACGCCACCAGTCCCTCACGCACGGAGTCCAGGAGCGGCTGCACGCCCTCCTTCAGCGACCCCAGCTCCGTGCCCACCTGCTGCTCCAGCGCGTCCAGCAGCGCGACCATCCGCGGTGGAGGCTTGGGGGCCGGCGCGGGAGGCGTGCCGTCGCGTGTCGGGAAGGGCCTCAATTGGAGACCCACCACAGGAAGACCGGCAGCCCCAGGACGATGAGGGCCGTCACGGCGTAGTAGTGCACCGGGAAGTCGTAGACAGCCGGCGTCGCCGGCGGCAACACCGGTGCGGGCTGCGCGAGCGCGGCCGGCTGCGGGATGCGGTCGGAGATGCGGTCCTTCAATTCGCGGATGCGCTCCGGCTGCCCCACGAGGCGGCCGGTGAAGCCCGCGGCCAGGCAGAAGCGGATCATCTCGAAGACGATGGAGGGGGTGTCGTTGCGACGCAACTTCTCTTCCACGAAGTCGTAGAAGAGGTCTCCACCGGAGTCGACCTGGAACAGGTTCTGCTGCAGGAGCGGCCAGAGATGTTGCTCCGCGTCCGACAGCCGGCGGAGCACCCATTCATCCAGGAAGAAGACGAAGGGACGGATCAGATCCTCCACCTCGTCCGGGCGCATGTCCGCGCCGAACGCGGCGCGCAGGCGCTCCAGTTCGAGCAGCAGCGCCTGTTCCAGGTGGCCCAGGGCCTCCTGCCCCACCCTGCCCTGCGGCCGGCGCGCACCCGGGGCGGGCTCGGCGGGCAGGGCCCGGTCGAGGAGCTGACGCACGCGACGCTGCGTGGCCAGGAGTACGTTCCAATGCTCCAGTTTCATGATTGTGTTTCACTATGTTGGAAGCTGTAGCGGCCCCAACCCCGCCACCGAGGCCTTGAGCTCGACGGTCGCCTCGTTGTTCCAAGCATCAAGCAGGTCCCTCAACTGCTCAAGAAAGCAGATGACGACAGGCTCGAAGCTTTGGTCGAAGGGCTCCATCACTGCCTCGTAAGCGTGGCGGATCCCCGACCCCTTCATCGCGCTGTCGGGCACCACACTGAACTTCAACTCCTTGAGCCAGGGAAGGACGCGGCGGAATGGGCTCTCCGCGGGGGTCCCCAGGTGACCCAGCAGGGCGACCACTTCGTCCCGGCCCAGCGTGGGCTTCGCCTTCCATGCGAGGAATTGGGTCAATGCCTCGACATCATCCCGTAGCACGCTGTCGCGGTGGGGCTGGAGGCTGCCCACGGTCTGCCACTTCAGGCCTTCGATGTGACGGCCCGGTACGGACACCTCCACCCTGCCCGCCGCCTGCGCGGAGAACTGCGGCTGGTGCCACAGCGCTTCCAAGACAATCTTGCGCGGCGCGGTGAACGCCTCCGGCATGCGCACGATGAGGCTGTGCCGCGACGTGAGCTGCTCGCCGAACGTCTCATCCACTTCGTAGCTGGGGCCCTTGCCGGGCAGGAACGCGGGCCGCAGCGGAGACAGGCCCGCCTTGGTCATTTCAAAGACGCCCGTCACCGAGTGCAGGCTGAACTCGCGCCCCGCGCTCATGCTGAGGATGGGGTGCTCCGCGCGCGTGCCGTCCGCCACCACCACCTGCGCGGGCTCCGCCTTGAGGTTCACCACCGGCACGGTGAAGAGCTGGAAGAAGTCCGGGTGCAGCGACCGGCCCACGTTCCAGTCCTTGTCCAGGTCCAGGCAGAGGCAGAACCGCATCCAGGAGCTGCCGCGCGGCGGCGGCACCTTCACGTGCACGAAGAGCTGCTGCTCCGGGAACTGGAAGAACGCGCGCAGGCGCTGGAACGGGTGCGCGTAGAGGCCGCCGTCGTCCGGCGCGGGCGGGTCGCGGTTGAAGGACACCTCGCAGGGGCTGCCCACGGAGTGCTCGTCCGCCTCTTCGTCGTAGACGACGCTCACCTGCTTCAGGTGCTTGCGCAGCGCGTGGAACACCGCCAGCGACGAGCGGTAGTCGTCCAGGTGGCGCACGTGCAGGCTGAGCACGTCGATGGCGTCCTTGCGCGCGAAGCGGGACTCGAAGCGGAGGATGAGCCGGTGGCCGCTGCGCACCTGCGGCACCACGTCCGTGCCCTTGAGGAAGATGGGCAGCACGCGCAGGTCGCGCTGGATGCGGAAGGAACCCGCCACGCCCTCCGCGGGCGTCAAGCGCAGCTCCGTGCCCCGGGTGAGGAGCACCGGCTCCACCATCTTCTCCGTGGGCACGGCCTGCGCCATGGCGGCGGCGGGCACGGGCTCCAGGAGGAAGTCGAAGAAGCCCGCGAACAGCCGGCGCCAGGTGGAGCGCAGGTTGTGCAGCGTGGCGTGCCGCGTCTGCACGGAGAAGAACGCCATCGCCTCGATGAGGCGGCGCACGTCCGGGTCCTCGCGGTCCAACGGTGCCGCCGGGTGCCGCTCCTGGAAGCGCGTCCGGAAGCGCTCCAGCCCGTCCAGCTCCGACAGGAAGTCCAGGTAGATCTTCTCTGAAAAGTCCTTCACCGCCCGCTCTCCCGCCGTACGTCTGTCGTTGCCATGGGTTGCTTCAGCCCAGCTTCACCAGCGCGCCGCCCACGCTGGTGATGGAGCCCTTCAGGTTCGCCATGCCGGAGCTCTCCAGGTCCAGCTTGCCGGTGCCGGACACCTTGGTCATCGCGCCGGACATCTCCGCCTGCGTCTTGCCGGCGAGCTTCAGCGTCACGCCGTCCACCTTGGCCTCACCGCCGGACGTCACCATCTCCGCGCCCATGTTGCCCTTCATGGCCAGCTTGGACGTGGCTTCGATGTTCACGTTGGCGCTGGAGGACAGCTTCGCGTCGCTGGTGGCCGTCTGGGTGAGCTTGGCGCTCGTCTTGAGCGTCATGTCCTTGGTGCTCTCCACCGTGAACGTGTCCTGGCTGGTCCACTTGGAGACGCCCTTGGACTTCATCGTGATGGTGTCGGTGTCGAAGGTGAGGTCCTTCACCGTCACCACGATGCTGTCCTGCTTCTGCACCATGGTGCTCGTTTCCTGCGGGCCCTTCACCGTGATGGTGATGCTGGTGCCGTCCATCACGATGGTCTGGACGATTTGATCATCCGCGTTGTCGACCTGGACGGTGATGCCCTTCACCTTGTCCAGTTCGATCTTGCAAACCAGCGTTCCCGGTCCTGATGCTCCCATCGGTCCTCCCGCCTAGGCGGACTCTTCCTTCACCAGGATGAGCAGGTTGCCTTCCTTGAGCTCAATCTTCTCCGTGTCGCTCTCGTTCGTACGCATCAGCCGGAACAGCGGCTTGTTGTCCTCGTAGAAGTGCCGCATGGACGTGCCGCTTGTCGTGGTCTTGCCGACGAGCAGGTGCACGCCCTGCCCGTCCGAGGGCAGCCGCGCGCCCGCCCGCCAGTCCAGGTGGCGCTTGAGCCACGCGCGCAGGAAGTCCAGCGCCACCAGCACCCGGGCGCCCTTGTAGGCCGGGAAGTAGAAGTGCCCCGGCTGGAGGTTCGCGTTGAAGGGCACCTGGACGATCTGGTTCGCGAAGAGCGGCAGCTTCACCTTGTAGCTGTCCAGCGAGGTGGCGTCGTCCGTGTACGCCTGCCAGGTCTCATCCTTCTTCTCGCCCACTTCGCTGACGATGAGCCCCTCCACGAAGCGCGGGTACACCGGCGTGATGAAGGGCGGAAGGTCCACGTGCAGCTCGGCCTGCTTCTCCAGCCGCGTGGTGAACGTGATGAGGTAGCGGCTCTCCGGCTTCGGGCGCCGTGGGGCTTCTTCCCCCGGCCCGTCCCCGCCCGCCTCCGGCTCGACGCTCTCCACGGGCAGCGGCTCCGCGCGCAGGCTCATCCGGCGCACCCGGAAGGTCTCCTTGGAGGGCACGCCCGCGGCCATCCACCCGGCCGTGTCCGGCAGCTTCACCAGCGCGCCCGGCGCGAAGGCCACTGCGGGGAAGCGGTTCCAGTCCAGCTCCACCTCCAGACCGCGCACCTTGAGGCGCGCCGTCTCCAGCGTCACGCGGGCCTGCACGTCGTTCGCGATGTCCGTGCGCAGGAGCACGTCCTGGCGGATGCCGGTGACGGCCTGGGCGTTGGTGATGGCCTGGTTCTTGGGGCTCTCCGCGGCCGCGTTGAGGATGGCCACGTCGTGGCGCGCCACCTCAGGGAACACCACCGACACGCGGTCCACGTCCGCCGCGCGCAGGGTGATGGGCGTGCCGGTGGCGTCCTTCGCCGCGCGAAACTGGTAGCCCTGCGCCGTGTAGTCGTACGCCAGCACGCCGTTGCGCGTGTGCACGAACCAGACGGCGAAGTCGTAGAAGCTGGCGCCGGACTCCGGTGACAGGCCCAGGAAGATGAGCGGCAGCGTCTTGTCCAGCTGCGCGGCCCAGTCATTGGCCAGGGTGATCTTGTCGCCCTTGTGCGCGTCCAGCACGTCCTGCAGCGTCTTCTGCGTGTAGAGCACGCAGGGGTAGTGCTGCGTCCAGAGCAGCCGCGCGGGGTCCACGAAGCGCACGGTGTAGTGGCGGTAGGTGATGCCAGCGCCCTTGACCTGGGCGACGGTCTCCTCCGTGAGGGACTTGTCCAGCCCCAGCCCCTTCACCTTCAGCGACGTGAAGGTGGGCTTCGTCGCCGTGTCGGAGTGCACGGCCTTCAGCTCCAGCGCCACCTCCACCAGGTCCGGCTTGAGGAAGTCCGCCAGCAGCTTGTCCTGCTTCTGGCCGCCGTGCGACGTCTCGTCGAGCACGCGGAACTCCACCCTCCCCTCGTGCCCCCAGCCGTGCAGGTCCAGTTCGAACGCGAGCACGTCCGACGCGGGGATGGCGTGTGCCGTCCCGCCGATGGTGAGCGTGAGGCCCAGGTCCAGGCGGTCGGCGAAGGCCATCAGATGTCCTCCGCCTGCACGCGCACGCGGCCGGTGGTGGAGTGGAACAGCAGCGTCAGGTGGCAGGGCTGGTCGTCGAAGGTGCCCTTGCAGTCGAAGTACAGCCACAGCGCGCTGTCGCGGCCGCGCAGCTTCACCTCCGGCTCCGTGAGCCGGGGCTCGTGCTGCGTAATCTCCTGCTGGATCTCCGCGGTGAGCGCCTCCACCAGCTCGCGGGTGCCCAGCTTCTCCGTGTACCCGCCCAGCCCGAAGTCGTGCATGAAGAAGCCGTAGCCCTTCTTCGTGTTGAGCACGGCTTCGATGTTGCGCATCACGTGCTCCAGGCTGTCGCGCACGTTGGGGCGCTGCGCGCGGGCGGCGAACTTGTCCAGGAACGGTGCGCGCGCCATGGCGTCTAGCTCCTCCGCCAGAACAGCGAGGTCTGGGCGCCCCGGAGCGCGGGCGTCACGTAGAAGGCCAGGCCGTCCTCGCGCAGCGCGTGCTGCCACTCCTCGCCGTTGCCCAGCAGGTACCAGTCAATCTCCGGCCCCAGCGCGTGCGGGAACGACGGATACGGCACGTGCTTGAACGGCACGCCCTTGAGCGCCTGGCGGCGCACCAGCGGCAGCCTCGATGGGCTGGCCAGCTTCACCCCGTCCAGCGGCGTGCGCTCCCCGGGCTGGGTGCGCTGCACCAGGAGATAGGCCTCGCTGGCGGAGCGGATCTCCGGCGGCAGCGGCGTCATCTGGAACTGCCCTTCCTTCGCCTGGAAGGCCTTGTGCGTGGAGCGCGTGGCCTCTGGCTGGAAGTTGCGCGTGAGCAGGCGGATCCACCCGCCCAGGGCCTCGTTCAGCCCCTCGTGCTGGTACACCGGCATCTGCTCGTCCGGGAGCATCTCCAGGTAGCAGCACGCCTCGAAGTACAGCCGGCGAAGCGCGTCGAACAGGTGGTACGGGTGCACGTACACCTGCCGGAACATGTCCCGGCGCAGCGCGATGAGCCGCTGCACCTCGAACAGGGCCCGGCGCGCGTTGGTGAGCCGGTCCGTGCGCAGGTACGTGTCGGAGATGTTCGTGAGCAGCTGCTGGCGCACCTGATCCAACAGGTCATCCAGCGTGGTGAGCAGCTTCTCCAGGAAGGGGTTGGGCCCCACGAGCAGCAGCGCCGGCACCCAGTCCGGAGACGTGTGCCACGCGCCCTCCTCGTCCTGCGACACGGCGGCCAGCCCCAGGGACGCGATGGTGCCATCCAGCACCGGCTCCGTGGACAGCTGCAGCTTGTTCAGCACGCGCTGGAGCACCGGCGGATCATCCGCGTACAGGCGGATGCCCTCCGCGCTGACGGTCTCCTTCAGCACGTGCAGGTAGACGATGAACTCCGTCTTGCCCACGGCCTCCAGCGACATGGGCGCGATGACGGCGTTGCCCGGGACGTCCAGCAGGTCCCCGGACTTGGTGACGACGGTGAGCGCGGAGATGGACAGGCTGCCGCTCTGCAGGAGCGACTCGTTCCAGGCCAGGTTCGCGACGCCGTAGGACGGCAGGCCGGACAGGGTGGCATGGAGGCGGATCTCCGCGTCCAGCGCGTCCTCCTGCGCGACGAAATGCTCCGGAAGAAGCGTCTGGCCTACGTGCCAGCGGACCCGTGCGAGCTTGTACCGCTGCATGCGCCGTTCTTTCCTTCCGCCCGCCCGTTCCAGGCCGGGAGCGAGTGTTGCTCCCGGCCCGGTTTAGGCACAGACCGCGTCAAAAGCTACTTGGCGGCCGCCTCGGTGATGCCCCACTTCTTCGCGATCTTCTTGGCGGACGAGGTGGCCAGGTTCAGGGACTGCTCGGCCGCCTGCGGCTTGATGCCAATCTGGAACGTGAAGTTCTTGGGCGACTGAACCTCGCGCGACTCGTTGTCCGCGACGGACATGTTCAGGTCGTCGCCGTTCTTCTCGAGCAGACCCTTCATCTCCGCGTCGAGGAAGTTGGACTTGAAGTACTTCTTCCCGATGGGGTCGTACTCGTAGATGACGTACTTGAAGTTGACTTCAATGTTGCTGAAGTTGCCCAGCAGCATCTCCGCCACCTTCTGCTTGTTCGCCACCGACACCTGGCCGGAGAAGTACATGGCGTCCGTCACGCCCGTCTCCCACAGGTAGTGGTTGAGCACCGCGACGACCTTGTCGCCAATGGCCGCGTCCGGGTTCTCAGGATCCTTGATGGTCTCCTGATCCGGCGCCAGGGCCTGGCCGCCAATGGTGATGGCGGTGATGTAGCCCACGGGGGACTGCTTGTCCTTCTTGAAGTTGAAGCCCTGATACACGTCCAGGTTGCGCGAAAACTGGGGCATCTGTCACTCCAGGGTAAGCGGGGCAGGCACTCACCTGCCCCAGGTGGGATGCGGCTTAACCGAGCCGCGACTCGAGCATCAGCTCCACGTTGAGGCCTTCGAACTGGATGTGCGGGAGCACGGCCAGCTTGCAGTCGTACCAGCCGATCTCACCGGGGCGCGGGAAGACGGCGACGCTGCTCGCCTTGAACGGGAAGCGGCGCACGGTGAGGTCGTCCGGGTTGGCCACGGTCGTGACGTAGTTGGACAGCCACGAGTCCAGCTGGCGCTGGATGTAGGGCGCGTCCGCCGTGTTGCCGATGTTGTCGCGCATGATGCACTTCACGTAGTGCGCGAGCCGGGTGATGGAGAACGTGTAGGCCAGGTTCGTGACGAGCTGCGAGTTCTCCGAGTCCTTGGGGTCCTTGAACGTCTTGGCGACCTTGGCGGACTGGGTGCTGAAGAACGTCGCGTCGCTGGATCCCTTGCGGTACACGAGCGGGATGAAGCCGGAGCGCGCGAACTCGTACTCGCGGTAGTCCGGGATGGCGATCTCCACCGGGGCCTTGATCTCCTCCTGGCCGCGCAGGGAGAACGTGTCCACGGGCAGGCCGGAGATCAGACCGCCGCCCTTGGGGCCGCGGATGGACTGGCACCAGCCGGAGATCTCGAACGCCTTCACCATGTTGCGCGCGAGCAGGATGGCGGAGTTGCCCCAGAGGTACTTGTCGGAGTCGCCGCGCGCCGTCTCGGTGAAGTTGAGGACGTCGCAGGGGTTCTTGTCCGGGTGCCAGGGCAGGCGCAGCACGTAGCGCGGGAAGGTCAGGCCCACGTACGCGGCCTCCTCCGTGTCGCGGAACGCGTTCCAACGGCCGAACCGCGGGTGGGCGAGCACGCCCTCCAGGTTCTTGATGGCCTCCATCTCCTCGATGGTCTCGCAGCCGAAGAACTTGTGGTTCACGGCGGAGATGAACGGCGCGTGGGCGGCGTTCGAAACCTTGGCCATGCGCTGCAGCCAGGTCAGGTCCGCGGGGGACGAGGAGAAGTCGTACAGACCGACGATGGCGCCGAAGGGGCGGCCGCCGTACTGGTCGTACTCCTGGATGTAGACCTTGTCGAACAGCGCTCCGGCGAAGATGTTGCTGGAGTTGTTCTCGAAGTCCTCCGCCAGCTCATCCTTGGCGACGTCCAGGATGTCGATGGCGATGTTGGCCTTGAAGTTCGTGTGGTCGACCAGGTCCTCCAGGCCGCGCCACGTGGACTCCAGCTGCTGGAACGTGTCGTTGTGGAGGATCTCGTTCATCTGCGCGTCGATCATGCGATCGATGCGGCTGATGACGTCCAGCACCTGGCCCTTGTCGAAGCGGGCGGTGTTGTCCGGGCCTTCCACGGGCGCGACGTTCTGCAGCAGCGCGGCGACGCTGGAGAGGAAGCGGCTCTCCAGGGTGACCTGCTGCTCGTCGACGACGGGCGCGAAGTTGGTGGTGATCATCGGCGCCGATTCCTGGGGCGGATCGAGCCGGACGCTGGTGAACAGGCGCTTCAGGTAGGTGGTCTCAGCCATGGCGGAGTCCTTTTAGAAGTCGAAGAGGTGGGAAGGCGGATCAGGAAGCGGCCGGGGGCTTGGCACCCGCGGCGACGGTGGCGGCGACCGCGGCCGTGGCGGCGGCGGCACCCGTGGCGGGCTTGCCAGCGGCAGGAGCGGCGGCGGCGGGGGCGTCCGTCTTCGCGGCCTCACCTGAAGGCAGGCGCATGCTCTCGTAGCCCTTCAGCTCGTTGAGCAGCTCCTTGAGCGCGTCCGGCTTGGAGAACAGCTCGTAGAGTTCGCGGCGCAGGTCCTTGCGGTTGTCGATGTTCGACTGCATCTCCACGAGGAGCGTCTTCAGGAGCAGCAGCGCCTTGAGCTTCGGCACGTGCTTGACGATCTCATCCGGGTGGAAGGACTTCATCCGGTCGATGGGGAGCGTGACGTTCAGCTCCTCCTCCACGTCCGGGTTGATGCGGTTGGCGACCTGGAAGTTGGCGGACATCTTCATGTCCTTCATCAACTCGTCCAGGTTGCGGCCGTCCACGGAGCGCAGCTTGCGCGTCTCCAGATCCGTCTTGCGATCCTCGGAGGTCCCCAGCGAGTAGTCGCCCATGACCAGGAGTCGCAACGGCAGGTTCACTGTCTCCTGTTCGCCGTTGATGGTGGTGCGGTACGTGAGGGTGATGCGGGATTTGGGAAGCTGGTCCTGAATGGCCACGGTGACTCCCTGACATTCGCAGTGCGTTTGATTCCCCCCGTCCTACTGAAGCCGCCCCGGGAGTACGCCCTGCCGAGTGAACATTTACAGCCTAGGCGCGATCAGGAATTCGCGTCAACCAGCCGACATGACAGGTCTAGCGGGGTTCTGCTGATCGCAATTGAGCGGTGTCCCCCGTGAACAGGAGGACCTCCTGGGTCTGTTCCGGTCCGCCTACCAGCGGCTCGTAACCCAGGTGACTGCCGTCCTGGAGCCTCGCGAAGCTGCTCTGATCACGCAGGCACAGGACGACGGTGAGGGCGAGCGGCGTCTCCGCCAGGCTCGGAAGGATGCGGGTGTTGAGGCGCCGGCGGGCCTCCACGGCCCAGGGGATGCCGGTGCCGGAGTGCGGCTCGTTGAGGAACAGCCGCACCTCCACCCCGCCCGTGGGGACGGTGGCGAAGCCGCCCACCGCGCTGCCATCCCCGAGCGCGGCGGCGCCCAGACGGATGCCCTTGGCTTCGATGCGCTGGCGGCGCGTCTCGCGGCGCACCAGCACCTCCGCCTCCGGGAAGACCTTGGCGAAGAGCCAGTGCAGGCTGCTGGGGCACGCGAGCCGCAACAGGCGCAGCCGGTGCGAGGTGTTGTGCTCCCAGCCGGGCAGCAGGGATTCGTCGCGATCCGGGAACTGGCCCGCGAAGCGCGTCCGCAGCAGCAGGTGGTCGAAGTAACCCAGGAAGTCCGCCATCGTGTCCTGCTCCAGGCGGTCCATGGCCTGGAAGAGGAAGGACGGCAGCGGCGTCTGCACGCTGAGCAGGCCCAGGTTGACGGTGATGACCACGCGCTTGCGCGGCTGGCGGGTGAATTCAATGGCATGCACCAGGTTCTGCTGGTGCACGGTGCTGCGGTGGCTGCGGAACTCCACCTCCGCTTCGCCGTAGCCTTCCTTGGCGAGCAGGTCCAGGAGGGCCGGCACGTCGAAGCTGCGGATGCGCTCGCTGATGCGCTCCTCGACGGTGAGCTTGCGGCCCGGCTGTTCACGCTCCTGTGCCATGGGGGCTATTCGTCGTACTCGGAGCCGCCGCGGGACGGCTGCCGCTGCTGGGCGACGAGGAACGCGTCCAGGTCCACGCGGTAGAGCTGATCCATGGCGCGGAAGGACAGCGTCTCCGTGTTGTGCAGCATGGGCTCGATGGCCTCCGCGTGCTGCGCCAGGCCGTTGAAGAAGCCGGAGAACAGCTGGGGCAGATACACGCGCGGATCGAAGCGCTCCACGGTGGCGAGCACGTCCACGGCGATGACGCTCGCCTTGGTGTAGTCCTCGCGCTCCACCAGCGCTTCAAAGGCAGACAGCTTGCGGACCAGCTGCGCGAGCGCCGGCGACATGGGCACGCTGGGGCCGGTGTCCGGGGCTTCGGCGCGGGCGGCCTTCTTCCTGGGCGCGGGGCGGGCCTCCTCTTCCTCCTCCCCTTCGTCGTCCTCGTCCTCGTCGTCGTCCTCGTCCGGAGCGGCGGCGAGCGCGGGGGCGGCGGCCTGGGGCTCCTCCGGCGGGGGCAGGAAGGGCACGGCCTGGGCGTGGGAGCGCAGCGCGCCGAGCAGCGTGCGCATGGCATCCACGCACGCGCCCTTCTGGAGGATGGCGAGGGCGGCGATGAGCGGATCGCCCAGGGCCAGGGCCTCCTCGATGGGCTCGCGGCTGCCGGGGGCGCACCAGGCCTGCCACTGCGCGTCCTTGAGGCGCGTGTGGTGTTCCAGGTGCTTGCCCATCATCTTCAGCAGCCAGCGCAGGCCGGTGTCCGCGAAGACGAGCTTCTTCTCCATCGGGCCGAAGAAGTCCCAGTTCTCCGTCAGCGTGCGCTTGAGGGAGCGGAACAGGACGGGCAGCGCCTTCATGCCCTCCGCGAAGAAGTGGCCAAAGAGGTACGGCCCCACGAGGCGCACGTCGCGCACGCCCGCGCGTAGGAGCACCGCTGCGGCGCGGGCGGCGTCCGCGTATTCGCTCTTGGCGACGAGGCCGGTGATGGCCTCCAGGCGCGGATCCGGACCTTCGGACTCGTCGAGCGGCACCGGGGCGCTGGTGAACTCCGCGTCGAGCAGCGTGAAGTCGACGGCTTCCACCACCAGGGCCGGGCTACCCATCGATGGCCACCATCTGTCCGGGAGAGACGACCTGGATGACGCCGCCGTAGCTGCACATGCACTTGGAGTTGCTTTCCAAGGCCGGCATGTTGCCGATGAGCACCTTGGGACACCCGGGCACCCAGGGGGCCGCGGTGGCGGGGATGCAGGGCATGGGGGTGAGGACGCCGAGGGCCGCCGCGGTGGCCGCCGCGACCATGGGGTTCGCCAGCGAGCTGCACATACCGAAGGGCAGCACGTTCACGAACGGCTTGTTGTCCATGATGTTCGCCGCGGGCGTCGTGGCCATCACCTTGTTCACGGGAAGGACCATCAGCGACGAGGGCGCCACCCCGAAGCTGCATTGGAGCATCGCTCCCATCACGACCTGGACACCCATGTGCCGCTCCTTTTCACCGCACTGGCGACGGGACATCTTCGCCCGAAGCGGCGGCGCTTGCCAGCAGTCGTCCCCTGAGGGCGGTGAGGGCCTGGAACATCGGGTCCTTCGCCTTGCGGTGCAGCGCGCCAGTGAAGAACTGCGAGGCGCACCACGCGTCGTCGACGGCACCCTTCACCCGGTGGGGAAAGAGCGGAAAGAACTCGATGCGGTCGGGCAGGAAGTCCCCACCCAGGAGCATTTCGACGCGCCGGTTGATCTCTTGCTCGCTGGACGGGGGAGCAGGCGTGGCCCCGGTGAAGGCCAGGAGGATGAAGCGTGAATGGCTGGCGAGCCCTCCGGTGGACACCGGCACCACGCTGGTGCCCACGAGGAACGGCACGCCCTCCAGCGCGGCGGTGACCTCCTTCGCGGAGTAGGGGCGGCCTTCATGACGGAAGCCCTGCGTGCCCGCGTAGTGGTAGCGCTGGCGGATCCGCGCGAGCAGGACGTGGCCCGGCGGGCGGTCCTTGTCCGGCTGGAGCGTGAAGACGCCCACGTCCGTGGGAGCGCCCTGCCCGCTCTCGTTCGGATCCTTCAGCGTCCACGCGCGGCCCGGGACGGGGAAGACGTCCGTGTGCACGTCCGTGGGCGCCTCCGTCACGCCGCGCGACGACACCAGCACCGCGCCACCGGCCGACGCGTCGATGAGGATGTTGGAGGACGGCACGGACTGGAGGCCGCACTGTTTCACCCACGTGCGCCACGCCTGCGCGTCGTAGGGCTCCTCCGGGTTGCGGAACCAGTGCTGCACGTTGCGCAGCGAGGCGCGGTGGCGCAGGAGCAGGTCACGCAGCTTCGGCGTGACGCCCAGGGCGCGCAGCGGGTGCTCCAGCAGCGGGGCCGGGTTGAGCGCCAGGTCCGCCATGTCCAGGTGCAGGTAGGTGGCGCCGCGCAGCAGCGTGGCGAAGAGGAGCGCGGGCAGGTGCTGGAGCACCGGGAAGTCCGGCGCCGCGAGGATGTCCCCCTGGCCCAGGCCGAAGGTGAGCATCCCGTCGCCAATGGCGCCCTTCCACGCGTTCTCCGCGGTGAGGGGCACGGGCGTGTGCGGCGGATCCACCAGCGGCGAGAAGAGCAGCCCCACCACGTCCGTGGGCTTGTACGTGTGGGACGTGAAGCCCGGCGCTCCCCTCCCCTGGCTCTTGAGCAGGAGCTGTTCGTGGCCCTTGAGGAGCGGGAGCTGGTGGGGCTCGGCGGCGATGAAGTCCGGCGTCAGGGCCTCCAACCGCGTGGCCATGGCGCGCGGGCCCATGGGCGGCAGCAGCGTGAAGCAGCCGCCCAGCTTCAGCGTGGCCAGGAGCGACACGAGCAGCTCCTGCCCCACGCCGTGGACCAGGCACACCTTGGCGCCCGGTTCGACGCCCTGATCCGCCCATTCAGAGGCCCGGCGCGCGGCCAGGTCGTGCAGGGTGCGGTAGGCCAGGGCCTGCCAGCCCTGGATGCGCACGTGCGTGCGGAACGCGGGGCGCTCCAGCGCGACGTGGCGGACGATGAGGTCGTGGAAGAAGTCGTACTGCTGCCCGGGGCGGCTCTTGGGCGGCGGGACGCCCCGGCCCGCGTGGGCCTCCGCGAGCGCCACGGCGAACCCGTCCGGATCCTCCCAGCTCTCCTGCCACCACTTCGGGGCACCGGACTCCGGGGCGAAGCCGGCTTCCAACTGCCGGAGGATGTCCTTCACGTCGAAAGGCATGGGTGTCTAGCGGGAGGGAAAGTCGAAGCCGACCTTCACCATGAAGCGGACCTTGGAGCGCACGTTGCTGTCCGGGGCGTAGTCGATCGGGGTTGCCCCGCGCTTCGCTGGCGTCTGCTGCTTCGCGCGTTCGATGGACGTGGGCACCACGGCGCGCACCAACGGGTGGCGGGCCTGGAGCGGCGGCACGTGCATGTCCACATCCCGGCCGAAGAGCCACGCGCCGCAGCGCCAGAGGACATCGTGGCGCCGGGTGAGCAGCGTCCAGAAGCGGTCGCGCGTCTCCGTGGCCTCGAAGAGCAGCGGCGAGTTCCCGGTGTCGCGGCCTTCTCCTGGGGCCGCGAGCAGGGCGCGCAGCTGCTCCGCCACGCGCTCCACCTCGTTCACGTCCTCGGGGGTGACGGGCGAACGGCCGGCGAGCTTCGCCTCGTTCTGGCGGAACAGCGCCACCAGTCCCAGGCAGTCCCCCACCACGTCGCGGTGGCCCCCTTCGTGACTGGCCGCCACGTCGCTGGCGGTGAGGAACGAGGCCTCCGCGAGCGCCTCCGCCGTCTTCAGCAGTTTGCGGCGCAGCTGCTGGGCGCGCTCGAAGAGGCTTCCGAAGGAACTGGCCCGCATGTCGCGCTGGACGCGCAACGCGGCGAAGGCCAGTCCCTGGGCGAGCAGCGGCAGGTCACGCAGTTCGTCCACGTTCACGCCCGGGAGCGCGGCGATCTCTGCTTCACGGGCCAGGACGCTGTCCACGCCGCGCTTCGTGTTGTGGAAGGCGAGCGCGATGTTGGAGCGGCACTCCTCCACGGCGCCTTCGAGGGCTCGCGCGGGGGCCAGGAACACGTCATAGCCGGGCTCGGAGCCAAGGGCTTCCAGCTCGGCGATGTCGTCGGGCCCCAATCCCGCTGTCGCGTGCTGGCCTCCAGCCATGCCGGGCAGGATAGCGGGCGCTTCCGGGTGTCACAACCTTGCGCCCTGCTCCCGTTGCCACGGGCCTGGTGGGTCGTCCAGGGGGAGACCGACCGGCGGGGATGCACCGCGCGCCGTCCAGGTGCGTCAGGTGACTTCCCGGGTGGGCCTCGGCCCGTGGGACCCCTGGGGGCGCTGTCAGACGAGGATCAGGTCTTCTTCGTCGTCGTCCGGCGCGGTGCCGGTGTCGCCGCCCAGCACGTGCTCCGTGCGGCGCAGGCGTTCGTCGCTCAGGTCCGACACGAGCATCAGCACCTGCGGGTGGCTGGAGATGAGCGAGTCGAAGTCCTCGCGCGGCAGGCGCAGCAGCGTGGTGTGGCGCGAGGCCTCCACGGTGGCGGTGGCCGGCGTCTTCTGGAGGAGGGAGATTTCGCCGAAGAGGTCCCCTTCCTTGAGGCTGGACAGGCGCTGCCCGTTCTTGTGGACCTCCACCTCGCCGGAGAGGACGACGTAGAGGCCGTCGGTGGGGCCGCCTTCGCGGATGATGACGTCACCGCGCTCGACGTCGCGGGCCCGGAAGCGCTCCACGAGGTTGCGGCGGTCCTTGCGGTTGAAGGGACGGAACAGCGCGGAGCTGTTCATCACGTTCGCGAGGAGGCGCTCGCGGCAGAACTTCTTGAGGGCCTTCGCCACGGGTGGGTGGCTGAGTGAAAGCGTCGCGAGCACGGCGGCGGAGATTTCGAGCACCTGCGTGTCGTCGGAGATGGACTCCACGGAGGCGGCGCGCGGGGCTCCGGACAGGAGCGCCATCTCGCCGAAGAAGGCTCCGACCTCCAGCGTGGCCAGGTCCTGGCGGCGGCCTTCCTCCTCACGGAAGACGCGCACGCTGCCCTCGCAGATGACGTAGAAGGCCGCGCCGTGCGTGCCCTGCGCGAGGATGCGCTCACCGGGGCCGAAGCGGCGCAGCGGGCAGCGTTCGAACAGCTGGATGAACGCGTCGCGCGGCAGGTCGGAGAAGAGCGGGATGGACGGCAGCGCGTCCCAGGTGCCGGGGGCGGGCTCGGCCTCCTCGGTCAGCTCGTAGATGGGCTCCTCTTCCGGCGCGTGTTCGGCGAGTCCGCGCTGGGCCGCGAGCTCCACCGCATGCAGCAGCGAGTCCGCTTCGATCTCCAGCTCCGTGAAGCTGGAGACGCGCAGGGACGCGCGCCACGGCTCCGGGGCTCCAGCGGTGGTGGACACCACGGAGGCGCCCGCGGCGATCGTGGCCGTGGGCTTGGAGGGCGTGTCGACGCGGCGGGGGCGCAGGCCCGGGGGCGCGGCCTGGACGGCGGGCTTCGGCTCGGTGGGGGCCGGCGCGGTGTCAGGGCCCGTGATGGGCGGCGCGAGCGCTTGCCAGCGTCCGCTGGGCGTCCGGATCTGGGGAAGCTCGGGCATGGGAGATGGGGACGGCGGGGCTACGCGGACGGACTGACCTGTCG
>NZ_RAWE01000188.1 GCF_003611695.1 Corallococcus carmarthensis | reverse complement strand
GCCCCGCGACCAGGGCCCCCACCGCCACGCACAGCACCAGCAGCATCCGGGTGACGCCCTCCAGCCGCTGCTGCAGCGGGGTCTCCGACACCTGCGCCGTCCGCATCAGGTGCGCGATGCGGCCCAGCTCCGTGCCCATGCCGGTGGCCACCACCTCCGCCACCGCCGTGCCCGCGGCCACGGAGGTGCCCATGAAGACGCGGTCCCGCCGCTCCGCCAGCGGGGTGGAGTCCGGCAGCGCCCCCACCCGCTTGTCCACCGGCGTGCTCTCCCCCGTGAGCGCCGCCTCCAGCGTGAGCAGCGCATGCGCCGACAGCAGCCGCGCGTCCGCCGCCACCACGTCCCCCGCCTCCAGCACCAGCGCGTCGCCCGTCACCACCTGGGCCGCGGGAATCACGGCGCTCACGCCGTCGCGCAGCACCCGCGCGCTGGGGGCGGTGAGGGCGCGCAGGGCCAGCACGGCCCGGTCCGCGCGGTACTCCTGGAGGAAGCCCACCAGCGCGTTGAGCACCACGATGGTGGCGATGGCCACCGCGTCCGCCACCTCCCCCAGCAGCGCCGCCACGCCGCACGCGCCCAGCAGCAGCCACACCATGCCTGAACGGAACTGACGGCCCAGGAAGTGCCACGCGGAGCGGGGCCGCTCGCGCGTCAACGTGTTGGGCCCGGCCTGCCGCAGCCGCGCTTCCGCTTCCTCCTGGCCCAGGCCCCACCGGGGCGCCCCCTCCACCGGCGCCGCGTCCCGCCGCGCCAGGCTCATCGCGCCACCGGGCGAGGAAGCTCCAACCGCGTCCAGCCATCGACGTTCATCGCGAGCCGCCCCTTGAGTGAAAGCCTTCGCGGGCCGCTTTGCGAACCCCATGCCGCGTCCGGGAGCAAGGCAGGCGCTTCCCGGCCCGCGCAGTTTTTGCGCGGGCCATCCCGGGCCTGCCGCAGCCCTTGCGCCGCCCTCGCGAGGAGCGCCGGGGACACCGACGGCACGGCTCGTGAAGTAGCGCCGCCGGAAGCAGCACGGGGCGCGCCCCCCCAGCCTCCATCCGCCGGGAAGCCGTGGCGCGGCGCTTCCCCGCACAGCCCCCGAGTCCCTCCATGGCCATCGTCTGCGCAGTCGACTTCTCCGAAGGTTCCCGTCAGGCCGCGCGGGTGGCCGCGCTGCTCGCGGCCCGCCGGAGCCAGCCGCTCTGGCTGGTCCATCAGGTCCACCCGGACCAGCTCCGGGTCGCGGCCGAGCCCGTGCGCGAGGGACTGCAGGCGCTGCTGCGCGAGGAGGCCGCGAGGCTGGAGCCGGTGGGAGCGCGCGTGCGGGTGCTGCTGCTGGAGAACGACTCCCCGCGGGCGCTGGCCAACGTCTGCGCCGCGCACGAGGCGCGACTGCTGGTGGTGGGGTCTCCCCGCGGGGAGGAAGCGGCGCTGGGTTCCGGGGTCAGCCTGGAGCGCATCGCGCGCAACTGCGCCGTGCCGCTGCTGCGCGTGCGCGACGCGGCCCCCTTCGAGGCCTGGCTTTCGGGCAAGCGTCCCCTGCGCGTGATGCTGGGGGTGGACCGCTCCCATGGCACCGAGGCGGCGCGGCGGTGGCTGGCGGAGCTGCGCGCGGCGGGCCCCCTGGAGCTGCTGGCGGGCCACGTCTACTACGCCTTCGAGCAGTGCCGCCGGTTGGGGCTGCCCACGCCCATGAACCTGGACGAGGTGGCCCCCCGCATCGAGGAGGTGCTCCACCGGGAGGTGGCGGCGCTGGCGGCCACGGAAGCCGGCCCGGCGCCGCGCGTCCACCTGCGCATGGCGGTGGGCCGCGCGGCGGACCACCTGGTGGACCTGGCCCGGGAACAGGAGGCGGACGTGCTCGTGGTGGGCACGCATCCGCACACGTCGCTGGGCAACCTGGCCTCGGTGTCGCACCACGCCCTGCGGCTCGCGCCGATGTCGGCGGCCGTGGTGCCGGTGAACCCCGCCGCCTCGCGAGGTGAAGCCCCCATCCCCCAGCTCCGGCGGCTGCTGGTCGCCACGGACCTCTCGCCGCTCGCGGACGAGGCCATCCCGTTCGCGTTCGCGCTGGCCCCGGCGGGCTCGGAGGTGCACCTGGTGACGGTGGTCCCCGAGCGCTCCGGCGCGGACCTGCATCAGGACCTGAAGGGGCGCCTGCTGGAGCGGGTGCCCCGGGGGCTGGAGTCCCGAGAGGTCGTCACGCGGGTGGAGGTCCTCCACGGCGAGGACGTGGCGCTCACGCTCGCCCAGGCCGCGGAGCGGCTGGACGCGGATCTGCTCTGCCTGGGCTCGCGCGGACACGGAGGCCTGAAGGAGGCCCTGCTCGGCTCGGTGGCGCGGCAGCTGCTGTCGCAAAGCCGCCGCCCCGTGCTCGTGCTGCGCCCGCCCGTGCGCTAGCCGCGAGCGTCCCCTGACGCGAGGAAGCCCGGGCGGGCGCGGAGGCCCCCCGGGCGCCGGAGGTTCGAGGGTTGGCGAAGGGGAAGGACGCCGGGCGCGCTCAGCGGGTGCCCGCGACCACGACGGACTCGGGGGTGCACTCCAGCAGCGCCGCCAGCTCCCGCACGCCCTGCTCGCGGCGCACCCGCAGGGCGAGCACCTCCAGCTTCAGCGACAGGTTCGCGCGCTGGAGCGCGAGCACGTCCTCCAACGGCGCCAGGCCCTCCACCAGGCCGCCCCGGGCCCTGGCGAGCGCCTCCCCCTGGACGGTCACGAGTGCCTCCAGCGTGGCCAGCCGCGCCTGGAGTCCTGCGTGTTCGCGCACGTACGCGCGCACCAGCTCGCGGCGGGAGGCGTCGTGAACGCGCGCCAGGAGGGCGTCCGCGTCCAGGGTCACGTCCGCGAGCCACGGCTCGGGCGGCTCTCCCGGCAACCGCCGGAGCACCGGGTCCACCTCCAGCCCCGCGGCGAGCAGCCACCGGGCACGTTGGGCGGCCCGGGCGGACACCCGCGCATCGAGTGTCACCAGCTCCTGCTCCAACCGCCGCCGGTCGCGGTCGGGCAGCGGCGGGACGTCCTGCGCGGTCTCGGGGCCCGGGTTCTCCATGCCGCGCGACAGCAGCCGCGCGACGTCCTCGCGCGCCGCCTCCTCGATTCGCGCCGCCTCCTCGTTCTCCCGCAGGCGCAGCCCGACCTGGGCGGCCTGCCGGGCGCGCTCTCCGGAAGCCGCGCGCAGCCGCACGGGCACCTCCTGCGCGAGCGCGCCAGGCGTCCCCAGGCACAGACAGAGGGAGAGCAGGACACGGCGCGGAACGCGCATGGGCGACTCCAGGAGCCAGGGGAGGCGGCGGGCGCTCACGCGCGGGGAGTGGCGCGCCCGTCGCGGTGCTCGCGGATCTCCTTGCGCAGCTCGCGCATGTGCCGGAGGAGCTCATCCAGCAGCCACTGCCCCTCGTCGGTCATCGCGCGCGCCCGCTGCTCGGCCTCCTGCACCTTCGGCTCCAGCATCCGCCAGCGCTCGCGGACCTCCATCCCCGCGAGGTGCATCTCCAATCGCAGCTCATCGCGGAGGGTGCGAAGCGTCTCCAACCCCTGCGGCTGCTTCTGGGTGTTCTCAGTCATGGCGTGCTCCTTCCCGGTCCAGGGACCGCACCCCCACGCATTGCATCAACGGCGCCAACCCCTCTCCCCTCTGGAGGGGCTTCGCGCCAGCGCAATTCCTGCGGACGCTCGCGCAAGAAAGAAGGGGCCCGGCGAACGCGGCCAGCTACAACATCCGCCTGCGCATGGTCGACGGCGTGCCGCCCCAAGTGGTGGTATTGACCGCGTTCCCTGGTCCCTGAGGCGAACTCCCGATGACCGCCGATCCCAAGGCAAGCGCCCACTTCGAAGAGCTCAAGGCACGCATGGAGGCCCTCCAGAAGGCGCCCGCGCTGGAGAAGGCGCGCACCTTCCTGAAGGCCTTCTGCGCGCCCAACGGGGCCCTGTCCGAAGTGGAGGACCAGGTCCAGCACGCGCTGGGCTTCAACAGCATCCCGGTGTCGACCGGACTCGAAGGGCTGGAGGCCGTGCTCGCGGACGCGAAGGTGCCGTCCGCGACGCTCGTGTCGCTGGCGCGCGAGGACGCGAAGCGCCAGGAGCTCCCCGCCACGCCCACCGCCGCCCGGGACTACCTGGGCCAGGTCGTGGCCCTGCTGCGCAAGCACCTGCCGAAGCAGCCCGAGGCCGAAGGCGTCGTCAGCTTCGGCATCGACGAGGTCTACAACCTGCGCGACCCCGCCGGAAAGCTGGAGCGCCTGCGCTGCATCGACGTGGTGGGCGTGGACAAGGAGAGCTTCGCGGTGCTCGTGCCGGAGCACGCCAGCGAGGACAAGGGACCCTTCACGGTCTTCCGCTACCAGGCGGTGTTGGGTCAGCCGCTGAAGTACGAGCGCGTGAAGGACGCGGGCCTCGTCGCCAAGGTGCTCAAGGCGTCCCGGAGCTGACCGGAAGAGGCCGCCGTGACCCTGCCTCGCAGCGACTACATCCCGCAGCTCGCCATCGTGGGCAACGCGCGGCTGCGGGGACGCGACCTCCGCGCGCAGGTGATTGACGATCCTGGCGGCGCGGCGCTCGTGCGGAGGCCGGATGACTTCGACGGCTTCGCCCTGCCGGACGGGGGCTTCGAGCCGTCCTTCTACGCCTGGTTGGACGTGATGAAGGCGCGGGGGCTCGTCGCGCTGCGGGTGCTCACGGACAGCGACCCCGAGGATTGGATCCTCACCACGCCCCCTCCGCCCCTGCCCCGGTTGCCGGACTTCACCCTCGTCTTCGGGGACCGGGAGGTCGGGTACGCGTGCCGCGTCGAGAGCGGCCCCATGGGCACGAGGGAGGCCTTCATGCCGGTGGAGGTCCCCCGGCGGGTGGCCGTTCCGGCCGTGGACGCGGCGGAGCGCGAGCTGCTGGAGGCGACGCGCGGCTACGTGCGGTTCCTGGAGGGCAAGGTCCGGCGCGACGATGGAACCGCCGTCTTCTACGAGAAGATGGGGCTCGAGGTCCTGGAGCAGCTCACGGCCACCGAACCGCGCTTCCAGGAACTGCTCGCCGCACGGCGCCAGGCGCAACTGCATCAACTGCGCAAGGACTACAAGCCCCCCGGCTACACGAAGGCGATGCGCCCGCGCGTGCTGGAGCAGGCGGACCGGGTCCAGCGGATGACCGACTTCACGCGCGTCATGGAGGAGGCGGGGCTGTCCTGGCGGACGCAGCGGCTGGCGCTGGTGACGACAGGGCTCTACCCGCTCAACATGCGCCACGAGCGCACGTCGGAGGAAATGCTTCCGGACTACGTGCTCCATCCCGGCTACATCGCGGTGGGCTCGCGGCTGGCGAAGGCCGCGTGTGACGGGCACAACGCGGCGCTGAACGCCTCCACTTGAGCCGCCGCGCCACCGGCCCCGAGGACCGGTGCGCGGACGGAAAGCGGGGCTGCTTCAGCGGCGTGCGTAGGAGCCGGAGCGCAGCTCTTCGAGGAGGCTCGGGCCCTTGGGCGCCCAGCCCAGCAGCTTCTCCGCCTTCTCGGACGTGAAGCGCTGATCCAACGCCAGCGCATCCGCGAACGGGCCGAACTGCTTGCGCGCCTCCTCCAGGGGCCACGCCGTCGTCTTGCCGGCCACGCCCGCGCCCTCGCTGGCGGCCTGCGCGGCGTCCTTCACCTTCACGCCCGGGCCCTGCGTGGCGAGGAGCACGGTCCCCGCGGGCGCCTTCTCCAAGGCGCGCACGTAGAGGTCCGCCAGGTCGTCCACGAACACCACCGCCCAGTGGTTCTCCCCCGTGCCCACGTAGGTGACGGAGCCGCTGTCCTTCACGGAGCCGGTGAGCATGGCGGGGATGCCGGTGCCATTGCCGTAGACGACGCCCGGCCGGATGACGATGCCGCGCACGCCCGGCGTGTTCAGCGCGCGCTGCTCCACGGCGGGGCGCCACGCGACGATGGGCGTCGAGTTCAGCGGCGCGTCCTCGTTGGCGACGCCCTGCGTGTGGCCGTGCACCCAGACGCCGCTCGTGTAGAGGAACGTCTTGTTCGTGCCCTGGAGCGCGCCCAGCACCGCCGCCACGGCGGGAGCGTCCACGTCCTTGTCATTGGACGTCGCCGTCCAGAGGACCGCGTCCACGTCCTTCACCGCGGCCGCCAGCCCCGCCGGGTCCTTCAAGTCGCCCTGCACCGCCTGGACGCCCTTGGCGGTGAGCTTGCTCCGCGCCTCGTCCGACCGCGCCAGCCCCAGGACCTGGTGGCCCGCACGCTTGAGCGCGTCCACCACCGCCCCGCCGATGTAGCCCGTCGCGCCCGTCACAAGGATTCTCATGGTCCAGCCCCTCTTCCGGTTCAGGTTGCGCCCCCCTGATGCGCCAGGACCCGCCGGGTTTCACACCGCCTGGAGCGCGGCGTCCGGGGCCTCCTCCCGGGGCCCGTCCTCCACCTTCACGGGGGCCTCCGAGGCACGCCACGTCCAGGCGAAGGCCGCCAGGTTGAAGACCATCATCGTCAGGGAGAACAACCACAGCCGCAGGCAGACGGCGATGCCCGTGTGCAAGAGCAGCGTGGCCACCAGCCAGTGCCGCCGCAGCCGGGGGACCCAGATCATCCCCGCGTAGCCCACCTCGATGAGCAGCGTCCCCCAGCAGGCAAGCTGCGCCAGCAGCGGGTACGACGCGAGCCAGGAGAAGTCGAAGGCACGGAACTGCGGCTGCATCAGCGCGCGCCAGAGGGCCTCGCCGTTCCACCACTGAGGCCCCTGCGCCTTGGACAGCCCGGTGTCCAGGTAGATGAAGCACAGGTGGAACTGGAGCGTGCGCAACGCCACGCGGGCCCCGGACGTGGGACCGGTGAAGACCCGGCCGGCGCGCGCATCCAGCGACCAGCGCCCCGCGGACGGCATGAACACCAGGTAGAAGAAGAGCACGTGGAGGATGGTGTCCACGCCATAGAGCGACAGGTACGCGTTCGCGGACGTCAGGCCGTGCGTGAACCAGGTGAGCACCGCGAAGAAGCGCGTGCGGTAGCCCAGCAGCAGGCCCACCAGGCCCACCGCGTAGAGGACGAACACGGCGTACATCGTGGCCATCGTGCTGACGCCCAGCGGCGCCAGGAGCCGCCCCACCCGTCCCAGGCCGGGCGCCCAGTCACCCGCGCCGATATCGGTGATGACCCACTGGACGAGGCCGAAGTTGCCGTACAGCTCCGGCAGGTGCGGCCAGAGGATGCTGAGTTGCAGGAGGGAGAGGGCCGCGACGGCGATGCGCAGGAAGGCGAGCCCGTCGGGAGCCACGGGCTCCAACCAGAAGCGCCGCACCTGGGTCTGGACACGGTTCATGGCGATTCCCTGGACAGGGGGCCGTCGCGGCGGCCGAAGGTCCCGGTGTAGTGGAGGGCCCAGTCCGGCCGCTTTCCGGCGGCCCAGGCCTCCATGGAAGGAAGCACGTACGACTGGGTGACGACGGTGACGCGGGACGCGTCCGGATGGACGCCCAGCATCACCGCCGCCCAGGACTGGGCCAGCACGTCCTGCGTCTTGCGGTTGGCGCGCAGGCCGGAGGCGACGATGCACTGGTAGCGGAGCCCCACCTCCAGGCTGTCGGAGTCCAGGGGTTCGAACAGGGAGCGTCCGTCGCGCAGCTCCAGGATGAAGCCGGTGCGCGTGTCGCTGGCCACCGCGGGCGCGAAGAAGCGGTAGTCGCTGATGACGCCGGACAGGCTCTGGTAGGTGCGGACGCCGCGGTCGAACGCGGCCTCCGAGTTCGCGCGGGCCAGGCCCGTCCAGAGGAAGGCGCCCACCGCGGCCAGATGCAGCACCGCGATGCACGCCCAGAGGGCTGCCTGGCGTTCATCACCCTCGGGCCGCGATGGGACGGTCCGCATGGCTACTTCAGGAACTGGTAGGAGCCGGGGGTGATGTCCGCGAGGACGGCATCGATGGCGAAGGCCACGCGCTCCGACTTGGCGCCCGAGGCCTGCCCTGCCGCGGTGTTCGGATCCATCACCAGGCCCATGATGTTCGCCTCCTCGTTGAGGACGACGCTCTGCGCGGTCGCCATGCGCTGCACGTACGCGAGGGGCAGCGAGCCGTAGAGGCGCGATCCGTTGACGCCGCCCCGGGGGGAGAACGTGGGCAGCCGGATGTAGAACGTGTCCGGCGACACCTGGCGGATCTGCGCGACGATGGCGTCCACGTCCGCCTGGGTGAAGTCATGGGTCGGCGTGCGCGCGGACACGGACGCGAAGCTGATGGCGCTGGTCAACGCCACGCCCAGCGTGACGCCAACGGCGGCCTTGAAACCCACGTGACGGGACGCGCGGCGCATGCCAATCAGAGACAGGAATTGTTTCATCGGGGGAGTACCTTCAGGTTGAAGGCAGCGGGAAAAAGGCCGCTGCCTCCACAGGTACGCCCCGGTGAAACATTATTCTCCGGCCTGGGGTGCGCGGCGACCGCGCTCCCTCAAGGGAAGAGGCATCCCGGACGCGGATGGCCTACCGTGCGGGGGCCATGAGCTTCGCCGACAAGATGCGCGTCTGGATGCCCCTGCACGAGAACGGTGTCAGCCGCGCCGTGCACTTCGTGGGGGCCTATCTCTTCACCTTCGCCCTGCTGGTGCCCCTGTGCTGGGTGCGCGTGCCCGGCACGCCCCTCACCGCCGCGCACCTGCTGGTGGCCGCGGTGGCCGTGTACGCCATGACACTGGAGTGGACCGCCGGCCTGCTCATGGCCCTGCCGCTGGTCCCCACGCTGCTCGCCGCGGAGGCGGTGGCCCGGCTCCCCACGGGGACGGCCGCGGGCATCGCCGTGGGCGTCATGGTCTTCCGCTTCGCGCTGGTGGTGGGCGCGCACGTCGTCTTCGAGAAGAAGACCCACGGGCTGTCGCTGGGCGGCCCGCTGCTCTTCTTCATCGAGCCCGTGTACCTGCTCACCCTGG
The DNA here is from genome assembly GCF_003611695.1 of Corallococcus carmarthensis. Lineage (GTDB taxonomy): Bacteria > Myxococcota > Myxococcia > Myxococcales > Myxococcaceae > Corallococcus > Corallococcus carmarthensis. Next base: position 11,510 of record NZ_RAWE01000188.1, on the reverse strand, counting down.
TGCTCTTCGCGCTGGGCCTCAAGCAGGACCTGCGCGCGCGTGTGGCCACCGGAACCGCCGGCGTCTGAGCCCGTGGAAGTCCCCGCGCTTTTCGTCCGGCACCCCGCCGCGCGGTGGGGACTGCTCACCCTGCTGTCGCTCCTCGTGCTGTCCGCCGTTCCCCTGTCCGGGGTGACGACGGCGGGGACGCTGAAGGAGGGCTACACGGACCACGTGCGCCACCCGTACGTGGTCTGGGTGGGACTGCATCGCGGCCTCCAGGCCCTCTACACCGCGCCGCTGGGCGAGCTGCGCGAGGGCATCCCCTACCGGCAAGCCATCGACCAGTGGCTGGACGTGCCGTACGTGTATCCGCCCGGTGCGCTGGTGCTCTTCCTGCCCCTGGCGCTCGTGGGCGAGTGGGTGCCGATGTCGCCCCAGGCCTTCGGGCAGGTGTGCCTGCTGTACCTGCTGGCCTTCGCGCACGTGGCGCTCTACGCGGCGCTGCGGCTGCTGGATGGACTTCCAGCGGGAGGCCGCTGGGCGGTGGGGGTCCTCTGCTGGCTGGTGCTGATGCGGCTGGCGCTCTACGGCCAGTACGACGGCGCGTGGCTCGTCTGTGGGGTGCTGGCGCTGGCGGCGCTCGCGAAGGACCGTCCAGGGGTCGCGCTCCGCTGGCTGGCGTGCGCGGCGCTGCTGCACTACCGGGCGGTCGTCCTCGTCGCCGTGGGCGTGGTGGCGCTGTGGCGCGTGGTGCGCGGGCGGCCGGTGCGACAGTGGCCGTGGGGCACGCTGCTGGGGGTGGCGGTGGCCGGGGTCCTCTGCGTGCGCACGTTCCTGTGGATGGCGCCGCTGGCCGCTCAAACGGACGCGGCGACCCCTTCCATCCTGGGAGAGCCCGGGACGGTGGCGCTGGTGATGGGCTTGAGCGCGGCGGTGCTGGCCCTCTCCTGGCGCGGCGCTGACGGACTGGTGACCGCGTCGGTGGGGCTGGGCGTCGTGCTCGCGGTCATCGACACGCGCCACTGGTGGCACGCGTCCGCGCTGCTGCTGGTGCCCCTGACCGTGGGCGTCCTTCGCGCTCCGCGCTGGCCCACGGCGGTGCGGCTGGGGCTCGTCGTCTGGGCGGGGGTGCTGGAGATGGCCGTGTGGTACGGCAATCCCCTCTGGTTGTTCCGCGACCTCAACCGCTTCCTGCGGCTGATGTGACGGCTCAGCGGTGCTGGATGAGGAACCGGGCTTCGTCCCAGACGAGCCCGTAGCGGCGCAGGAGGTCCTCGATGCCTGCTCCCGCCGGAGGTGGATGGGCGATGGACTCGAACCGGTTCAGCTGGAGCGTCCGGTCGGAAGCCGCGGAGACGAGCAGCGCGCCGTCCGGCGAGAAGGCCAGGGCCGACAGGAAGCCCTGCTGGCCCGTGAGGGTCCCCATGCGTTCGCCGGAGGGCAGGCCCCAGACCTTCACCACCTCCTCCATGCCCGACGAGGCCAGGAAGCGGCCATCCGGCGACACGGCCAGGGCCAGCACGCCCACGGTCTTCTCATCCAGCGTCTTCAACAGCCGGCCCTGCTCCACGTCCCAGACGCGGATGGGCTGTCGCATTCCCGCCGTCACCAGGTGGAGTTCGGACGGGGTGAAGACCACGGCGCGCACGGGCTCGCCCATGTCGAGCCGCAGCAGGGGCTGACGCCGCGCCACATCCCAGGTCCGCACCGTCTTGTCCGTGCTGCCCGACGCGAGCCTGCGCCCCGTGCTGTCGAAGGCCAGGGCCCAGACCTTGCCGGTGTGTCCCTGGAGCAGTCCCACGGGCCTGCCGTCGGACACCGACCAGAGTTGGATGTCCGGATCACCCGCCACCGCGACGAGCGTCCCATCCGGGCTGAAGGCCACCGCGCGCACGGAGCCCTTCACCCCTGGCAGCTCCAACAGCACCCGCCCCGAACGCGCGTCCAGCACGAGCGCCCTCCCCTTCAACGTGCCCACCGCGATGCGCTCACGGTCCGGACTCACCGCCAGGGACACCGCGGCCTCCGTTCCTCCCAGCTCCGAACGGAGGTCGTTCGCATCCGCGAGGCGCCACCGCCGCCAGCCGTCCTCAGCGCCAGCAAGCAACTCACGCTCCTGGGAGAACGCGAGCGCCTCCGGCCAGACGGCATGTCCGCGCAGCAGCACCTCCGCGGGGACCTCCGGCCGGCGCCACACCGCGAGCATGCCGTCCATCCCGCCCGAAGCGAACGTGCGACCGTCTGACGACAGGGCCACGCTCATCACAGCGGAGTGATGCGCATCCAGCCGCTCCAGCAGCGCGCCTCCCGTCCCGTCGATGAGCTGCACACGCCCGTCCCATCCACCCTGGACCAGGAGCTGGAACCGGCCGTCGATGGCGGCGACGGAGACGTTGCCCGAATTGCGCAGCACGTCCGTGAGCTGTCCCGACCGGGCGTCCCAGAAGCGCACGGCCCGGTCGCCCGCCGCCGTCATGATGCGCTGGCCGTCCGAGGAGAACGCGCCCGCCTCCACCTTCTCCTCGTGCCCCGCGAGTCGGTGGACCTCCTTGCGCGCTTCCAGGTCCCAGACCCGGGCGCTCCGGTCCGCGCTCGTCGACAGGAGCCGCCTGCCGTCCGGGGAGAAGACGACGGCGATGACGTTGTCGTCGTGTTCGAAGCGCAGCTGCTCGGCGCCGGTCTCCACGTCCCAGACGCGGACCCCCTTGTCCAGGCCGCCGGAGGCCAGCCGCCTGCCGTCGGGTGAGAAGGCCAACCCGAGCACGACGTCCGTGTGCCCCTGGAGCACCGCGTGCTGCCGGCCCTGGCGCCAATCCCAGACACGGAGCTCCCCGGGCCTGCCCGCGGAAGCCAGCCAGCGGCCGTCCGGTGAGAAGGCGATGGCGTGGACCTCGGCGGTGTGGCCCTTCAGCTCCGCCAGCGGCTCGCCGCGCTCCACGTCCCAGAGCCGGACCACGGAGTCGTAGTGCCCGGACGCCAGCACCCGGCCATCCGGCGTGAAGTCGAGGGCGAGCACCGACCCCTGGATCCGCTTCGACCAGCGCAGCGTGGAGGCGCGGTCCACCGCCCGGGCCTGCCCCCACTGCGCGGACAGCGAGTCCCGCGACGCCCGGGCCAGCGCGAACGAGGCCGCCGCCACGCCCCACTGCCGGGACTCGGTGGCCGCTTCGCCCTTCGCCTCGTAGACGCGGGCGCGCAGGTCCTGCTCCTTCGCGGTGTCCGGCACTTCGCCGCCGGAGGACCGGTGCGCCGAACAGGAAGCAAGCAACAGCGCGAGACACCACCACCGCATGGGGCTCCCTCCGGAAACAGGGCACGGCTTGCCTGGGCGCGGAGCATCCGCACCTTTGGGCCAGGACCGTACCCCGGAGAGGAGAGGAAGCCATGCCCGACAAGGCCACCGTCGACCGAGCGAAGAAGGAGCTGCGCGAAGGCAAGAGCCCCAGCACCGCGGCGGGTGGGTTCGTGCGCGAGGAGGTCGAGCACATCCGCGAAGGCGAACACGGCGCGCGCTCTTCGAAGCAGGCCATCGCGATTGGCCTGTCGAAGGCGCGCCGCGCGGGCGTGCCGCTGAAGCCCCCCACGAAGGAGCAGGCCCCGGCGCGCACGCGGCGCGCGGCGAAGCAGGACCTGGAGGTGGGCCAGCAGGAGCGCAAGCCCCGGGCCCCCTCGAAGAAGCGGAGCCAGGCCACGCTGGGCGCGCTCAAACGCGAGGGCCGTCAGGCGGCGTCCAAGCAGGCCCTGTCCGCCCAGGCGAAGACCGCCGCGCGCAAGCGGAAGACGGCCTCCCGCGCACGAAAGTAGCGCGAGCCTACAGGCCCGTCGGATAGGTCTCCGGCGCCTCGCCGCGCTCCCATCCAGCGGTGCGCTCCAGCGGTTCGAGCGCGCGCGTGTCATCGATGTGCAGCATCGCGTCGAACTGCGCCGGCAGCCGGGTGTGGAAGTAGTGGCTCATCCGCTCCGTGTCGGGCCGGTAGATGACGCCGATGGCCCGCTGCAGGCGCCGCTCGCGGAGCGCTCCGGCGGCCTCTCCCAGTTCGCGGAGGTCCAGCAGGAAGCCTGGCAGCCCGACCTCGTGGAAGAGGGACTCACAGCTGCCCGGCAACCCGTGGCGGATCCGCTTCCGCTCGGCGGCCCCGCCCCAGTTGGAGGCCGCGGTGACGGTGCCCCGGTACGTGCTGAAGCCGATGAGCCGCACCTGCCCCGGGTGCCGCTGACGCGTCAACTGCCCCAGGTTCACCTCGCCCGAGGCGCCCATGTCCGTCGCGCGCGCGTCCCCGACGTGCGAGTTGTGCGCCCAGACCACGATCCGCGCGTCACCCGAACGTCGCGTCAGGAAGGCCATCAGCGCATCCAGCGTGTCCGCCATGTGCGTGTCGCGCAGGTTCCAGGATGAGACGCGCCCATGGAACATGGACCGGTAGTATTCCTCCGCGTTCCGGACGACCCGCGCGTTCTGCTCCGCTTCGAACTGCGCATCCTCCGCCATGTGTCCGTCCCGGTGCAGCAGGGACTCGCGCTCCCGCTGAAGGTCCCGGAGCTGGGCGATGACCTGCCGCTCACAGTCTGGCGACAGCCCCAGCGTGGTCGCGTGGCCGTAGTCCTGCGGATCCTCCCCGAAGTGTTCGAAGCACGCGTAGCGGTGCCGGGCGCGCTTCGCGGCCTCCGGATCCGCGCGGTCCAGATACTTCAGCACCGCGCCCATGGAGGCATGGAGGCTGTAGAGATCCAGCCCATAGAATCCGGCCTTGTCGCGCGCGGAGCCGTGGTCGTTGTGCGTCCGCAACCAGCCCACGAAGTCGAGCACGTCCGCGTTGCGCCACATCCACGCGGGGAAGCGTTCGAAGTCGGAGAGGGACTCCACCGCGTCCGCGTCCCTGCCCATCGCGCGCACATAGCGGCTGATACGGTACGCGTCCGGCCAGTCCGCCTCCACCGCGACGGCGCTGAAGCCCCGCTCCTCGATGAGGCGCCGCGTCAGGAGCGCGCGGAGCCGGTAGAACTCGTGCGTGCCGTGGGTCGCTTCGCCAATCAGCACGCACCGCGCGTCGCCCACCAGGTCCATCAGCGGGCCGAAGTCCTCCCGCGTCCCCTGGAGTGGCCGCACGGTCTCCGCGATGGCTCGCACCAGCAGTGCGTCATCCCGGGTCGCCATGATGTCTCCTCCCCTTGTCATCAAGGGTTGGGTCGCGCACGCCGCGATGAAAGACGGCGGGCGGGCAGGCGGCACCCAAACCCCTGGGACTCCACGGGGACTCTCAGCTTCAGAGAATCAAGCAACTCCCGGCTGGGGTCTGGCGATAACCCTTCGCAAAGGAATCTTTTTTCATGACCCAGATCAAATCCCCCACGGGCTTCCTCTCGTCGCTGAAGACCGCCCTGAAGACCGCCAGCACGGATGGCAAGGCAGTGGGCGCTCCGGCCCTGAAGAAGGCGCTCCAGGGCGCCGACGCGGGCCAGCTCAGCGCCCAGCAGAAGAGCCAGCTGCGCGACGCCTTCGAGCAGGTGAAGTTGACCCCGAAGGCCCGTGAGCTCGCGGACCGCTTCGTGAAGGGCAAGGACGTCGGCTTCAAGCCCCCGAAGGACAGCGGCATGGTGAAGGTCATGATGGACGACCCCACCCGTGGCTCGAAGCTGCCGGACTTCAAGCCGCCAGACGGCGGCCGGATGAAGATCCGGATGGATGACCCGACCGGTGGCGTGAAGCTGCCGGACTTCACTCCGCCGGATGGTGGCCGGGTGAAGATCCGGATGGATGACCCGACCGGTGGATTGAAGCTGCCGGACTTCAAGCCTCCGGCGGACACGGGCGCCGTGAAGGTCATGATGGATGACCCCACGCGTGGCTCGAAGCTGCCGGACTTCAAGCTCCCGGATGGCGGCGCCGTGAAGGTGATGATGGACGACCCGCTGCGTGGGTCGAAGCTCCCGGACTTCAAGCCCCCGGCGGACACCGGCGTCGTGAAGGTCATGATGGATGACCCCCTTCGCGGTTCGAAGCTTCCGGACCTCAAGCCGCTGGATGGCGGCGCCGTGAAGGTCAAGATGGACAGCCCGGTCTGAGCGGCCGGCGGGCGAAGTCACGACACCCATGACGTCTCGCAAGAAGGTCGTGGTCATCGGCTCGCGTTCGGATGACGCCACCCGCTTCGTCGCTGAAGCGGTGGAGCGCCGTCGGGCGCGAGCCGTCGTCCTGGAGACGGACCGGGTGCCGGACTCCGCCGCGTTGAGCTGGGAGGACGGCGACGTGCACTGGGACGGTGAATGTCTCAGTGACCTGCGCTCGTTCTACATCAAGAACGTGCGCCTCTCGCTCCCGGTCCCCGAGGCCGAGGCCCTGTCCGAGCGCAACTTCCCGCGCTGGCAGGAGCAGTACCTGGCGGAGCGGGAGCGCCAGTCGTTCCTCCACTCCGTGCTGCGCTCGCTCCACCGGCGCGGCGGCTCGTTCGTGAACCCGCTGGAGGCGGTGGAGCTGCACTACCTGAAGCTGCACCAGCTGGCCCTGCTGCGCCGCCACCGCATCCCCGTCCCCAGCAGCCTGGCCACCGCCTCACCGGACGCGGTGCGCGAGTTCGTCGAGCGCCACGGCTCCGTCATCTACAAGCCGCTGAGCGGCGGCGCGATGGTGCGCAAGGTGGAGGCGGCGGACCTCACCGAGGAGCGGCTCCAGCTGCTCGCCAACTGCCCCGTGCTGTTCCAGGAGCAGATCATCGGCGACGAGTTCCGCGCCTACGTACTCGACGGCGAGCCCGTGTCCGCCTTCCACATCCCCACCGACGGCGTGGTGGACGCGCGGCAGAACCTGCACCGGGTGAAGCCCGCCCGCCTGCCCAAGGAAGCCTGGGCGCTGTGCCTCAAGGGCGCCAAGGCGCTGGGCATGGTCTTCACGGCGGTGGACCTGCGGCGCACCCACGAGGGCGCCTTCGTGGCGCTTGAATTCAACCCCACACCCGCCATCTCCTTCTTCGATGACCCGCGCGACGGCAAAGTCATCACCCGGCTCGCCAGCTACCTTGTCTCCAAGGCCTGAGCGCCCGAGCGGGTTCTTCATCGCGGACTTCGCCGACAGCATCTTCGGCCCCGTCCCCGCTCCGACGCCGGAGGTGTTCCCGCCTTCCGCGACCGCATGGACGCGCCTCGCGTCCGCGTCCGAGCCGCTGCGCACCGCCATCCGCCAGGAGTTCATCGAAGGCGGACGGGTGCCTCACGTGTGCCTCCGGGACGCCCTCCTCCCCGAGCGCGCGGAAGGCCTGCACCAGGCCCTGCGCGACGCGCGCTTCGTGCGCCACCACCACGGCCCCTATCCACTGCACATCGCGCCGTTGGATCAACAGACGCCCTCCGCCCTGACGGACTTCTGCGCGTGGCTCAAGAGCGCGGACGGCGCGGCCTTCCACGCCGCGCTGGTGGGCTGGCCCCACCCGCTGGAGACCCGCCAGGTGCAGGTGTCACGCATGGAGGTGGGCGAGCACTTCCCGGAGCACCGGGACACGGACGAGGAAGGGCTCGCCGTCGTCTACAACTTCACGCGTCCCTGGGAGGACCGCTTCGGCGGAGTCCTCGCCTTCCGGCATCCCGAGGTGGACGCGGACATGATGCGCGTCCCACCACTCTTCAACTCGGTGTTCATCTTCCGCGCGAGGGGCGCCCCCCACCGCGTGACGGAGTGGACCTCCGAGGCCCAGGGCCACCAGCGCTATTCCGTCACCGCGTTCATCCTCGCGAAGCGCTGAGCGCCTGGCCGCTCCCACGCCCACGGACTTGCGGCCCGCGGCGCGCATCAACATTGGAGTCCATGCTGACCGTGGAGACCACTCCTTCCCAACAGGTCCTCGCATGAGCCCAGCCACCGCTCGCGGTCTTTCCCAGCCACGGCTCGCCGGCATGACCTCCGCCCTGCGCGGCCACGTCGAACGCGGCGAGTTGCCCGGCCTCGTCGCCCTGGTCGCGCGCGGCGACACCGTGCACGTCGACGCGCCGGGCACGCAGGACCTCACTTCCGGAAAGCCCATGCGGCGGGACAGCCTCTTCCGCCTCGCGTCCATGGCCAAGCCCATCACGGCCGTGGCCACGCTGATGCTCGTGGAGGAAGGGAAGCTCCCGCTCGACGGCGCCGTGGACCCGTGGCTGCCGGAGCTGGCGAACCGCCGCGTCCTGCGCACGCCCGACGGTCCGCTCGACGACACCGTTCCCGCGAAGCGCGCCATCACCGTGCGCGACCTGCTCACGCTGCGCTGGGGTCTGGGCGCGGTGATGGCGCCGCCCGGCACGCATCCCATCCAGAGAGCCATGGAAGAGGCCCGGGTGACGCCCGGTTTCCACGTGCTCACGGATCCGCCCGACGAATTCATGCGGCGGCTGGGTTCGCTGCCGCTCCGCTACCCACCCGGAGAGCGCTGGGCCTACCACACCGGCTACGAGGTCCTGGGCGTGCTGGTCGCGCGGGCGTCGGGCCTGCGCTTCGAGGACTTCCTGCGCGAGCGGCTCTTCGCGCCGCTGGGCATGAAGGACACGGCGTTCGTCGTGCCCGCGGAGAAGCTCGGCCGGCTCACGGCGGCCTACGCGCGCGACCCCGCCACGGGACGGCTGGAGGCCTGGGACACGCCCGCGGACAGCTACTGGTCGCGGCCTCCCGCCTTCCCCTCGGGAGGAGGCCAGGGCGGGCTGGTGTCCACGGCGGATGACGTCCTCGCCTTCTGCCGGATGCTGCTGGGCGGGGGCCAGGCCGGTGACACCCGCCTGCTGTCTCGCGCGAGCGTCCAGGAGATGCTGACGGATCAGATTCCGGAGGAGCAGAAGGCCGCCTCGCCCTTCTTCCCCGGCTTCTGGGATGCGTCGGGGTGGGGCTTCGGCGGGTCCGTGTGCACGAAGCCGGATGGCGTCTCCCCCACCGCCGGGCGCTTTGGCTGGGCCGGGGGCTACGGCACGACGTTCTTCATCGACCCCCGGCAGGACCTGACGGCCGTCCTCCTCACCCAGCGGCGGATGCAGGGGCCCGAGGACGAGGCCCTGGCCATGGCGTTCTCCAAGGGCGCGTACCAGGCGCTGGAGGACTGAGGCGCGCGCTCAGAGCGCCGGGGCGGGCGTCGCCGCGTCGGACTGGGCGCTCGCGCTGGAAGCCGGGGTGCTGGCTCGCGCGGCGGTGTCCAGGTTCGCGAGGCCCTTCTCGAAGTCCTTGCCGATCATCGTGTCCATGTTGACGACGAGCGACATCACCTTGCCCATCAGGGTGTTGTCGCCGTCCATGCTCCAGCTCACGCGGGTGCCGCCGTTCTCGGGGGTGAGCGTGAAGACGGTCTGGTTCGTGGCGGCGAACGGCTTGAAGAACTCCAGCTTGAGGACGACACGCGCTCCGGGCTGGCTCTCCACGAGGGTCATGCGTCCATCCCCGGACTTGCCACCAGCCCAGGTGAAGCGGGCGCCCGGTCCTTCATTGGGCCCGTCGAAGGACTTGCTCAGGCCGGGGGCGAGCTCGAAGCGATACGGGTTCCACGTGTCGAAGCGGTGCAGGTCGTTGATCAACGCGAAGACGGTGGCCGGGGGCGCGGCCACGTGCGCGTTGCGCTCCACGCGGAAGGTGTCCGGCCGGGTGGCGACAAAGGCGCCCAGCGCGACGACGAGGATGAGGGCGGCGGTTGCGAGCTTGACGACCATGGCGGGCTCCCTGTTCGACTGAAGAGATGCTCCCGGGTGAGCGGGAGGGTTCATCTCCACGTCGAACGAGGGGCCGCGAAATCGACACGGCATTTCCGGCCCTTTTTCACGGCCGGCTGCCTACCCGGGCATCCCCCCTACTTCGCCGCGGGCCGGAGGGCCTGGAGCCGCGCCTTGTCCAGCTTCGCGGCGACGCCCACGCTGCGCCCCGCGAGGTTCGCGACGACGTACTGCACGGAGCTGCCCAGCACCTGCGCGCTCTCCGACAACGTGAGCCCGTAGTCCTGCTCCAGCCACTGCGTCAGGCCCTGCGTCGCGGAGCGCAGGGCGTCATCCAGCGAACCGCCCTGCCCCAGCGCCATCAGGTGCGTGGGTGACTCCACGCGAGGCGTCGAAGGCGGCGGCTTGCCGTGCAGGACGTCCACGGTGAACTCGACGTCCATGGAGGTCTCCAGCGCGTACTGCGACGTTTCGCCGTCGCCCTGCGCCGCGTGCGCGTCGCCCAGGTACAGGAGCGCTCCGGGCTGCGCCACGGGCAGGTAGACGGTGTTGCCCTCCACGACCTCGTTGAAGTCCATGTTGCCGCCGTAGCGGCCCGTGTCGCCGGTGGACAGGGGCGCGGAGCCGAAGCCGGGCGCCACCGCCAGGCCGCCCAGCATGGGCCGCAGCGGCACGGTGAAGGCCTTCAGCCGCTCCGTCGGGGTCTCCGGGGTCGCGACGCCGCGCTCCGGGTCGAGCTTCCAGCGCACGGGCTTGCCCAGCTCCGTCGCCTTGGCCGCAAGGCCCGTCGTGAGGGCCCGTCCCACGATGCTGTCCAGGCTGTCCGCGAACGGCCGGTTCAGCTTGAGGCGGCGGATGCGGATGGCCAGGGTGTCGCCCGGGTTCGCGGTGGCGATGAAGAAGGGCCCCGTCTGCGGGTTGCCGAAGAGGGCCCGGGTGACGCCCTTCGCGTCCATGCCGCCGGAGTCGAGCGTCGAGGTGCGCACCGTGTCGCCCGGCCAGACGGTCAGCACGGGCGGGCGGTGCGCGGTGAACTCGTTGGACCACGACGTGGGCGTGAAGACGTGCACGCGCGGAGGGCCCACGGGGCGCGAGGGCAGCAGCCGGGCCGTGAAGGCATGCGGCACGCGCGCCTTCGGGTTGTTGCTGTCGGGATAGTCCGCGGTGCCGCGAAGCGCCTCACCGCTCACCTTGCCGTCGAAGACGTAGGTCTGCTGACGCGAGTCCGTGACGACGAAGTGGACCGCGTTGCCCGTGCGCTCGCCCTTGAGCGCGTCCCCGTCCAGCTCTCCCGTGAGGCCCTTCCCGTCGCGCTCCAGCGTGAGGAGTTGATAGGCGGCATTGCCCCAGAGGTCGGTCGTCACGAGCCACGACTCAGAGGCCGCGAGCGCACTGGCCGGCAGACAGCAGAGGACGACGGAGAGGGAGCGGAGCATGGGTCAGCGCAGTGTAGAGGAAGGGAACCGACGCGGGAGGAGCTGAAGCGCCGCGGACGGCGCCGTGGAGCGCCAGGGCCCCCGCCACACCGAACGGCTCCGCCATCCGGCGCTGGGCGGTTCACAGCGCCCCCATGCGGTGGAGCCTTCCGGCACCCATCATGTCGCCAAGGGCTCCTCAACCAACCCCACGATCCGAAGCGCTCGGCGAAGGCTCGAGCCTTACGGAGCGCGACGGTGGACCGCGCTGGTGGGCTGGAGCGGATGCCAATGCCGGTGCCACGGGCAGAGGTGCCCTGCCGGAAGCGCCGTCTCCCAACTGGTCCGACAGTCGGACCAGTTCGCGCCGCATCCGACCCAGGGCCGCGCCCGCTTTCGAGTCCATGTCAGACCCCTGTGGTTTGGTGGCGGAGGCTTGGGCGAGGAGGGGGACGGGGA
>NZ_RAWE01000187.1 GCF_003611695.1 Corallococcus carmarthensis | reverse complement strand
CCCCAACCGCTGGGAGGGCAAGGAGAAGCCGGACTGGCTTTCCCGCGCGCTCGCCCGTGCGGGTGCCATGCCCCAGGACGAAGCGGAAGCCGCCATCAAGGCGGGCCGCGTGAGCGTCAACGGCCGCGTGGCGACCACGCCCCTCACACCGGTGCCGCCCGACGCCGTCATCAAGGTGGACGGGCTGCCGGTGCGCAAGGTGGTGCCCACGCACGTGCTGGCCTTCCACAAGCCCGCGGGCGTGCTGACCTCCACCGCGCGCCAGCACCGCACGGGCACGGTGTTCGAGGTGCTCCTGCCCCAGCTGCCCCTGGAGCTGAACCGCTACACCTGGCACGCCGTGGGCCGGCTGGACGTGGACACCACGGGCCTCTTGCTCTTCACCAACGACGACAAGCTGGTGGCCCACTGCACGTCCCCGGAGACGAACCTCCCCAAGCGCTACGTGGCCACGGTGTTCAGCATCGCGGACGACGCGCGCGTGGAGCCGCTGCGCCAGGGGATGCTGCTGGATGACGGCCCCGCCCGCCCCGCCGTCGTGCGCGTGCGTGACGAGCACACGGTGGAGGTGACGCTCACCGAAGGCCGCCACCACCAGGTGAAGCGCATGCTGGGTGCCGTGGGGCTGCCCGCCCGCGCGCTCCACCGGGAGGCGGTGGGCGACATCACCGTGGAAGGCCTGCCCGAAAGCGGCTTCCGGCTCCTCACCGACGAGGAGGTCCGCGAGAAGCTGCGCTACACCGGCCGTGCGCCCGAGGGCCCCGTCAGCGAGTCCGAGGACGCCTGAGCGTCCCACCGGGGCGACGGCGCGGGGAACGGCGGGCGGGGAGTGACTTCCCGGTGCCCTGGCCCCCCGGGGTGGGGTTAGGGTGCGGCCCATGGCGGACTTCGACCTGGTGGTCATCGGCTCTGGCCCCGCGGGTGAATGGGGCGCGGTTCAGGCTTCGCTCGCGGGGAAGCGGGTGGCGGTGGTGGAGCGGGAGCCCGTGCTCGGCGGCACCGCGGCCAACACCGGCACCCTTCCCTCCAAGACTTTGCGTGAGACGGCGCTGCACCTGTCCGGCTTCAAGGCGCGCGGCCTCTACAGCGTGGACGCGACGCTGCGCCACGAGGCCACCGTCTCCGACTTCCTCTTCCGCGAGCGCCGCGTGAAGCAGATGGAGCGCGAGCGCATCCACAAGAACCTCCAGCGCCACGGCGTGACGGTGTTCCAGGGCTCCGGCTCCTTCCTGGACGCGCACACCGTCGCCGTGAAGCGCGACGGCGCGGAGGTCGCGAAGCTCACCGCCGGCACCGTCCTCATCGCCACCGGCTCCGCGCCGTACCGCCCGCCGCTGTACCCCTTCGGCGACCCGCGCGTGCACGACTCGGATGAGATCCTGGACATCACCACCCTGCCCCGCACGCTGGTGGTGGTGGGCGGCGGCGTCATCGGCTGCGAGTACGCGTGCATGTTCGCCGCGCTGGGCATCCCGGTGACGCTGGTGGAGGTGAAGAACGAGCTCCTATCCTTCCTGGACGCGGAGATCGGCCAACTGCTGCGCGACTGCATGGAGACGCTGGGCGTGCGGCTGCGCCTGGGCCAGACGGTGGAGTCCGCGCACGTCCCGGAGTCCCACGAGGAGCCCATCCGCCTGAAGCTGTCCACCGGCGAGGTGCTGGAGGCGGATCAGGTGCTGGTCGCCTCCGGCCGCACGTCGAACACCGCGGGCCTGGGCATCGAGGCGCTGGGCGTGAAGCAGGGCAAGCGCGGCCAGGTGGAAGTGGGGCTCGCGTACCAGACGGCCGTGCCGCACATCTACGCGGTGGGGGACGTCATCGGCTTCCCCGCGCTGGCCTCCACGTCCATGGAGCAGGCCCGCATCGCGGTGGAGCACGCCTTCGGCCCGGGGAAGCGCACGCTCACGCCCATCCTGCCCTACGGCATCTACACCATCCCGGAGGTGTCCATGGCCGGTGACACGGAGGAGTCCCTGCGCACGCGCAGCGTGCCCTACGTCGTCGGCCGCGCCACCTTCGACACCAACCCGCGCGGGCAGATCATCGGGGATCGGCAGGGCATGCTGAAGCTGCTCTTCCACCGCGACGACATGAAGCTTCTGGGCGTGCACGTGCTGGGCGAACAGGCCTCGGAGCTGGTGCACGTGGGGCTCACCGCGCTGCTCACTGGCGCCACCGCGCAGCTCTTCGTGGAGACCTGCTTCAACTACCCGACGCTGTCGGAGGCCTACAAGGCCGCCACCTACGACGCGTTGGATCAGGTCCGCGTGAGCAGCGCCTGATCCACGCCTGCTAGCGCGAGTCCTTGAGGCTGCCCACCGTGAAGCCCGCCTCGCGCCGGGCCACCCGGTTCACCCCATCCGCGGACACCCGGGCCAGCGGGGGCGCGGAAGAAGGCTGCACCGTGGCCTTGGGGGCCGAAGCCTTGGGGGCAGGCCCCGCGGAAGCGCCACCTCGGCCCGAGGCGCCCTGGAGCAGCTCGCGGATGCGCTCCCAGCGGGCCTTCTCCTCCGCCATCAGCCGCACCAGTTCCTCGCGAGCGGACGCGTCCGGCAGGTCCGAGGCGGCCGCCGCCACCTTGTCCATGAAGGGCAGCAGGTATCCGAAGTCCCGGTCGAAGCTGTTGGGAGGGTTCGCCATGGGGGGCACCTTAGCCGTGGTAGACGCGCGACGCGACGATGCGCCCGCCCTTCACTTCCAGCACCTCCGCCACCGGCAGGGGGGCCTCGTTGGGCGCGTGGCGCAGGTACTCCATGAACACCCGGTCCCCGTCCGCCGTGAGGGCCGTCTCCTCGTACCGCAGACCCGGCAGCCGGGCGATGGCGTCCCTCCACCACCGCTCCAGGGCCGGCCGTCCCACCAGGCGCCCGCCCGTCTCCGGGTGCAGGACGCGAATCTTGGGCGAGGTGTGTGTTGCATCCTCCGCGTACAGCGCCACCAGGGCCGTGACGTCGTGGGCGTTGAAGGCCTGGAGCCATGCACGGGCCAGGGAGAAGTTTTCGCTCGCGCTCATTGTTATGAGACCTCAGTTCGAACAGGGCGGTGGAACGTAGGCGGATGTACGCCCCACGTCATGCGGATTTGTCTGGTAACTGGGTCCTGTGGGAAGTAAGGGCCCCGCCTGCTCTGTTCCCTCAGGCAATTTTTTCAAACGAAGAAGGACCGGATCGTGGCCTCCAACGTACCCATCGAGAAGATTCGTAACATCGGTATCTCTGCCCACATCGACTCGGGCAAGACGACGCTCTCCGAGCGCATCCTGTTCTATACGGGCAAGATCCACGAGATCCACGAGGTCCGCGGCAAGGACGGCGTGGGCGCGATCATGGACTCGATGGACCTGGAGCGTGAGAAGGGCATCACCATCCAGTCCGCCGCCACGTACGCGATGTGGGGCGACTTCAACATCAACCTGATCGACACCCCGGGACACGTGGACTTCACCATCGAGGTGGAGCGCGCGCTCCGCGTTCTCGACGGTGCCATCCTGGTGCTCTGCTCCGTGTCGGGCGTGCAGTCGCAGTCCATCACGGTGGACCGCCAGATGAAGCGCTACAAGGTTCCGCGCATCGCGTTCATCAACAAGATGGACCGCTCGGGCGCGAACTACGACCGCGTCGCCGCGCAGCTGAAGGAGAAGCTGGGCCACCACGCGGTGAAGCTCCAGTACCCCATCGGCGCGGAGGACCGCTTCCAGGGCCTCATCGACCTGCTCTCCATGAAGGCGTTCTACTTCGACGGTGAGAACGGCGAGAACGTGCGCGAGGAGGCCATCCCCGCGGACATGCTCGACGAGGCGAAGCTGCGCCGCGACGAGATGATCGAGGGCATCGCCAACGTCGACGACGAGCTGGGCGAGGCGTTCCTCATGGACCCGGGCGCCATCAACGAGGAGCAGCTCCGCGCCGCCGTGCGCCGCGCCACCATCGCGCTGAAGATGACGCCGGTGATGTGCGGCTCCGCGTACAAGAACAAGGGCGTGCAGCTGCTCCTGAACGCGGTGTGCAGCTACCTGCCCAACCCCAAGGAAGCGACCAACGAGGCCCTCGACCAGAAGAACAACGAGGCCAAGGTCATCCTGGAGTCGGACGCGTCCAAGCCCTTCGTCGGCCTGGCGTTCAAGCTGGAAGACGGCCGCTACGGCCAGCTCACCTACATGCGCATCTACCAGGGCAAGGTGAGCAAGGGTGACTTCATCTTCAACCAGGTGAACCAGAAGAAGGTCAAGGTTCCCCGCATCGTCCGCATGCACGCGTCGGAAATGCACGACGTGAACGAGGCCACCGCGGGCGACATCGTCGCGCTGTTCGGCATCGAGTGCGCCTCCGGCGACACGTTCACCGACGGCAGCGTGAACTACACGATGACGTCCATGTTCGTGCCGGACGCGGTCATCTCGCTGGCGGTGACGCCGAAGAACCGCGACAAGCTGACCAACTTCTCCAAGGCGCTCAACCGCTTCCACAAGGAAGACCCCACCTTCCGCGTGCACCGTGACGAAGAGTCCGCGCAGACCATCATCAGCGGCATGGGCGAGCTGCACCTGGAGATCTACATCGAGCGCATGAAGCGCGAGTACGACTGCGAAGTGGTCGCCGGCAAGCCCCAGGTGGCGTACCGCGAGACCATCTCCCAGAAGGGCGAGTTCGCCTACACGCACAAGAAGCAGACCGGTGGTTCCGGCCAGTTCGCGCGCGTGTGCGGCTACGTGGAGCCCCTGCCCTCGGACGCCGTGCAGCAGTACGAGTTCGTGGACGACATCGTCGGTGGCTCCATCCCGCGCGAGTTCATCCCCGCGTGCGACAAGGGCTTCGCCGAGGCCGTGAAGAAGGGCAGCCTCATCGGCTTCCCCGTGGTGGGCCTGCGCGTGGTCATCAACGACGGCGCGTTCCACGCGGTGGACTCGTCCGAAATGGCGTTCAAGACGGCCGCCATCATGGGCTTCCGTGAGGGCTACGCCGCCGCCAAGCCGATCATCCTCGAGCCGATCATGAAGGTCGAAGTCACGGCTCCGGAAGACTTCCAGGGTTCCGTCGTCGGCCAGCTGAACCAGCGCCGCGGCACCATCATGGAGACGGGCACGGCGGAAGGCTACGTCACGGCCGTGGCGGAAGTGCCGCTGAACACGATGTTCGGCTACTCCACCGACCTGCGCTCCGCGACCCAGGGCAAGGGCGAGTTCACGATGGAGTTCGCCCGGTACTCGCCGGTCCCGCGCAACGAGGCGGAGGCCCTGATGGCGCAGTACAAGGAGAAGCAGGCCGCGGAGCAGGCTGCCCGCAAGTAGTCCGGGTGCCGACGCCGCACTGGCTGTAGGAAGGGCGCTCCCCGCTTCGATGGGGGGCGCCCTTTCGCTTTCTGAAGTCCCCCACCGCGTTTTCCGCCGTGCCCCTTCGAGGAGGTTTCTTCCCGTGACGCTGCTCCGCGCCGCCAATGTCCAGCTCGCCTTCGGCAGCCGCACCGTCTTCGAGGGCCTCACCTTCACCATCGAGGAGGGCGAGCGCGTGGGGCTCGTCGGCGTCAACGGCTCCGGCAAGTCGTCGCTGATGAAGATATTGGCCGGCGCGGCCAGGCCGGACCTGGGCGAATTGCAGCTGCGCCGGGGCGCGCGCGTCACCTACCTGCCCCAGGAGCCGGAGTTCCCCGAAGGCGCCACCGTGCAGAGCGAGCTGGCCGTGTCGCAGGCGCCGCTGAAGGCAGCGCTGGACGCGCACACGGAGCTGTCGCGGAAGCTGGAGGCGGACCCCGCGCACGCCACGCAGAAGATGCTGGAGCAGCTGTCCGCGCTGAGCGACCGCATTGAACAGGCGGGCGGCTGGGACACGGAGCACCACGCGAAGACGCTGTTGGACCGGCTGGGCGTGAAGGACTGGGACCGGCCGGTGGCGCAGCTGTCCGGCGGCCTGCGCAAGCGCGTGGCCATTGCCCGCGCCCTGCTCACGCGCCCGGACCTGCTGCTCCTGGACGAGCCCACCAACCACCTGGACGCGGACACCGTGGACTGGCTGGAGGACGAGCTGGACAAGCTGCCCGGGGCGCTCCTGCTCGTGACGCACGACCGCTACTTCCTGGACGACCTGGTGGACCGCATCGTCGAAATCCAGCCCGGCGGCGGCCTCATCTCCTACCCCGGCAACTACGCGGCCTACGTGGAGCAGAAGCTGGTCGCCCAGGAGAACGCGGAGACGGCGGAGCACAAGCGCGGACGCTGGATTGCCCAGGAGGTGGCGTGGCTGCGCAAGGGCCCGGAGGCGCGGCGCACCAAGAGCAAGGCCCGCATCGAACGGGCGCAGAAGCTGCTGGCGGAGAAGGGCTTCCAGCGCCCCAAGGTGGCGGACCTGCGCGTGGTGGCGGCGCCCCGGCTGGGCCACACCGTCATCGAGGCGGAAGGGCTGAAGAAGTCCTTCGGCGACCGCAAGGTGCTGGACGGCGTGGACTTCCGCCTCCAGCGCGGCGAGCGCGTGGGCTTCCTGGGGCCCAACGGCGTGGGCAAGACGACCTTCCTGCGCGTGATGCTGGGCGAAATCCCCGCGGACAGCGGCAAGCTCGTCATCGGGAAGAACACCAAGGTCGCCTACTACGATCAGCAGCGCGCCCAGCTGGATCCGGAGCAGACGGTGTACGACGCGGCCTCCAACGGCGAGGACCACGTGGAGCTGGCGGACCGGAAGGTGGCCCTGCGCGACTACCTGGAGGACCTGCTCTTCCCGGTGCCCATGCAGCGCATGAAGGTGGGCGCGCTGTCCGGCGGCGAGCGCAACCGGCTGCTCTTGGCGCGGCTGTTCCTGGAGGGCGCCAACGTGCTGGTGCTGGACGAGCCCACCAACGACCTGGACATCGTCACCCTCAACATCCTGGAGCGGCTGCTCCTGGACTTCGCCGGCAGCACGCTGCTGGTGACGCACGACCGGTACTTCCTCGACAAGGTGGCCACCGCCATCCTCTCCTTCGACGGAGAGGGCAAGGTCACCCGCTACGAGGGCAACTACGACATGTACAAGCGGCTGCGCGAGCAGTCGCAGGCCGCAGCGCTCAAGGCCGCCGCGCTGAAGAAGGACGAGCCGAAGAAGGACGAGCCCCGCGAGGAGTCCGGCGCGAAGCCCGCGCAGAAGAAGCCCGGGAAGCTCTCCTACAAGGACCAGCGCGAGCTGGACGGCATGGAGGCCACCATCGAGGCCGCGGAGAAGCGCAAGGCGGAGCTGGAGGCGAAGCTGGCCGACCCCACCGTCTACAGCCAGGGCTCCAAGGTCGCGGAGGTCAACCAGGCCCTGGAGACCGCCACCGCCGAAGTGGACCGGCTCTATACGCGATGGCAGGAATTGCAGGACCTGGCGGCCGGCACGGCCTGACGCGGCGGTATTTGCGTAGGGCAACCATCAATCGGTAGCGCTCCCGTGCATGATTTTCGGGACGGGGGACTCTGGCTAGAGTCCGCGTCCCTCCGCCTGGGAGTCGTCACGTGTTCCGTCCGGCCTCGGTCCTCACCGCCGCCCTGCTGTTCCTCCCCTTCTCCGCCCACGCCCTGGAAAGCGGCCCCAAGAGCCCGCTGCCCATGTTTGACCTGCAACGGTTGCGCCTGGACCCGGCGGCGCTCGGCTCGCTGGTGGTGGGGACGGGGCGGACGCTGGAGGCGGGGCAGCTGCGGGTGGCGTTGAACTACCACTACGAGCAGCTGCCCCTGCATTTCCAGACACGCTGGGAGCCTGGGGAGGGCACGGGTCTGGTCGAGAACAAGATGACCGCCCACCTGACGCTGGGCTTCGGCGTGCTGTCGTGGCTGGAGGTGGGGGCGGAGCTGCCCTTCGTCCTCACGCAGGGGGGGAAGCCCACGCTGGAGTACTTCGGGCCGAAGTCCGGGGGCATCGCCACGCCGTGGCTGAATGTCCGGGCGGCGCTGCTTCGCCAGACGAAGGGCGCCCCCATCAACGTGGCGGTGGCGCTGACGGCGGGGCTGCCCGTGGGCAGCCGCGCCGCCCTGGCACACGAGGACTACGCGTGGCAGCCGCGTCTGCAATTGGGCTACGTGGGCGAGGGCTTCCAGCTGGGCGGCGAGGCAGGCGTGTTCCTGCGCAAGCGCAAGGACCTGGCGCCCGTGTCCTATGACCCGCGCGACATCGTGGGCAATGAGCTGCGATTGGGCGCCACGGTGACGTCGCTCCACGGCGAGCTGACGCGCGGCGAGGTGAGCGTGCTCGCGGGCGTGCCGCTGAACGGGGGCCGCGTGGGGGCGGAGCTGCTCATCGCCATCCGCCGCCACGCCCTGTCCACCCTGGACCTGTATGTGATGGGCGGGCCGGGCGTGGGCGCGGGGTTCGACACGCCCACCTTCCGCTTCGTCGCGGGCGTGTCCTGGGCCACCAGCAAGGTGGACTGAGCAGCAGCCCTCCCCTACTTCGGCATGTAGCCGAAGGCCTTCACCATCGCGATGGCGATGCCCAGAAGGCTTTCGCCCGCGATGAAGCCGGAGCTGACGGGCAGCACCGTGGCCTCCGCGAGCTTGGGCTTCGTGCGCTTGATGAGCGCCGCCAGCGCCGCGCCCACGAAGAGGCTGATGGAGCTGGAGCCGGGGATGACGATGGCCAGCCCCAGGCCGGACGCGGTGGGGATGAAGGCCTTCACCTTCGGCGGGGCCCAGCGCTCCAGCAGCACCAGCGTGATGCCCAGCAGCGTGCCGCCCAGGGCGCCCACGCGCGCGGTGGGGTGCAGCGCGGACACACCGGAGGCGAGCATCTTCGACACGCCCGCCCACACCATGGCCGCGGGCGCGGGGAACTGCTCCGAGCCCAGCACGTCCGCGGTCGGGACCAGCAGGTTGAAGATGGGCACCACCACCACGGCGCCCGCGGCCACTCCGAACAGCTGCGCGAAGAACTGCTGACGCGGCGACGCGCCCAGAAGCCACCCGGACTTGAGGTCCGTGAGCAGGTCCGCCGAGTGCAGCCCCACGCCGCCCGTGGCGTTGGCGCTCATCACGTTGGCGGTGATGTTGCCCGGTGCCAGGGCCCCGAAGATGAGCTGGGTGACGGGGCCCAGCGCCTTGGTGGGCGTGGTGTCCGTCTCCCCCGTCACGCGCGACGCGACGACGCCCATCACCACCGCCAGGGGCAGCGCGAGCACGCCGGCCCACCAGGGAATCTGGAACAGCCAGACCATGAGGAAGACGGCCACCGGGCCGAGGAGCCCGAAGCCCAGCGGGAACCACGCCGGGGGGCACTCGATGTCCGCCAGCGGATCCTCGCGCTCACCTTCCCTGGGCTTCCGGCCCACCAGCGAGCCCAGCGCGGAGAAGGAGCGCACCACGCTCCTCCACTGGAAGGCGAAGGACAGCAGGCCGGAGGACACCAGCACCGCGGAGCCCGTCCACAGTGACCAGCTGTTGATGGCCTTGTACGTCACCTCCGGGATGACGCCCCGGGAGAACATGGCCGGCGCCAGGAAGCCGTAGTTGAGGATGGCGCCCAGGAGCATGGACCAGCCCGTGCGGAAGTTCACCAGCGCGCCCGCGCCGATGAGCAGCAGGCTGAAGTCGAAGGACAGGGACCACTTGCCGGCCTCGCGGCCCAGGATGGTGAACGGGAGGCTCACCTTCTCCGGCAGGTTCTTCAGCCACGTGAAGCGCGCGTCGCGCACCAGCACCAGCAGCGCGCCCACCAGCCCCGCGAGGCCCAGCAGCCGCGCCTTGTTGCGGGCGGTATCGTCGTGGCCGTGCAGCGCGCGGATGGTCTCCGCGGTCGCGGTGCCGGTGGGGAACGGCAGCGCTTCGATGTTGATGAGCTGGCGCTTGATGGGGATGGCGGCGAAGACGCCCAGCGCGGAGATGACGGCGAACCACAGCATCAGCCAGCCCGAGGACGGCAGCGTGCCGGTGAGCATCAGCAGCGCGGGCACCGCGGCCATGTTGCCGCCGCCCGTCATGTAGCCCGCGGCGGACGCCACGGAGCCCATGGCGTTGTTCTCCAGGTCGGTGAACTCACTGCGCAAGAGATTCAGCGAGCGCAGCGTGCCGAACACCGCGAAGGCCAGGATGCACGCGGTGATGGTGACGCCCAGGCTCCAACCCGTCTTGAGGACGACGTAGAGGTTGGACAGGCACATCACCGCGCCAATGAGCATCCCGGCGATGACGGCGCGCACGGTGAGCTGCCGCGCGCCGCCCTGGTAGACGTGCTCCCGCCAGTACAGCTCCGGATCCATGGCCGCGGAGGCGCCGGGCCGTTCAGGAACGGCGCCGGGGTCAGGCGCGGGGACGCGGAGCTGGCTGGGGTTCGGGACGGGAGGAGCCATGGGGGGCGCAAGATAATGCACGCCCCCCGCTGGAACGAAACGCTCCTTGCCCGTTCCGGAAGGGCCCTACTCGTGCGCGCCACCCGGCCCGTGCACGTGGCCGTGGGTGAGCTCTTCCTGCGTCGCGTCACGCACTTCGCGCACGGTGACGTCGAAGTGGAGCGTCTTGCCGGCGAGCGGGTGGTTCAAGTCCACCACGACGGAGTCCGGGTTCACCGTCTCGATGCGCAGGGGGATGTTGCCGTCCTCCGTCTGCGCCATCAGCGTCTGGCCCACCTGGGGCGTGAAGCCCGGCGGCAGCATGGAGCGGGGGACGGTGCGCACGCCCTCCGGGTTGTGGTTGCCGTAGCCCTGATCCGGGGCCACCACCACCTGCTTGCTCTCCCCCACCCCCAAGCCGTCCAGCGCGCCCTCCAGGCCGGGGACGATCTGCTTGTGCCCGTGCAGATAGGCGAGCGGCTGGCCCGGGGCGCTCTGGTCGATGACCTGCCCGTCTCCCAGGTGGAGGCGGTACTCGAGCGCGACAACGCGACCGTTGGCGATCTTCATGCGGCGGAAGCTCCTTGGCTTCGGAACGGCGGTGGGACTTCGGTCAAAGGTGGAACCGGTGTGACGCCACGTCAGGCAGCGGGCGACTCCGCCGCCTCCTCGCCGACCGGCCGGTCGGGGGGTTCTCCGCGCGACACGTACACCGCGGCGGCCAGGTCTCCGGTGACATTGAGCACGGTGCGGCACATGTCCAGGAAGCGGTCCACGCCGAGGATGAGGCCCAGGCCCTCCACGGGGATGTGGAACATGCCCAGGATCATGGCGATGACGGGGATGGAGCCCGCCGGTACGCCCGCGGTGCCGATGCCCGCCAGCACGCAGATGAACATGATGGTCGCCTGCTGCCCCAGGCCCAGGTGCACGCCGTACACCTGCGCGAGGAAGAGGACGGTGACGCCTTCGAAGAGCGCGGTGCCGTTCTGGTTCATCGCGGAGCCGGCGGTGAGCACGAAGCGCGACACGTTGCGCGGCAGTTGGAGGTTCTCCTCCGCGACCTTGAGCGCGGTGGGCAGCGTGGCGCTGGACGACGACGTGGAGAAGGCGGTGACGATGGCCAGCCGGCAGGAGCGGAAGAACTCCACCGGGTTGCGCCCGCCCAGGAAGCGCACGGACAGCGAGTACATGACGAACATGTGGATGCCCAATGCCAGCAGCACTACGCCCACGTACGACGCCAGCTGTCCCAGGATGTGGAAGCCCAGGCGCGCCGTCATGGAGAACAGGAGCGCGCCCACTCCGACGGGTGCCAGCCGCAGCACCCCGTCGATGAGGCGCATCATCACGTCATAGAGCCCCTGGACGACGTCCTTGAGCCGCTGCGCGGGCTCGCCCGGGGTGAGCGCCAGGCCCAGGCCGAAGATGAGCGAGAAGACGATGAGGCCAATCATGTCCCCGTCCGCCGCGGCCTTCATCGGGTTGGTGGGCACCATGGACATGAAGAGCGCGCCCGCGGAGGTGTCCCCGGGAGGCGGCGCGGCCTTGATGGTCGTGCCCGTGCGGGCCAGGGCACGGGCCTCGTCGCTCAGGCCGTCACCGGGCCTCAGCGTGTTGACGAGCAACAGGCCGATGAGCACGGAGATGACGGAGAAGACGACGGTGTAGCCCAGCGTGCGGGCGCCCAGCCGTCCCACCTGCTTCAGGTCCAGCTCCGCCACGCCGACGACGAGCGCGGAGAACAGGAGCGGTACGACGAGCATCAGGAGCAGGCGGATGAAGATCTGCCCCAGGGGGTTGGTGACGTGCTCGACGATCCAGATGAGCCAGTCCGCGCTCCCGAACACGGCGTTGCAGACGAGCCCGGCCACCGCGCCAATGGAAATGCCGAGGAGCATCTTCTGATGGGGCTTCATGAGGGGGCGAAGCCTACCGGTGAAAGGGGGTGGCGCCCACCTCGCGTTCGGGGGAAAGCTTCGGATCCATCGTGGAATCCCTCGTCCAGCTCACCGAGCCCGCCCTGCCCCCGCCCCTCTTCGCCCGGCTGTCGCGCCGCGTGGGGGACCTGAAGGGGGAGCGTCTGCGTCACACGTACCAGACGACGTTCTGGTACGCCTTCGGGCCCCCGGAGAACGTGGTGGAGGCGGTCATCCACACGCTGCGGCCCCGGGTGACGAAGGGGTGGAGGATCGCCGGCGTGGAGTGGTGGCTGTCGCGGATGCGGGCCACGGACGTGCGGGTGGACTTCCACCAGGACCGGGACGAGCGGCTGGCATTGGCGACGGGGAAGCTGGTGCACCCGGTGCGCTCGTCGGTGTTGTTCCTCAACAGGGTGCGGGGCGGCGCGCTGGCGGTGACGCGGGAGCTGCCGTCGGAGGGCAACCCGTCGCTCGCGCCGGACCGGCTGGAGGACCTGACGCTGGTGGCGCCGCGGCCCAACCGGCTGGTGGTGTTCGACGGGACGCTGACGCACGGGGTGCTGGACGCGGACAACCAGGTCCCGGACGGGAAGCTGCCGGGGCCTTCGCGCGAGCGGCGCACGCTGGTGATGAACTGGTGGGGCCACCGTCCCACGGACGTGCCCACGTGGAGCGAGACGCGCTTCTACCAGGCGCTGGCCATCTGACGGGCGGTGTCGCGCAGGCGGTGGGTGACGCGTTCGGCCCACTCGGGTTCGACCTCCATGCAGGCGGGGCGGCGGCCCAGGCGCAGGGCGGCGGAGGGCATGGAGCCGCTGCCGGCGAACGGATCCAGCACGGTGTCGCCGGGGCGGCTCCAGGTGCGGACCAGGGGCTCCAGCACGGAGAAGGGCTTGTGGTGGGGGTGGCCGCCCCACTGCACGGCCTCCGCGTCATCGTCGTAGCCGCCGACGACGGCCCACACGGTGGGGGCGTCCCCGGGCGCGAGCGGCGGCGCGGGCGTGCGGGCGATGACGAGGGCGACCTCGTAGACGCGCAGGATCTGCTCGTTGGCGTTCTTGTCGGTGGTGCGCTTGCCCCAGACGTATTCGCCGCGCAGGTGGGTGTAGCCCAGGTCGCGCGCGGCGGTGAGGATGGGCTCCTTGCCCAGCAGGTTGGTCCAGATGATGAGGGGTGCGTCGGGGGTGAGGTGCGCGGTGGCGCGCGACAGCCAGGCCTCGGAGAAGACGCGGTAGTCGCGCACGGACTCGAAACGGACGATGGGGTTGCGGTCGATCTTCTTGTTCGCGCGGGGGTCCCGCAGGTCCCCGCCCTTGCGTCGCCGGGTGAGCAGGCAATAGGGCGGGTCCGTGTGGAGCAGGGAGGCGCGGGTGTCGCCGAGGGCGGTCCGGTAGCCCTCGGGTTCGCGCGCATCGGCGCGGACGCAGCGCAGGGATTCGGGCGTGAGGTCGGAGGTCATCGTGTGGAGCCGCACCCTACCCGGCATGGGGACGGGGATGAGCGGATTCTGGCACGCTCGGTGGCCATGCGGATGCATCACAAGGCGGCCCTGCTGGGCTGGCTGCTGCTCTCCGGGTGCCAGTCCGCGGGCGGCGGACAGACGCGGCGGGAGTATCAGCAGACGCTGGATTCGGGCACGAACGCGTGCCGGCACAACCCTGCGTACTGCGCGGACATGGCGGTGTCTTCAGGGGTTCGCGCCACGGCGCAAGCCGGTGCGTCCGTGAAGGAGTGCGCGAACAAGGCGGACTGGGACGTCAACCTGCGCTTGCTCGACGGCAAGTTTCCGTGCCCCATCAGCAATGACGCGAGCTGGAGGCGTTATCCCGCAACCACCCCTACTCGGGGAGGACGCAAGGCCAGATGTATGAGCAGGCCTTGGGAGTTCGGCCCTGGCTCATCGTCCCCATTCTGGGAGCAGCACCGTGACGCATTCTCATCCACACATCAGGATTCGTGCAGGGCACGGAGGCATGTTGCTCCGGGATGGCGTCAGCATTGCCTTCTACCTGGGTCATTCGCACCATGACATCACCCAGCGTATTGAACATACGCTCCGCGTGTTTCGGCACGCCATCGCCCCGGCATCCCTGGATTGGTACTGCGACTACGAAGGGGATTTCCACGAACTCGACAGCGCAGGACGGAAGTTCTTGGAGCAGGAGTTCAACTCCTCCCAGTTCGCCCATGTCCATCTGGCGGACCACGTCAACAATGGAGTGGGTGATTACAAGTTCATCTATGACGGCCAATGGAGGGAGAATCCCAACGACCCGGGCGCATCACGGTTGTTGAGCACCGTCACCTTCTGGCTCCCCACGGAGTTCTTGGAGTCACAAGGGCCAGCCGTCGTCCGTGAGCTGGCGTTGAAACTCTCAGCGGACCTGCCGTACACCTCCGGGCACGCGGGCCTCGCATTCAATGGCCAGCTCAGTCTCCTGGGTGTCGACGACCTGGTTCATCGCGAACGCCTGCGTCATCCTGGAATGGATGTTCCCGATGAGTCCGCATCTCTTCACCTGGGCAACCGGATCCGCGGCGTCCATTGGATGAACTTCCTGGGTCCTCCGGTGCTTGAGGAACTGGGCGGCGTGGAGGCCCTTCGTGAAAAGCTCAAGAGTCCTGGCACGACCGTGCAGCCCCTGGCGGAGGGGCGCGCGGTCATCACCCTGGGCACTGAACCGGACGCAGGAGATACGACGCGCAGCCCCGTGCTACCGGCCTACCGTGAACTGGCCCGCGTCCTGGAGCCCCGGCTGTACTTCCAGGGTGACTTCCGCCCCTGGCGAGACACCGAAGAGCAGCGCCGCTGGGAGCGCCGGTTCCTGGATTGAGACTCAGGGGAACGTGAAACCCTTCCACTGCATCGTCCGTTTGCCATCCACATCCGAGACGTTCAATTGATAGGCACCCAGCTCCAGGTTGTTCATTTCGAACTCCAGGGCCAGAGTCGCGGCAGCTTCCGCCGAAATGGGGCCGGACTGAGCGGGCGGCAGCGCCTCCCACTTCTTGCCTTGCCTGTCCACCAGCACGGCCCTGCCAATGGTCCATGGCTTCTTGTCGGCCGCCCTCAGCGACAACTTCACGGCCCGCCGAATTCCCGACGAATACGTCGACCCCTTTTCGATAAGCAATGAGCACCGGTCTAGGCACTCGAAAACACCCTTCGTCCCACGCTGGACCGTGATGCCAGGAAAGTCTGTCGTGCTCAGCAGGAGCCCTCGGAAAACCGACTGTTCGCGCGCGCCCCCCGCTGGGGAACCGCGCTCCTGCCGCAAGCGCTCCAACTCCGTCCGCAGTTGCTGCACTTCCTGGCGGTACGACTCCGCAGAACGCGCCCGCCGGTAGACTTCCACGTGCCGGTCCACGGAACCGGAATCCACCACCAGGGTCAATGACAACCTTGCGGGAAGCGCCGAGCCGGCATCCTTGAAGGGAATGGACAGCTTCAAGGTCTCCCCCTGCTGCAATTCACTGGACGGGACGAGCACGAGAACCGAACTGCCCGTGCTCACCCGCGCGAACTGCGCTCGCGACTCCAGGCTCACCTGATCCTGCTGGATATCGGTATCGAAGAGCAGCGTCGTACTCACCCCAGGCCCGATGTGGATGGGACGAGCCCCCGTGTTCTCCGCTTCTACCTCCAGCCGAAGCGGTCCCTCACCCACATCCTTCTCGACGCGAGGAGCCGCCAGCACATGGGTCGACCAGAGAAGAACCGGAAGCGCAACGAACAGACAGGAGGGCACGGTAGGGAGGGCTCCTCGAACCGGGGCAGCAGGAACTCCCTTCTACCACGGGGCGTTACGCATGCCCGCCGCGCGACAATGACCCATCCTCGTGAGTAGGTGTCGATGAGACGAAGTCTCTAGTCATCCTTGGGGGGTTGGACGACGTTGAGACGCCTGACCGCCAACACACCCTGGTACAACTCGACCGGAACCCACCGGACGGTCGCGGTGTCCGTATAACGGGAATTCCCCTCCGGTACCTGCTCAGCGCCGAATCGGCGGGTTTCCGAGTCCCAGTACTCCATGCAGATAGGGACGACCTGCCCCTCGGGTAGGATGGCCTCCGTGAAGAGGATCCGTGTGTTTCCCGGTTCGAACACGAAGCGGCCCTTCACCTTCGTTCCAACCGGCAGTTGGTAGTGGTTCGACGAATGGCGATGGACGAGGGCTTGGAAGGGCCCTTCACGCACCTTCATCATTCCGTAATCGCTTTCCTCTAGGTAGACACCATTGAACGGGTCGCGGCCAGCATTGCCCAACGCCTTCATGGCCTCCCTGGCCCCCACCGGGCACGGTTCGCCATCCTCCTTGCGGGTGTTGGCATTGCCGCCCGCGCAGGCCACGCCTACGCACGCCGCCACGGCCGCTCCAGCGATCTTCCGCATGACGCCACCGTCTCCACGCAGGGGTTTCGCGGGCGCGCTCGCGACCTCGGGTGCAACGGGCGGAGTCGGATCCACCGCAGCGGAGACGCCCGCATCCGGTGAAGACGCCACCGCGAGCACGGCGGCATCGGGAAGACTCGGGGTTGGGGTCACGGACGAACTTCCTTTCTCATACACAGGCGCTACGGCAGGTGGAGGACGGTCCGGAGTCAGCCGGACCAGCCCGTAGATCAAGAAGCCCAGCAGCAGTGCTCCCAGGCCGAGCACCGCGCCGGAACGACGACGCCGCTTCGGCGCCACGGCTTCGACGGGAGAGGAGGGTCCCGAAGGCGCCGTGGCACGGGATGCCGGCTCCGGGGTGTTCCCGGGGAACTGCGACAGCGACACCACGCCCCGGTCCAGGCTGGACGCTTCCGGATCCGCCGGGACGTCCAGCGAGACCTTCCAGTCCGCGTGGCGCTTGTCCTTGGCCGCGTCCCAGAGCGCCTGCAGCAGCGTCTCCGTCCCCGAGTAACGATCCTCGGGGCGCTTGGAGAGCAGCCGCATCGCGATGTCCGACAGGCTGGCGGGCACCTTGGGATTGATGTCCTTCGGCGCGCGCGGGACCACCGTCTCGATGGCGGGCAGCAGCCGCTCATAGGGAAGGCGCGGGTCGAAGGCGTAGCCGTCCGTCAGGGACTCGTAGAGCAGCGCGCCCAGCGCGTAGAGGTCACCTGGAATGCCTGCGTCGAAGTTCGCTCCCGACTTCCAGGAGCCCTCGCGCAGGAATGCCACGCACTCGGGCGGCAGCAGGTGCGGTGACGCGGGCGCCACGCCCACCGTCAGGGTAGAGGCCCCCGGGATGCGCGCCGTGCCCAGGTCGATGAGGATGGGCCGCTCGTCGGCGCGTCGGATGAGCAGGTTGTCCGCCTTCAGGTCGCGGTGGTGCACGCCCCGGCGGTGGAGATCCGCCACCACCCGCACGACCTCCGTGTAGACGGTCAGCAGGTGCGCCGCGGAGGGCTTCACCCGCCAGCGCCACTCGTGGAACGTCTCCCCGTCCACGAAGTCGGTGACGTGGAAGAGATAGCCGTCCGGCGGCTCCGGCCAGCGATCCACCGCGTGCACGCGCGGCAGGTTGGGATGCGGCGCGCACGCGAGCAGCGCCGCCACCTCCCTCGCGAGCCGTCCGTCGACGTCCTCTTCATCGGGGGCGTGCTGGTTCGCCGGCCGCAGCGCGAGCTTCAACGCGTAGACGTTCCCGCCCCGCTCCACCTTGAACACCCGGCCGAAGCCGCCCGCGCCCAGGGACCCGACGATTCGCCACGCGCCGACGTGGTGACCGACTTCAAGCTGGTCCGGGTGCAGCGGCGTCGTCATGACCCTGGCTCAAGCCGTGACACAACCTGGGAGGTGGGAACGGCAACCCAGGGTTTCAGGACCGGCGGGGGCGCCTTCCCTGCCACACCCCACCGCAGAGGTCGGATTCCCCGCAATCCGCGAGCGTGCGCGGCCGATGACGGCGCGGACCCACTTGGCGGAACCACCCAGGGAGCGGTGTTCAATGCGGACAACCTCCGGGGTTGACCCTATCCGGCCCTGCGGGGCTGTCACGTTTTTTCGTGACGCAGGGGGATGGCTGACCCTGAACAGGCGTCCAACCCGCCAGGCCGTCTGGAGGTCGCCACGGCTCATGAAACAGGTTTCGGCCCCGCCCGGCGTTGCCGGTGGGCCCTGTCTGGGATTGCGCTACGCCGTCATTCGCCTTCGGGCGGCGCGTCGTCCGCTTCCGCCAACGCCCGGGCGGCCTGCTCCCACTGGCCTCCCAGGCGGGCTTCGGAGGCCAGGGCTTCGTCCCAGGAAGGACCGTCCGGCAGGAGCCGGGACGCGTGCATCAAGGCCAGGCGCTCCAGGGCCCGGGCCTCACACAACCGGCGCAGCTCCAGCCCGTCCAGCCCGTTCGCGGCGAGGAAGGCCTCACGGCGAGAGGCCCGGACCTTCCGTTCCTCCCACCACGCGGACTCCTCAGCGGCGATCTCTTCCTCCGTCACGGTGAGGCCCAGCGAACGCGCCCAACCCGCGAGCAACGCCCGCCGCAGGCCCGCCTCCGCCCAGGCCGCCGCGTCGGGCGCGCCTCGCAGCAACTCCATCACCTGCCCGGAGTCCACGGCGCTTGAGCCCACGCGCGTCACGTCCTCCATCAAGCGCCGGCGCCGCACCAGCGACGAGGGATTGCGCCGCACGCCCGGCTGGGGCGGCACCGCGCGGCTCACGAACTCCGCCGCCGTGCGCACGCACTCGATGGCGTCCAGCCGCTTGAGGTCTTCCACTCCGCCCGCGAACCAGGCGTCCCAGGCGGCGCGCACGGGCCGGGTCCACGCGGGCTCCACGGCCTCGCGGATCCGGGTCCAGGTGCGCTCCTGGTAGAAGACGGCGGCCGCCGCGTCCACCAGGGCCTGGGCGCCGGAGCGGCCCAGCACGCGCGCCTTGCGTGCCTGCTCCGCCGCGTGCCGCACGTTCACCAGGGGCACCGTGAGGGGACGCCAATCGTGTTCGGCGTCCGCGTGCAGCAGCGCCACCTCCGAGTCATCCACCGCCACGCCGTCGCGATACCAGCCGAAGATGCGGCCCACGCCGACCATGCCGTGCCCGGACAGTTCGGCGGCGCGCAGCGCGCCCATGCTTCCCCCGCCGAAGACGGCCACGCCCGCCTCCATCGCCGCGAGCAGCTCGTGATGCCACACGGACGGCTGCGCCTCGAAGACGCCGTCCACCAGCACCAGCGCCCGGGGCTTGAGCGACAGCGCCCGCCACACGTCGCCCTGCCGCGCGGGAGGCAACACCGTGCACGGCGCGATCCGCCGCGCCTCCGCCTGGGGCAACGAAGGCCCCAGGAACACCACCAGGTCGTCCGACCGCCGCTTCACGCGAGCCCCATCACGCCCCGGGCCGCTCGCGGCCTCCAAGACGCCCTGAACCGTGGAACCGGCACCGCCCACCGCACCCGAACGCCGCTTCACAGGAGCTCCGAGACGCGCATGCCCGGCACCACCACCTTCCACACGTGCAGCCCAGGCACCGGCGCGTCCAGCGCCACGCCCGCCACCCGCGTGAACCCCGCTCCGTCCAACAGGGACAGCACCGTGCGCACCCTCGCCGAAGCCGTTCGCGCCCGCCGGTCCGCCACGTCCGGCATCGCGCCCACGGCCCGCCGGGGTCTCACTTCGGTCAGGGCCTCCGCGAAGCCCCGCGACGCCTCGCGGTCCGCCGCCGCCACGTCCTCACGGGCTCCGTGGATGTCCGTCAGCCGCGACTGCGCGGCCTCCAGCAGCGCCTTCTGCAAGGCCTCGTCCCGGTCCATCGCGCACGCATAGCCCGCGGTGAGGAGCACCGGTCCTTCGTCCGCGTCCACCAGCACCGCCGCCGCCACCGGCAGCCCCACCCTTCCTCGCGTCCGGGGGGTGGGCGTCACATCGAAGAGGTAGACGCGAAACCCCCGGGCCCGCAGCGCGTCCCGCAGCGCGGCCGTGCGCGGCGCCCCGTCCTCCAGGGACTCCGGCCGCAACATCCGCCTCTCCACGCCCTCCTCCGACCAGCCCTCTGACAACGCCCGCGACAGCTGGTCGCGCTCGGTGGCCTCCAGCAGCGCGTGCAGCAGCGCCGGCTCCGACTCCGGATGCGCCCCGGAGCCATTCGTCGTCCACGCCACCGACACCGGCCCCAGCTCCACCGTCCCCGACGGCGGGCAGTACACGCCCTGCGCCGGCACCCAGACCCGTTCGCCGCCGTCCAGCATGCGCGCCTCGCACCAGGCCAGCCGCACCGCCGGCCCCGCGAGCCGGGGCGCCACCACCACCCCCGCCGACCCCAGCGACTC
>NZ_RAWE01000186.1 GCF_003611695.1 Corallococcus carmarthensis | reverse complement strand
GGGAGGCAGGGGGCGCTTCGCGGTCTCGGGGCACGGGGTGACGCTAACAACTTCTCCCTGCCTTGGGGACTGGCGCGGGCCGCCCCATAAGCCCAGGTGTTGAGCCATTGGCGCGCGGCGGGCAGGCGGACTCGGGCGCGCGGTGGTCCCCTGGAAGGGGATGCGGTACTGGGAGGGCACGATGACCCTTCCCACCGCCGCGACCCGCCGCTTCCAGTGGTTCAGCCAGGGCGTGCTCCTCTACAGCCTGGGCGTCATCCTCTGGGGCGCGTTCGTGCGCGCCACCGGCTCCGGCGCGGGCTGCGGCGACCACTGGCCCGTCTGCAACGGCGAGGTGCTGCCGCGCGCGCCCTCGCTCCAGACCCTCATCGAGTACACGCACCGGCTCACCAGCGGCCTGGCCACGGTGCTCGCCGTCGTCCTCTACGTGTGGGGCCGGCGCGAGTTCCCCAAGGGCCATCCCGGCCGGCGCGCGGCGTTCTGGGCGCTGGTGTTCATGCTCACCGAAGGTCTGGTGGGCGCGGGCATCGTGCTGCTCAAGTACGTGGCGCAGGACGCGCGCCTGGGCCGCGCGGTGTGGATGGGCGTGCACCTGACCAACACCTTCCTCCTGGTGGGCGCGCAGACGCTGGTCGTGTGGGCCTCCCGGGGCCGCGCGCGCATGGCGCTGCGAGGCCAGGGCACGGTGGGCGCGGTGCTGGGCTTCAGCGTGGCCGGCATGCTGGTGCTGGGCGTCAGCGGCGCGGTGGCCGCGCTGGGCGACACGCTGTTCCCCGCCGTCAGCCTCACGCACGGCTTCGAGCAGGACCTGTCGGAAGCGGCGCACGTGCTGCTGCGCCTGCGCGTGTTCCATCCCCTCATCGCGGTGGGCATGGGCGCGCTGCTGGTGTTCGGTGGCCGCCAGGTGGCGCGGCTGCGGCCTTCGCCGGACGTGCGGCGGGCGTCCACGCTGCTCACCGGCGTGTACGTGGCGCAGCTGGGCGCGGGCGTCATCAACCTGGTGCTGCTGGCGCCCGTGACGATGCAGCTGGTGCACCTGCTGCTCGCGGACTGCGTGTGGATGTGCGTGGTGCGGCTGTGCGCGGCGGGGCTCGCGGAGGACGCGCCGCGCCTGGAGCCCGCCGCCGAGCCTGCTTCCCGCGTGGAGCCGGTATAGGCTCCGCGTGCCCGCCCCCCTCATGACGACCCCTCCACCCCTGACCGAGCGCCTGGATGGCTTCCTCGTCCTCCACCGCCGCCGCGTCCTGGGCGGCCTGCTGCTCCTGGCGGTGTTCCTGCGGTTGATGGTGGGGATGGAGCTTTCGGGCGGGCCGCTGGTCCGCATTCCGGAGCTCGTCCCGGCCTCCGACAACGCCTTCTTCGTCACGTGGTCCCAGCACCTGGCGGAGGAGGACTGGCTGCAGCGGCAGCCGCTCCATCCGATGCCGCCCTGGATGCGGAAGGTCGCCAGCCAGGTGATGCGCGAGCATCCCGACG
This sequence comes from Corallococcus carmarthensis, assembly GCF_003611695.1. Taxonomy (GTDB): domain Bacteria; phylum Myxococcota; class Myxococcia; order Myxococcales; family Myxococcaceae; genus Corallococcus; species Corallococcus carmarthensis. Next base: position 19,062 of record NZ_RAWE01000186.1, on the reverse strand, counting down.
TCCCCGTGCGGTTGGGCCTGGCCGGAGACACGTCGTACGACCGGCCCGCCATGGGCGTCCGCCTGTGGGACCACTGGCTGGGCGGGGCCACATACTTCCAGGAACCCCTCTATCCCTATCTGCTGGCGGTCACCCGCGTCGTGGCTGGTCCCGGCACGTGGGCTGTCTTCGCCTGGCAGGGCCTTCTGGGCGTGGCGATGCTGTGGCTCGTCTACCTCGTGGGGCGGCGGCTGATGGGAGAGACGGTGGGCGTCATCGCGGCGCTGCTGGGCCTGGGGTACGCGCCGTTCATCGTCCACGAGTTCGCCCTGCTGCGTGACTCCCTCATCGTGTTCGCCACGCTGGCGCTGCTCTGGGCGCTGCTGGAGGCCCTGGAGCGGGGCGGCTGGCGCTGGGCGCTGTTCGGCGCGCTCTGCGGCGGCGCCATCCTGTTGAAGGTGCCCTTCCTCTTCTTCGCGCTCCTGGCGTTCGCGGGGGCGCTGCTGTCGCGCCGCGGCGGACCGCGCGACGTGGGGCTGGCCCTGGGCTGCATGGTGCTGGCGATGCTGCCCGCCCTCGTGCGCAATGCCCTGGTGGGCGTGCCGCTGTTCCGGTTCAACGGATCCGGAAACGCCATGCTGGCCATCTTCCACGTGAAGGATGCGCTGCCCGCCCAATTCCTCATCAGCAAGGACTACGCGAGCATCCTCGCCCAGGAGGACGGGCACCTGCTCCCCTCGCTGGTAGCGGCCATCCAGACCCATGGTTCGCTGACGCATTACCTCCTGCTCTGCGTGATGAAGCTCGTCTCCCTGGTCCACGGGGAGGAGATGCCCAACAACGTGGACGTGAACCTCTTCTTCCAGGCGTGCGGCCTCCTGCGGGCGATGCCGGTCTCCTTCTGGCTGCTGGCGTTCCTGGGCGCGGTGGGGCTCATGGCCACCGCCCGGCAGTGGCGGCGGGTCTGGCCGCTCTACATCGCCGTCGCGGCGGGCGTGCCCACCATCCTGCTGGCGTCGATGATCTCCCGCTATCGCCTGCCGATCACCGCGGCAATGCTGCCGCTGTCGGCGGCGGGGCTGCTGGCCCTGGGAGAATGGGCAAGAGCCCGCCGCTGGGGCGCGCTGGCGGCGACGGGCCCCCTGGCGCTGCTGTACATCCCCTGGGCCGTGCGCGAGCACGTGATGCCAGGCGCGGAACCCTCGGACGCCCAATACCGGCGCCTGGGCCGGCTATCGATGGACCTGGACCCGGAGTTCGCCGCGCTCCACTTCCGCGAATGCCTGCAGCGCAACGCGGAGCTCACGGATTGCAGCCTGGGATGGGGGCAGGCCCTGCTGCTGCAGGAACGGCCTCAAGAAGCCATTCCCTTGCTGGAAGGCATCGTTCATCGCGTGCCGGCCGCGGACCCCCACCTGGCACTCGGCCAAGCCTACCTGATGGTGGGACGGACCGCGGAGGGCCTGGCCTCGCTGCGCGAGGCGGCGGAGCTCTCGGCACCGGACTCCCCTGTCCGGCGGACCTCGGAGCAGCTCCTGAAGGCCCACGGAGGCCCCTGACACATGCACCGGCTCGACCTGCCTCCCGGCCCACCCTCCGTCGACGCGCGAACGGCCGCCAGCGCGTCCCGCGACGCGACCGACCTGACGCTCGACATCGTCATCCCCGTGTACAACGAGGAGGAGATGCTGGACCTGCTGCTCGGGCGGCTGGCCCAGGTCTTCGCGCCCGAGGTGCTCGCGCGCCAGGGCGTGGCGTCCGTGCGGTTCATCCTGGTGGATGACGGCAGCCGCGACGCGACCGCGCGGCTGCTCGCCGAACGCATCCGGGGCGGCTTGCAGGCGCGGCTCATCCGGTTGTCTCGCAACTTCGGACACCAGGGCGCGGTGTGCGCGGGGTTGGACCACGCGGACGCGGACCTGGTGTCGGTGATGGACGCGGACCTCCAGGATCCACCGGAGGTGGTCTGGGACATGCTGGCCGCGTGGCGCCAGGGCGCGGACGTCGCCTTCGGGCGGCGGCGGCGGCGGCAGGGCAACGTGCTCAAACGGCTGGGCTACTGGGGCTTCTACCGACTGGTGGCGTTCCTCTCCGAAATCAACCTGCCGCTGGACACCGGGGACTTCTGCCTGATGGACCGGGGCGTGGTGTCCGCGCTGCGCCAGCTGCCGGAGAACCTGCGCTTCTCCCGGGGCCTCCGGGCCTGGGTGGGCTTCCAGCAGGTGGCGGTGCCCTTCGACCGGCCAGCGCGCGCGGCGGGCGAGCCCAAGTACACCTGGAGCAAGCTGTACCGGCTGGCCACCGACGGCATCGCGTCCATGAGCACGCGGCCCCTACAGGCGGCCCAGCTGGCCAGCTTCCTCTTCGGCGTGCTCACGCTGCTCTTCCTGTTCCTGCTGGTGGGCTTCTCACGCCACCTGGACGTGCCGCGTCCCTTCCTCTTCGCCTACGTGCTCATCGCCACCGGCAACGCGGTGCTGGCGTTCTGCCTCTACATCCTGGGGGCGTACGTGGGCCGTACGTACCTGGAGGTGAAGGGCCGTCCCCCCTATGTCGTGATGGAGCGGGTGGAACCCCGCGCGCGCCAGGAGAATCCCCATGTCCCTCCCGTTCCCTGAGTCCGCCGCCCCGGTGGAGATGCTGTCGCGCCCCACCTCCGCGGAGCCCTTCCCCGACGAGTGGTACGACGAGTCCTCCGCGGATCACTTCTGGTTCACCTGGCGGCTGCGCGCGCTGCATCGCCTGATGAAGGACGTGGACCTGCCCACGCAGGCCCCGTTGCGGGCGCTGGACATCGGTTCGGGCTCCGGCGTGCTCGCGCGCCAGTTGGAGGACACCACCGCGTGGACGGTGGACGCCACCGACCTCAACCTGGGCGCGCTGCAGCGGTGCGCGCCGCGCCGGGGGCGGACGCTCTACTACGACGTCACCGAGGAGCGGCCCGAGCTGCGGGGCACCTATGACGTGGCCATCCTCTTCGACGTCATCGAGCACGTGCCCCAGCCGCGCCCCCTGCTGGAGTCCGCGCTGCGGCACCTGAAGCCCGGCGGGTGGCTGCTCATCAACGTGCCCGCGCTGCCCGTGCTCTTCAGCCGCTATGACGTCGTCGCGGGCCACGTGCGGCGCTACACGCGCGACAGCCTGGCGCGCGAGCTGGACGGCCTGCCGCTCTCCTCGCAGGCCCTGCGCTACTGGGGCCTCTCCCTGGTGCCCGCGCTGCTCGCGCGCAAGGCGCTGATGCCCACCCAGGACTCGGACCAGAAGCGGGTCATCGAGCGAGGCTTCGTGCCCCCATCCAAGCTGGTGGACGGAGCGCTGCGGGTGCTGATGCACGCGGAGACGCGCCTGTCCGCGCGGCCGGTGCTGGGGACGTCCGTGCTGTACGCGGGCCGCGTGCCCTGACGACGCCGGGCTAACCGCGCAGGCCGCGGGGCACCAGCACGCGCGCCACCGCCTCGAAGAGGCCGCTGACCGCGAGCGCGAGCACCGCCGCGGGCACCGCGCCCTCCAGGATGAGCCCCACGTCGTCCAGGCGGATGCCGGTGAGGATGGGCTGGCCGTAGCCGCCCGCGCCCACCAGCGCGCCCAGCGTGGCGGTGCCCACGTTGATGACCGCCGCCGTCTGGATGCCCGCGAGGATGGACGCCGCCGCCATGGGCAGCTCGATGCGCCACAGCCTCGCGCCGGACGGCAGGCCCAGCGCCTCCGCGGACTCGCGCACCTCCCACGGGATGCCCTGGAGGCCCGCCGCCGTGTTCCGCACGATGGGCAGCAGGCTGTAGAGGAACAGCGCCGCGATGGCCGGCTTCGAGCCGATGCCCAGCAGCGGAATCATGAACACCAGCAGCGCCAGCGACGGCACCGTCTGGATGACGCTGGACAGCCCCAGCACGCCCTGCCCCAGGCGCGGACGGCGCGCGGCCACCACGCCCAACGGGATGGCCAGCGCGATGGCCGCCATCAGCGACAGCCCCACGAGGAACAGGTGTTCGCGCGTGCGCTGCCAGACGCGCACGCCCCGCCCGTCCGTGCGCACCTCCGTCGTCAGGCCCAGCGACGCCTGGAGGAAGTCCGACGCCACCTGGGCTTCCGGCACGTGCTCCAGCCGCGCGCGGGCGTTGAGTTGCACCATCTTCGCTTCCGTCAGCGCGCCCTCCAGCCGGCGCATCGCCTGGACGGCCCGGGGCGCGCGCGTCTCCAGGTCCGCGCGGTAGAGGAGCACGGCGTCATACGCGGGGAAGTGGCGCCGGTCGTCCTCCAGCACGCGCAGCCCGTAGGCGGCGATCTCCGCGTCCGTGGAGTACAGGTCCGTGAGCTGGATGGCGCCGCTCTCCAGGCCCCGGTAGGCCAGGTCGTGGTCCAGGCCGCGCACGTCGCGCTGGGGCAGGCCGTACGCGTCGCGCAGCGCGGGCCAGCCGTCGCCCCGCTGCATGAACTCGTTGCTGAAGCCCACGCGCAGCTCCGGGTGCGTTTTCAAATCCGAGATGCGGCGGATGCCCAACCGTTGAGCCTCCGCTTCCTTCATGCCCAGCGCGTAGGTGTTGTTGAAGCCCAGCGGCGCGCTCATCCGCAGGCCCTCGTCCGCGAGCGCCTTCCGCAGCGCCGCGTCGTCCGGCAGCGCGCGGCCCACGAGCAGCTCCTGGCGCAGCGTGCCGGTGTACTCGGGATAGACGTCCAGTTCGCCCCGGCGCAGCGCTTCCCACAGCACCGTGGTGCCGCCCAGCTCGCGCCGGTGCGAGGCCCGTGCACCGGCGTCCTTCGCCACCTGCGTCACCATCTCCCCGAGGATGACGGACTCGGTGAACTTCTTGGAGCCGACGCGCACCTCGGGCCCCGCGCCGTCGGCGCTCTCGCACGCGACGCCGAACAGCAGCAGCAATGCCAGCGACAGCGCGCGCATCACCCGGACCTCCGCAGGGGCAGCGGGCGCTGCGCCTGGATGAAGCGCGTGACGAACGGATCCGCGGGGCGCGCTGTCAGGTCGTCCAGCGTGCCCTGCTGCACCACCTGGCCCTCGCGCATCAGCACGATGGTGTCCCCCAGGTAGGCCGCTTCCGCCAGGTCGTGGGTGACGAGCACCACCGTCTTGCCCAGCCGCTCGAAGATGCCGCGCAGGTCCGTCTGGAGGTCATGGCGCACCAGCGGATCCAACGCGCCCAGGGGTTCGTCCAGGAGCAGCACGTCCGGGTCCAGCATCAGCGCGCGCATCAGCGCCACGCGCTGCCGCTGGCCTCCGGAGAGTTCGCTGGGGAAGCGCTCCAGCGCCTCCGCCGGGAAGCGCGTCAGGTCCATCAACTGCGCCAATCGCTCGCGGATCCGCGCCTCCGGCCAGCGCAGGTGCCGCGCCATCAGCGTGACGTTCCGCGCGCCGGTGAGGTGCGGGAACAGGCCACCCCCCTGGAGCGCGTAGCCCACGCGGCGGCGTACGGCGAGCAGTGCGTCCTCATGCTCCGGCAAGGGCTTCTCGTCGAAGAGCACGCGACCCGTGTCGGGCCGGAGCAGTCCGTTGAGCAACCGCAGCAGCGTGGACTTCCCGCAGCCACTGGGACCGATGAGCACCGTGGTGGCGCCCTTGGGCAGATTCAGACTCAGCGGGTGCAATGCCTGCGCGGTACCGAAGCGCTTGGACACCCCTTCCAGGAGGAACACGGACGCCACGTCCCTTCAGCGAGGAGCGAACACGCCGTTGCAGGCGGTTGGAAAAGGGAAGGATTCACTCGCGGGAAGGCTGCACGCCGCGAACAGGCCCCAGCCCCTCCGGTCCACGCCGCCGGCCCAGACCTGGACGTCGCCGCCGCCGTCCGGAGCGGGCGCGGTGAAGCGGAGGCAGCGCGTGGCCAGGCCCTCCACGTAGCAGTCGCGCACCTCCACCGGACCGGCGCCCGGGAGCGCGTCGCGCAGCTCCTCCACGCTCCGGTCGCGCCAGCGCTCCACCTGGGCCGCGCCTGGCTGCACCGGCTGGAAGACGCTCCAGGAGAAGGTGGCCGCGGCGCAGCGGATCCTCCCCGCGCGCGTCGTCGAGTCCGCGAGCTCGCAGCCCTCCGGCATGTACAGCACCCGCCACGGCAAGTAGGGCGGCGTGACGAGGGAAGACTGCGACAGCGTGTCGCCTTCGGGGTTGCCCCGCGTGGCCAGGTACGCGAACAACTCCAGGCACCGGCCCAGGCCCGCGCGGACGTCGTCGCGCGCCACGCAGCCCAGTTGCCGCACGCGGCCCGCGGCGGGCGTCACCGCCGTGACGTAGCCACCCACCGGGCAGGGCGCTCCGCCGTTCGCACCGGAGCACTGTTCGAAGCGCAGGGACGGGTGCGGCTGTCCCGCGAGCGGCAGCGCTCCCCGGGCCTCCGTGAGCGCCGGGCCCAGCCGCGCATGGACGCGGGCGCGCCCGGATTCCACGGCCTGCGCCTCGCTCAGGCCGGGCTGTTCGTGCAGCCACACGGAGAGCGCGCCGCAGCGGTACATGCGCGACGTGGCGCTGTCCGGGACGGGGATGCAGCCGTCGAAGAGGGTGCGCGCGTCGTCGACGAAGGGGCCCGCGGGCGTCACGCCCACGGACGGGACCGCGGGGGCCACCGGCACGGTCGCCTGACACGCGCCCAGCAGCGCCCCGAGTGCCACCCCCACCGCCGCCAGTGCCGTGCGCATCCGCGAGGGATTAGGCGCCGGACCCGGCCGAGTCAACCGGCCCGTCGGTCCGACGCCCACCGCACTACACACGCGGGCACTACTTCTTCATCTGCTTCTCGAGCTCCTTCGCCTGCGTCTCGTTGCCGCTGACGGTGGTCTCCGTGTCGCTCAGGAGCGCCAGGAAGCTGGCGTCGTTCTTGTACTCCTTGCGGCCCTCCTTGAGGATCTCCTTGCCCTTCTTCTGGTCATCCGTGATGCGCGTCAGGAAGGCCTTGTCGAACTCGGGGCCCTGCTTCGCCTGGAGCTTGGTGATCTCCGCGTTCGTCTCATCGATGGCCTTGCCCAGCTTCTCGCCGGAGCCCTCCATCTTCTTGTTGTAGCCCTCCTGCACGCCGGAGCCGCCCGTGCCCTGCGCCTCGGACGTCTGGTTGCTGTCGCTGAGCGCGCTGATCTCCATCTTCTTGTTCTGGGCCCAGGTGCGCAGCGATTCCTGGCTCTTCTCGTGGTCCTCGCGCAGCTTGGTGGCGAACTCCTTCACGCGCGGATCCGACGCCTGCTCCTCCCCGAGCCGCGCCAGCTTGATCTGGCGGTTGTTGAAGACGGCCAGCTTGCCCACGTACTGCACGCGCTTGCCGGCCGCCTCCCCCACGGCCTTGCCCTGCTCCATGGACTGCTTGTCCTGCTTGGACTCGTCGTTGGCGTGGGCCGCGAAACCCATCAGCCCCGTCACGACCGCCGCCGTCACCGCCTGCGCCTTCCAATTCGTCTTGCCCATGGTCCCAGCCTCCCCCGCCTCCGCGGATGCACGATTGACGGGAGCAAGGTGTGGACGCGGAAGCCGGTTGCCAGGGCCGCCTGGCTGAGCGCCCCACCCCCGGGCACGAGACCCGCGGGATGAAAGCGCGTCACTCCACGGACAACAGGCCGCGCACCACCGCGCCGCGCCCCTGTGCCGTGGCCTGGGCCCAGCCGCGCAGCAGCGCCAGCACCTCCGAGGAGAAGCCAGGCGTGTCGAGCAGCGTGACGGTGGTGGCCGTCCCGCCCGTCTGCGCCTGTTCGAAGCGCGCGGTGAGCCAGCAGGCCCCGGCGCTCCCGCCCTCGGGCACCGTGCGCGACACCTCCAGCTCCAGCAGCGCGGACGGGGACAGCCACCCTTCCGCCCAGCGCAACCGCCGCTCCAGCAGCGCGCTCAACGACTCACTCGCGGCCGTGGCCTCCAGCGACAGGGGCACGCCGGCTCCGGACGGAGGGGACGGCAGGTACACCTCGCGCAGGAAGGGCGGCTCGCGGGTCAGCGCGTGCGCCGTCGCGCGCAGCCACAGACGGCAGTCGCGCAGCACGTCCGCCGTGGGTGCCTCGAAGGGGGGCAACGGGTGGCGCGTCGCGGACCGGCGGCTGCCCTTGCGGTCCGCCTCCACCTCCACGAAGGGGGACACGCGCGCGCGGCCCTCCACTTCACCGTCCACCTCCAATCCCAGCCGCTCCACCCGCGCGCCCCGGCCCAGGCCGCGCCACAGGTCCACGAAGGCCGCCGCCAGCGGCGCCGCGTTCGCGACCGAGTACGGCCGCCACTCCACGCGCTGACACACCACACGCGCCGACGGCACCCGCGCACCCGGTGGCCCAAGGCCCAGCGTCAGGTCCTCGCCGCCCACCGCCACGCGCGCGGCCAGCACGTGCCGCACGGGGCCCTCCAGCAGCCACACCTGGAGGGCGCCTCGGGGCACCGCGCCCTCCACGTAGCGCGCGCCCAGGAGCCACAGCTCGCCCTGGATGAGCACGTCCTCCCCCCGGGGCGCGTGCAGGTTCGGCTTCGAGTCCTGACAGCCCAGGACCCAGGCCCCGCGTCCCTCCTGGACCCAGCGCACCCGAAGGCCCTCCGGCAACGCCTCCAACGCGCGCCGGGTGGACTCCACCTCGCTCATTCCCTCCGCCATTGGGCCCCTCGCACCAAACAGCGCTACGGTATTCTTCCGTGATAGCTGTGATTAGGGGGCGGTGTCAGCACGTTTTTCGTGGTTTCCCGAGTGGGTAATGGGAAACCCCGTGGGTCTGGGTGGGGGCGTGTGTCAGGGGACTCAGCGGGTGGGAGGCCGGGGGCCCCGGGCTCCAAAGGCGCGTTCCAGGAGGGCATCGCTGGAGAGGCCGGGACTGGCCTTGGCGGCTTCGACGTCCAGGCCCTCGCCGTGGCCACGGCCCTGGCCTTCGAAGAGGACCTGGGGTCCGTCGAAGGAGGCGCGCTGGGGGCAGGAGGGGAGCTGGAGCCCGGCGCGCAGCGTGTCGCACGGCAGGGAGCGCGCGTCCTCGTAGGGAGCGGCGGGGGTGCCTTCGGTGCGCAGGTAGCGCACGCGGCCGGACTCGAAGCGCAGGGAGACGAGGTTCGTGCCCAGCAGGGCTTCCACCTGCGCGCGGGAGCGGACTTCGCTCCACGGGGTGGCGCCGCCCTGCGAGAAGGTGAGCCAGGCGTCCCACTTCAGCGGCGGAAGCTGGAGGGCGCGGGACTCTTCCGGGCGGATGCGCACGGTGCCCCGGAAGGCCTGGCAGTGGGTGGTGTCGCAGAGAGCGCGGCCGGGGTGGCGGGTGCCGGCGTGACGCTCGTTGTGGGCGGCCACGCGGGCCAGCGCGACGCGGGCTTCACCCTGGAGCGTGACGTCCTCGGCGGCGACGACGCCGGCGGTGTACTGCACGCGCGTGGTGAGGAAGACCAAGTCGGAGCCGCGCCGGGCCTTGAGCGCGCTGGGCGTGGTGGGCACGCCGGGCGGCGGTCGGTATGGCGGCGGCGTGGACCAGGTGAAGACGCCCGCGTAGTCGCGGCCTCCGTCGGGCCCGTCCGGGAAGCGCACGCGCCAGGGGCTGCCCAGGCAGACGGCGGGGCCCTTCGAGGTGAGCGAGTCCAGGCGCGAGAAGTCCGGTGGCGCGGCGCGAGGGGTGCCGTCCTCCAGTGAGAAGCCCGCGCCCGCGCAGCGGGCCTCCACGGTGTTGGAGGGCAGCAGGCCGAGCACCTGCACGCGCGCGGCCTCCAGTCCCGCCTGCCGGCGCACGCGGGCGAGGAGCGCGGGGAGCTCATCCACGAAGTGCCGGGGCATCTTGCCGGGCCGCATGATGACGGCGACGAGGTCCGCGTCCACGGCGGCGATCCATCCAAACTGGGGGCGGCTCGCGGCGTCGCGCACCGTGCCTGTCTTGGTGGCCACGCCCTTGAGGGCCTTCGACGTGGACAGGCCGCTGAGCGTGCCTTCATCCACGTTGCCGGTGAGGAGCGCGAGCACGTCCGGCCGCGCCTCCGCGAGCAGCCGGTACGCCTGCGCCATGCCCCACGGGGACAGGCCGTGCGCGGAGCGAAGTCCGATGGCCTCCGTCATGTCCGAGGGCAGGCCGGTGAGGCCCACGGCGGACAGCACGGGCCCCCAGACACCCAAGGCCTTCGGCGCTCGGCCCGTGGCCTCCCAGTCCAGGAACCACCCGTTGCACGAGCGCAGGAGCGCAATCCGCGCATCCACCATCGAAGGCAGATCCGCGCCACAGGCCCACTCCTGCACGCCCCGGCGCGGCGCGAGCAGCGGAGGCGCGCTTGTGTCCGCGACGAGCGAGGTGCCCGATGCTCCAGCGTCGCCGCTGTCACGACGCGACGGAGCACCCGCGCCCTCTCGCGCGACCACGGTCCCCGCCGCGTACAGGAACGGCTTGAGCGTGGAGCCATAGGGCACCGCGCGGCGCACGTCGCCTTCCGCGAGCAGCACCTCTCCCGAGTGCCGGCTCACCACCACCGTGGCTGCTTCGGGCGCGAGCACCGCCACATCCGCCAGCTCCTCCACCGTCAGGGGTGCCGCCCACCGAGTTCCGTCATGACACTGGCGCAGCCTGCGCGTCAGCGCGGCGGGAAAACCCGTGTGCTCCCCGAGGATGCGGGCCAGTCCCCTCCTCGCGCGCGGCGTGTCCACCGCCGGTGCGCTGGCCACCTCCTTCGCGGCGCTCGACAGGGATTGATAGGGCCCATCACGCCACGCGGACAGCTCACCGCTCACCGTCAGCGCGAAGGCCTCGTGGAAGAGCCGGTCCTCGCTGGACGCGGGACAGGCCCACCACAGCAACTGATGCGCCAGCTCATGCCGCAGCGCCGTGCGCGTCCTCGCGTCCAGCACGCCGGGCGTGTTCTGCCGCAGCTCCACGACACCGGGCCGGCCCTGCGCGTTGCGCTCGGGCGGCAGCGCCGTGCCCTTCTGGAGCGTCACGGAGGCGGGGGCCCTCGTGGGAAGGCCACCCGCCTGCGCCGCGTACTGCGTTTCCAATGACGTCCAGGCGGCCTGGGCCTCGCGGCGCAGGTCCGCCTCGGGCGTCACATCCCCCCGGGTGACGAAGGTGGGCGAAGCCGACAACAGCACGGCGACGGCGACGGCCCACCCCATGGGCTACAGGTCACTCACGGACGTCTTCGAGGGCACCACCTTCAACACGTCCGACGCCGTGCGGCCCCGGATGCGCGCTGAATACATGTCCTCGATGGTCGCGGGCGGCGCCGCGAACGTGCCCGCGAACTGCGCGCGCATCACGTAGCCCACCGTGCGCGGGCTGTCGCTCCACCACGCCGGCTCCTCGAAGAAGAACGTCGCGTGCGAGGGGTCCAGCTGCCGGCGCTTGAGCGCCTCCGGCGCCAGCGGCAGCGAGTGCGGCGGCCCACGGAAGGCCTTGTCCTCCTGGAGCGGGACGAAGCCCGCCGGCACCGCGTCCTCCACCACGTAGTACGCCGAGCGCGCCCGGTTCTCCCCGCGCGCGTCCAGCGTCAGCTCCACGTAGACCTCTTCGCCCTGTGTCACCTGCGCGCCCGCGTCCAGCTTCACCTTCCCGCCCTCGCGCAGCACGTAGTACGCGCGCTCGACGGACATCCCGTTCACGCGCGACCGCACGTCCTTGAGCGGCGTCGTCGCGGCGGCGCGCAGCGTGGCCACGCCGTCGAAGCCGCCCACGTCCACCGTGCGAGTCCCCGCCGGCAGCGTGGCGACCAGGCCCATGCCGCGCGGTGAGAACTTCACCGGCGCCGAAGCGCCCTTCACTTCCGGCGGCGCCATGCCCTTGAACGCCTTCGCGTCACGCTCCACCAGCCAGAGCGAGTGCAACAGCGCCGTGCTCCGGTCGAAGGTGGACAGGCCCGGCTCGCTCAACATCTCCAGGATGCGCTTGCGCGCGCGCGTGACGTCCAGCGACCCGAACGACGCCGCGTGCGCGGTGATGGCGGTGAGGCCCACGCGCCGCAGCGGGAAGCGGTAGAACGACTCGGACGTCATCTCCGCGTCGCCCCTGAGGCCCGCGAGCTTCGCGAAGCCCTCGTTGCTCTCCTTCACCAACCCCTGGATGCGCTCCTGGAGGCCGGGCTCCTTCATCACGCCCGCCTTCTCCGCGGCCAGCACCGCGAGCGCCAGCGGATACAACTCCCCCGGCTTCGCGGCCTCCACCAGCGCGCGCACCCGCGCCGCCTGACGCGGGCCCTGGAGGCGCGCCAGCACGTAGGCGCGCGTCGCCTCGTACTCCGGCGACAGGCCCTCCTGCGCCTCCAGCCACTTCGCGCTCTCCGCGATGCGCGCGTCGTCGCGGTCCACCAAACCCGCCTCGGACGCGTACGCCAGGCCGTCCAGCGCGATGAGCGTGAGCGGCAGGCTGGGCTCGCTGTAACCGCCGAACCACGTGAAGCCGCCGCCCTTCACCGCGAGCCCCAGGATGCGGGCCGTGCCCTGCACGGAGCGGCTGCGCGCCTCCGCCAGCAGCGACTGCGACTCAGGGTCCAGCTTGTCCAGCGCGCCCGCCTTCTGGAGCACCTGGTACACCGCCACGTTGGGCACCGTCGTGGACACCAGCTGCTCCAGGCATCCATACGGATACGTGAGCAGCTCGCGCACGTTGGTGAGCGCCGCGTCCACCGTGGACGGCTGGAGCACCAGCTCCACGCGCGTCAGCGCCGACGCCTCCGGGGCCTCCAACGACAGCGCCCCGCCGCCCCACGCGCTCACCTGCACCGGGTCCTCCACCGCGGCCGGCGCCACGTCGAAGCGCTTCAGGTCGCGCAGCGGATCCTTGCCACCCGTCACGTCCACCGCGAGCTGCGCCGGGCCCGTCTTCGCCGCGTGCAGCGTCACCGGCACCACCTGCTCGCCGCCCTCGCCCAGCTCCACCTTGCGCTGGACCGCGTCCGCCTGGAGCGCGCCGCCCGGCTGCAACCGCACGTCCAGCACCTGGCTGCCCTTGGACTTCGAACCCGCGGCCAGCCGCACCGACGCGAGCGCCTCGTCGCCCTCGCGCAGGAACTGCGGCAGCGCCGCGTAGAGGTTCAATCCGCCGCGCGTGGCGAACTCCGCCGTGCTCTCGCCGAAGCGGCCGGACGTGTCCGCCGCCACCGCCGTCACCACCCACAGCGTCTGGTTGGAGGGCAGCGTGAAGCGCACGGTCGCGCGTCCGTCCCGGTCCGTCACCACCGCCGGGTCCCAGTGCGCCGTGTCCTTCTCCAGGTCCTTCGCACTGCGGGTGGGCGGCTTGATGGACGCGAACGCATGGTCGGGCAGTCCCGCCAGCTTGCGCGCCAGCTGCTCGCCGTAGCCGTAGCCCTGGAACTCCGCCGAGTAGAAGCTCGTCACGTTGTCGCGCGCCGGCGGATAGAAGAAGTCCAGCACGCCGGGGCGGAACTCGGACTGGATGGCGTAGACGGCCTTGTCCACCACGCCCACGGACAGCTGCGCGGACACGCCGTTGCCGTCGCTGTCGGTGACGCGCACGTCGATGGCCTGCTCCGTGAGCGGCAGCGCCTCCGCGCGGCGCGGCTGCAACGCCACCGTGAGCGTGCGCTCCTTGGGCACCACGCGGAACGCCACCGTGCGCTCCTCCCAGCGGCCCGTCGCCGTGGGGTACGCCACGGACGCGTACACCGCGCTGCCGAAGCGCTTCTCCACTGGGAAGGAGTGCACCAGCGTGCGGCCCTTCAGCGGTACCACCGTGGTGCCGTACAGGTTCGCGCCCGTCAGCGTCACCCACACGGGCCCCGCGTCCCGGCCGCCCTGGCCCCAGCCATCCGGCATCAGCGCCACCAGCTTCGCGCTGTCCCCCGGCGCCAGCGTGCCGGACAGCGACGCGAGCGTGAGGTTGGGCACCTGCGCCACGGGCTCGTCCGCGCCGCCGATGACGAGCAGCGACTCCTCGCCCGTCCACGTCTCGCCCTTCTTGTCCTTCACCGTCACCTGCGCGAGCACCGTGCCCACGTCGGAGGTGGGCACCTTCTGGCGCGACGTGCCGTCCTGCTGCGTGGTGAAGGTCTGCGTGCCCAGCGGCTTCTCGCTGCCGTCCGCGCGGCGCAGCACGAAGGCCACCTCGCCCGTCGTCACACCATACGGCTTGCCGGACAGCGTGGTGGCGCGCACGGACAGCTGCGCGTCGGAGCCCTTCTGCACCACCGCGTCCGAGTACCGCGCCACGCCCATCACCTCCACCTTCGACAGGAAGAAGGCGGCGGTGCCGTTGGCGAACGTCTCCTGATCATCCCGCGCGCGCACGGTGAGGCTGTAGCGGTACGGCAGCCGCTCCTCGCCCGGCTTGAGCGCGGGCACGGCGACCTCCACCTGCGCTTCGCCGTCCGCGTCGAACTCGCTCGCGGTGGACCACGGGTCGTCCGTGGCCGCGCGCTCCGCGACGGACGAGTACAGACGCTCCGGCACGCTCAGCTTGCCCTCGCTGCTGGCGGCGGTGCCGTACGTCACCGCGCTGCCCTGCCCGCCGCGGCCGGAGTCGTCCACCCACGCGGGCGCGTCCAGCAGGCTGCGGTAGAGGAACACCTCGTACTTCGCGCCCTTGGGCACGCCGCCCGCGTAGCGGCGCGCGCGCACCGTCACGCTCACCGTCTGGCCGGGCACCACCGTCTCCGACGCCGGCTGCACCTCCAGGTAGAACGTGGGCTTCACGTAGTCCTGCACGCGCGCCTCGCCCTGGTAGGGGTGCGTGTCCAGGTCCGCCTCGATGCGCAGCACGCCCGTGCCCAGGTCGTCCGGCACCTTCATCGTGCCGTTGAACGCGCCGAACTCATCCACCGACGCGCGCGTGATGATCTCGCGGCCTTCCTGCGACACCAGCTTCACGCGCACGTCGCGCTTCTTCGGCGTGAAGAGCCGCGCGAGGAACGTGTCCGGCTGCCGGACCAGGCCGCGGAACTTCACCTCGTTGCCCGGCTTGTAGATGGGCCGGTCGCTGTAGATGAACACGTCCGGCGCCACCGCCAGCGTGGAGTAGAAGTCCGTGTCCACGATGGCCGTGTCCTTCCCGGCCGTCACCGTCGCGATGATGCGCGGCTCCGTCACCGCCAGCGTCACCTCGCCCTTGTCATCCGTCGTGCCCGAGGGGCCCTTGCCCGTGGGCAGGTACACCTGCACCTGCGCTCCCGCGCGCGGCTGCTGGTCGCGTCCCGCCGCGCGCACCAGCACCTGGCCGTCGGTCTGCTTGAGCTGCACGGTGACGTCGCTGACGACGAGCACCACCTGCCCCTCCACCCGGCCCTGCACCAGCTGGAGCACGTACGTGCCCGCGGGCAGCGGCGCGAGCAGCACGCGGCGCTCCTGGAAGCCGCTGCTGCTGTCACCCGTGTCGAAGCCCGGCACGTTGAAGTCCCGGTTCGCGCCGCCCAGGTCCAGGTTGAGCCACTGGCTGCGCACCACGGTGAAGCCCGGCGGCGTGCCCACCAGCTTCTCCGGCCCTTCCGCCACCTTCGCCAGCGGCTCACCGGACGACGACGACTCTGGCGGCTTCGGCAGCGCCGCGCCCACCTCCTGGCGGAAGTCGGGCGACAGCGCCTCCATCAGCACGAGGCCCGGCGAGCGCACCGCGTTGAGGCCCCGGCTCAGACCGCGGCCCGGGTTGAGCAGCGTGGGCGGCGTCTCGTACGCGCGCCGCAGGTCGCCCTGCGCGCGGATGAACGCGTCCAGGTTCGCGGGCTGGAGCACGCGCAACTCGACGGGGCCCTTGTCCTCGAAGGCGACGTCCACCGCCACCGGCTCGCCACTGCCGTAGGAGCGCGGGACGGTGATGTAGAGCGGCTTGGCCAGCGCCACGCCAGACAACAGGAGCGCGGCCAGGGCCGCGAAACGCAGGGAGGTCTTCATGTCCCGAACCCTTCCGACAGCATGACGTAGCCCTGCACGTTGCCGCGGAAGCCCAGGTACGGCAGGGCCTCCAGGTCGCGGCGGGCCGCTTCGATTTCAGGAGGTGCCGCCTTGGGCAGCGGAGAGGAGCGGTCCACCCGCGCCTCGGACGTGTAGCCGTCCATCGCGAGCCCGCTGAGCAGCCGCCCCGTGTTGATGCCCAGCACCACCGTGGAGGGCGCGCGCAGCCCCGACACCACCGGGCCCGCGGCGTTGAGCATGTTGGGCGCGCGGCCTTCACATGCCTTCTGGAGCCGCTCCACTTCCTGCGGGCTCGTGGCCAGCACCACGTGCTTGCACAGCGTGGCGCGCGTCAGCGTCCGCGCGCCGCCGGAGAACAGCGAGGAGAGTCCGTCCGCGTCCTTCTCATCGCCCCACAGGAGCGCCAGCTCCGGCTCCAGCGACGTGCTGCCGCGCGGCGTCCACACCAGGGCCACCTGGCGCGTGCGCGTCCGGGGCTTGCCCTCGTTCTTCCAGAAGGCATTGAGCTGGGCGGGCTCCAGCGACTCCGGCAGCGTGAGCTGGAACGCGAACAGCACCGGCGTGTCCTCGGGCACCAGCTTCAGCAGGTCGTCGGAGAGGGGCTTGCCGTCGGAGGCCATCGCGTCCGGGCGGAGCTTCCCCGCGATGCCCTTCGCCACCAGCCGGTCGCCGTCCACGCGCAGTTGCAGCCGCGTGTTCTCGCCCAGGCCCAGCACGTGGGTGAAGAGCTGTGCCTCACGGCCGTAGGCGTTCGGGTCGAAGCCCACCTCCACGTCCACGCCGTCGTCCGCCTCCAGCTCCGGCAGCGGCGTGCACAGGGCCTGGAGCACCACCACCGGGTGCCGCGAGAGCACCAGCCGGTCCGCGGTGCGCGCGGCCCACACCGTCTGCTCCGCGACGAGCCAGCGCGACAGGTGGAAGCCGCCGTCGGGGGCCTTCTCCGCCATGCTGGCGGGGCAGCTCTCCGCGAGCATCTCGCCGCGCTTCGCCACGGCGTCCAGCGCATCCCACGCGGCCTGCGACGTCTTGTTCGCCTTGGGGACGATGAGCGCGGGCGTGCCCACGCGCGCGTCACCGCTGAACCACACGGTGCGGAAGGGCGTGTCGAGCAACTGCCCCGCGACGACATCCAGCACCGCGCCCTTGAAGGACGCCTTGAGGTCGGTGCCGGTGGAGCCCAGGAACGCGGCCCAGCCGCTCACGAAGCCCTGGCCCAGCGGCTTGTCCCACTGCGCCTTCAGCCACGCGTTGCGCACCAGCGCGTCGCGCACCTTCGCGGGCGCGTGCACGTCCACCCAGATGGCGGCGGTGGCGCCAGCGCCGGGCACCTCCATCTTGGTGGGCTCCGAGGGCACTTCCGGCATGCCCTCCACGGTGGCGCCCGCGGACGGCGGGCCCTTGGCTTCTCCAGAGGAGAAGGCGGGGCCGGAGCTGCTTCCACCGCCACTGCCCCGGCGGCCGAGGACGAAGGCCCCCACGCCCACGCCCACGACGAGGGCGCCGATGAGCGCGATGCGCACGGCGGACGAGGGGCCCTTGCCTCCGCCTCCAGCGGGGGGCGGCGGGCTCACGGGAGACGTCATGACATCCACTCCTTGAAGCGGAAGAAGCCGAGGAAGGCGGCGTTGGCCGGCACGGGGCGCCACTCCAGCGGCGCCTCGGTAGCGAGTGAATCCAGGATGCCGGTGCGCACGCGCGCGCCGGCCTCACCGGGGTGGTAGACGACGCGCGCGGGTGCGTGGGCGCGGTCCTCCGGTTGCACCACGAGCATCAGGTGGAAGACGGGCCCCGCGTCGTGCTCCTGGCGGAAGGCGACCACGTCTCCGGTGCGAAGCTGTTCGCGCGCGTCCGCGCCCCGGCCCAGCGGGACGAAGCTGCGGCTGATCAACGACTCCGCGTCCGCGAAGTCGGAAGGCCCGCCGCGAGCGTCCTGCCACAGCGGAGAGGCGAGCCGCTCCGCGGCCACGCGCCGGTAGGCCGTGCGGTACGCGTAGCGGATGAGGCCCGCGCAATCGCGCTGCGCGGGCTGCCACGCCGCGTCCGGGGCCTTCACCTGCGCGAGCGCCACCTGCGCGACCTCACGGCGGAGCAGCCGCGCGCGCGTCTCCGGAGAGACAGGCTCCGCGGCGATGACCGCATCCTCACGCGCGGTGGACGCGGGAGGCCGGGCGCGAGCCTCCGCGGGGGAACGCGCCGCGGTGCCCCGTGTGGACACGGGGGCCGTTCCGGACGGAGCCGGGCCAGCGTGCAACAGCAGCGTGAGCATCAGGACGCGCATGGCGGGGCCGGGCCGGGAGCGCCGGTCGCTTCAGTAGCCTTCTTCTCCGCCGCCGCTTTCGCCGTCACCACTCTTCTGGAGCTCCTTGACCGCCTCCTCCAGGTTCGTGGGCCAGCCCTTCCCCTTCGGCTTCGGATCCGCGGACGGCACGTACACCTCCGCCTGCCCGTCGCCCAGGATGTTCACCCACGCGAGCACGCGCGTCGTGCCGGGCGTCGCCAGCGGGATGCGCACGCGGCGGCGGACCTCGCCCGGCGTGCCCTCGAAGAGCGCCAGGTTGAGCGTGGCCACCGTGTGCGCCTTGTCGCCGCTGGGCCAGTAGTTCGTCGCCACCAGGTACACGCCCTTCGGTGGCGCGCGGTGGATGTAGAGGTACGGGCCGTATGCCGGCTGGTCGAAGTCGCCGCCCTGCTCGTTGAGGAAGAACGTGCCGCCGGACGGGCTCTCCGTGTTCGCCCAGTACACGTGCGCCATCGACGTCACGTCCAGCGTGTCGTCCGCGCTGCTCGCGTCCGTGGGCTCGTAGATGTGCAGGTCCGTGTAGACGCCGTCCGTGTCGCTCGTGAGGATGGCCTTGAGCGGCACCGGAGGCACCTGCGCGTAGCTCGTCGCCTGCGTGCGCGCCGTGCCGCCCTTGTTGGTGGCCATCACCGTCACGACGTTCTTCCCGCTGGCCGCGGGGAACTTGCGGCTGAAGCGCCCCCCTTGCGTGCGCATCAGGTAGCGGTCGCCGTTGATGGACACGACCACCGGATCCACCGTGGCGTCGCTCACCGTGCCTTCGATGAGCATCATCCGGTCCACCGTCCACCCGCCGGACGGCGCGCTCAACACCACCGTGGGGACCTTGTCACCCCGGCCAATGGGCACACCCTGCTGGCGAGCGGAGACCGGCGGCGCCGTCTGCGTCAGCAGCCCGGCGAGAAGAACGGAGAGCATCATGGGGCTTGGAGCCTGAAGGTGGGGTGCGCGAACCGCGTGTCCGCGAAAAGACACAGCGTGCGGCAAGGCCCCGCCCATTATCAAGCC